>JBCBRU010000296.1:0-10400 GCA_039819565.1 Myxococcota bacterium | reverse complement strand
GCCGATGCCGGTGTCTCGGACCTCGAAGCGCAACTTCCCCTCGCTCCCGTCCAGCGCCTCGGCCAGGTCCTGAACAACCTCATCGGGAACGCCGTGAAGTTCACGGCTGAAGGCGAAGTTGCGGTCTCCGTGGAGGCGCTGGACGGGAGCGAGGGGAAGTTGCGCTTCGAGGTCCGAGACACCGGCATCGGCATCGCGCCGGAGGCCCGAGAGAGCCTGTTTCTGCCCTTTCAACAGGCCGACGCGCGGATCGCTCGGCGCTTCGGGGGGACGGGGCTCGGCCTCAGCATCAGCCGCCGCCTGGTGGAGCTGATGGGGGGACGCATCGGGGTCGACTCCGAGCCGGGCCGGGGTAGCTGTTTTTGGTTCGAGCTTCCCCGCGTCGAAGCCGCGGCCCCCTCGTCCAACCCTGGGTCCGAAACCGAAGGTGTCCTCCCCGGCCGGGTGCTGGTCGTCGACGACAACCCGGTGAATCGAAAGATCGCGGAGCGCATGCTGAAGAGGCTCGGGGTTAGGGTGCTCACCGCGGAGTCCGGCGAGTCCGCCCTCCAGCGCCTCGAGGTCGAGGACGTCGACCTCGTGTTGATGGACGTTCAGATGCCGGGCATGGACGGGCTCGAGGCCACGCGGCGGATTCGCTCGAATCCTCGGCAATCTGGACTGACGGTGATCGGCCTCTCCGCCAACGTGCTCGCCCATCATCGCCAGGCGGGCCTGGACGCGGGCATGGACGCCTACCTCACCAAGCCGTTCACGGCTCAGGACGTCGTGAACGCTTGGACGGCGCTTCCTCCACGGGGAGCTGAAGGGTGATGGCGGTGCCTCGCCCCACCTCGCTCCAGCTCACGTAGGCCCAGCCTCGGTGGAGCTGGGTGATGCGCCGGGCCACGGCGAGGCCGAGGCCGAGGTGGCGGCCGTCCTCCTCCGGGCCGGGGTCGAGCTGGTACATGGGCTGAAACACGGCTTCCCAGCTTTTGGCGGGGAGGCCCGTCCCGTTGTCTCGGATCACCACCCGGTGAAAGCCGTCGGCCACTGCGGTGGCCACCGACACCTCGAGGGGGCGCCCGAGGTCCCGAAAGCGGAGGGCGTTTTCGATGAGCTGGGTGAGCGCCTGAAAGAGCAGGGTGGCGTCGCCGTAGAGCGTCGCTTCCGCCGGCCGGGAGAGGATGAAGTCCACGCTGGGGTAGCGGGCCCGAAGGAGCTCCTCGGCCTGATCCACGAGCTCCTCGAGGGGGATTCGCTCCCGCCGCAAGGAAACCTGCCCCACCTCGACGTAGTCCCGCATCCGGTTCAGCTTGGACTGCATGCGCTGGGTGGCGGCCATGAGGGCGCGGAGGCGCTCCGCGTCGGGGCTCGCGGGGCTCGGGCTCATCATGCTCGCGAAGGTGAGCATTTGCCGCAAGGGCTCCTGCAGGTCATGGGTCACGAGGCGGGACAGGCGATCCGCGTCGTAGCTCACCCGCTCGAGCTCGGTGCCCCGGCGCATCAGCTCCTGCTGAGCCGCGTCGGCGCTCGACACGTCGAACACGAAGCCGTGGATGGCCCGGAGCTGCCCCTCCTCGAAGAGGGCGTTCTTGTTGTCCTGCACCAGGATCTCGCCGCGAACGGGATGGCTGAGACGGTAGTGGGTGGACAGCCGAGCCACGCGGCCGGTGAGGAGCGGCTCCAGGTTGTGGTTGATGCGGTCCTCGGGGTGGATCTTGTGAAGCCAGGCTTCGAAGGTGGCTTGCTCCGGGGGCAGGCCGAGAAAGCGGGCGAAGTCGTCCGACAGCTCGTACTCTCCGCTCTGCACGTCGAAGCTCCAAAAGCCCCCTCGGGCAGTGTCGAGGGCCCACTGCATGCGGCGGTTGGCGAGCCGAAGGGCCCGGTCCGCCTTCTCCCGCAGGCCCACCTCCCGCTCGAGCCGGCGGTTCTGATCCTCGAGGGCCTCGGTGCGCTGGGAGATGCGGGCTTCGAGCTGGGTGCGCTCGAGAGACAGGCTGTGGGTCACAGCTCGGAGGTCGGTCTCGAACTCCTGGCGCTCCCGCGTCTCCACCGCCACTCGGCGCGCGAGATGGTCGTAGCCGCTCGTGTACATGGAGGCGCCGCTGAGGACCGCCCGCTGACGCTCGAAGGTGGCCCGCACGGCTCGCTGCTCTTCCTCACCGAGCGTGTCCCCCAGGGCCTGCAGGAGCTCTTGCTCTTCCCGATCGACCCAGTCGAGGAGCGCGTCGGGGTCGGTGAGGGCCGAGCGGGGGAGGGGGGCGGTGTCGTCCTTCACAGCTTCACCACCATGAGGGCAGCGTCGTCCCGGGGGTCGGCGAAGGCCTCGAGCCACTGGGCGGCGAGGCCGCGAGCCACCGCCGGAGCGCGCTCGGGCAAAGCCGTGAACGCCTTTCGGGCGCCGTCGGTGCCGAGCACGAGCAGGTCGCCTTTACGCCACCTCAGCGCTTCGGGGCGGATGGGATCCGGCGTCCGCACCCCCAGCATGCCTCGACTGCTCACGAGGCGGCGCGGTCGAGCCGCGGTGAGGAGGGCGCCGTCCACGTTGCCCACCCCCGCCCAGGAGAAGGTGCCTCGGTTCGGGTCGATGAGGGCGATGGAGGCCACGCAGCCTCGGCTGCCCTGAAGTTCGAGGTGGGCCGCGACCAGCCGCGCCTCCACCGGCTGCCCGGACAGACGGGCTGCGCTCACCGTGGACCGTGCGCGCGCCGACACCTCTCGCGCCGCCTCTCCGGATCCGGCCCCGTCGAACATCCCGACCATGATCCCCTCGGCGCTGAGGGCGGCCAGCCAGGTATCGCCGGACACCTCCGCTTTGGCGCGCAGGGCCACCTCGACGTCAAAGGGCCCGACCGTCAGCGACACCATTTCAGCACCCGTACCCGCGTTCCGCGACCGAGCTCGGAGTGAATCGAGAAGTCGTCCACCAGTCGGCGGGAGCCGGGGAGGCCGAGCCCGAGGCCGTGGCCGGTGGAGTAGCCGTCCTGAAGCGCGAGCTCGACGTCGGCGATGCCGGGGCCTTTGTCCTCCGCCTCCGCTTCGATGCCCTTGCGGTCGCCCTCCTCCACCAGCCTCAGATGGAGCACCCCCTTGCCCGCGTAGAGGAGGATGTTTCGGGCGAGCTCGGAGACGGCGGTGGTGAGGAGGGCGCTGTCGGAGCGGCGCATCCCCACGCTCTTGGCGAAGTCTCGGGTGGCCTGCCGGCACAGGGTCACGTCGTGATCGCCGTTGACGGGGAGATCGATCACGACCGCTCCAGGAGGGCCAGCCCGCGCTCGAGGTCGAGGGCGGTGCGCACCCCCTCGAGGTCGAGGCCGAGGGTGACCATGGCCAGGGCCACCTCGGGCTGGATCCCCACCACCACCGCGCGGGCCCCGCGCAGGGAGATGCCGGCCGCGATGTCTCGCAGCACCCGGGCCCCGAAGCTATCGAGGACGTCGGAGGCGGTGAGGTCGAGGATGACCCCGCGGGCGCTCTCCGCCCCCACCCGCTCGAGGATCTCCTCTTCGAACTCCAGGAGATCGGAGTCGGTCAGGTCGCTCCTCAGCGTGGCCACCAGGGCCCGCCCGAGGCGGAGGATGGGGACGGCGCTCATGGGGTCAGCCCCCGGCGAGACGCAGCTCGGCCGCCTCGAGCCCAGCCCGGAGGTCCCCGACCGTGTTGAGCTGCTCGACGTCGACCCCGAGCCGCACCAAGGTCCGCGCCACCTGGGTGCTGACCCCCGTGACCACCGACTCGGCCCCCATCAGGGCCGCGGCGCGGATGGCCTGCACGAGGTTGTTGGCCACCATCGTGTCGAGCTCGGTGACCCCCGTGACGTCCACCACCACCACTCGGGCCCGCTGCCCCTTCACCCCCTCCAGGAGCTCCTCGGTCAGCCGCTGGGTGCGGGCCGCGTCGAGCGCCCCCACGATGGGGAGGAGCAGCAGGCCTTCCTTCAACGTGAGGACGGGGGTGGGGAGCTCGGTGAGGAGGCGCTGCTGACGGGCGATGATGTCCTCGCGCTCCGAGGTGTAGGCGTCGACGGCGAGGGCGATGTCGAGGTGGGCCACCCGCTGAAAGGCGAGATAGATGTCGCGGAGGGTCTCCGCGTCCTCGTACCAGGTGTGAAGGCGGAGGGAGAGGGTCTTGAGGAGGATGTCGTAGGCGCCGATGAACCACTCCGCGCCGAGGCCGATGCGGGCGTGGATGGTGCCGATGCGCTGCCGGTCTTCAAAGTATTCGACGTCGTACTGCCCGCTCAGCATCCGCTCGAAGTACACGTGCTGAAGCCGCTTCACTCGGCTCAGGGTGTCGGGGTCGTGAAAGAAGCGCTTCGAGCGATCGAAGGAGAGGATGTGGTCGTAAAAGGCGGCGACGAGCTCCCCCACGATCTCCCCGTGGGCCCTGGCGAAGGCCACGATGAGCTCGCTCTCCCGGGGCCCTATCTGACACCAGTCGAGGCGCTCGGCTACCGCCTGCGGAGAGTAGGTGGGCACGGCAGATCAGCTCCTCGGCCGGGGCAGGAGGGCCACGGTGCCGTAAAAGTCGACGATCTGGGTGAGCATCCGATCGAGCTCGTCGAAGGCGGTGGGTTTTTCGATGCAGAAGCGCGCCCCGAGGCCGAGGGCCAGCTCCACCAGGGCAGACTCGCCGGTGGTGGCCATCAGGCACACCTGAAGGGAGCGGAGCCGAGGATTCAGGGTGATGCGCTCGAGAAGCTGGGTGCCGTCCATGGTGGGCATGCGCTCGTCGAGGAGCACCAGGTCGGGCCGGCGGGCGCCTTCGGACGCCCCGTCTTCCAAATGCCGCAGGGCCTCCGCGCCGTCCTTGACCCAGCGCAGCTCCACCCGGTTCCGAAACGCGGGCCGCTCGAAGATAGACTTCATCAGGGTCCAGTAGTCTTCGTCGTCGTCGACCAACAAAATGCTGAGGGGTTGGGTCATGTCGTGTCCTTCAAAACCGAGCGCATGAGCTCACCGAGCCGAGCCAGCGAGCCGGCGGTGCGGAGATCGACGTAGCCGCGCACGTTGAACTCCTCGAACTCTGCGATGTCGAGCCCCTCCAGGGCCTCGGACACCAAGATGATGGGCAACGATCCGGTCGCCTGCTCCCGGATCCAGGGGAGGAGATCCAGCCCGTGGCCGTCCGGGAAGCCGGGGTCGAGGAGGAGGATCTGGACGCCGTCCTGGAGTAACGGGCCCAGGCTCGTCTCGTTGGGGTCGACGTGGAGCCAGCCCTGGGGGAGGGCGCGGCCCACCGACTCCACCATCTCGCGATCCCGGGTGGCGAGCAGCGTGCGCTCGGGCATCAGGGGGACGTCGATCTCGTCGGGGTCACGGAGGGGGATGCGCACCGTGAACCGGGCCCCCGCCCCGACGTCGCTGGAGAGGCTCACGGAGCCCCCTACCCGCTCCACCATGCGCCGCACCGCGGTAAGCCCCACTCCCGTGCCTTCGCTGCTTTCGGGGTCGAGGCGCCGGAACAGCTCGAAGATTCGGTCGTGGTACTCCGGCGCGACGCCCGCTCCGTTGTCCTCCACCTCGAGGTGAAGGTGGCCGGCGTCGGTCTGGGCCCGGACCTCGACGCGGGGCTCCTCCGCGGAGGCGCCGTGGGTGAGGGCGTTGTCGAGCAGGTTGCGCACCACGCGGCTGGCGAGGGAGGCGGCGAAGCGCGCCTCCAGCCCCTCCGACACCACCTGCAGCCGCACCCCGCGCTCTGCCGCTCGGGGGACGTAGGGGGCGACCGCCTCCTCCAGCCACGGCCCGAGGTCCCAGGTCTCGAGGGCGGGATGGTCGTGGTTCAGCCGCACGAAGTAGGACAGATCCCCCACCACCGACCGGAGGCTTCCCACTCGCGCGCGCGAGCGCTCGAGGAAAGTGGAGGGGTTTCGGCCCTCGGAGAGAGCCTCGCCGGCGAGGCTGAGCATGCCGTCGAGGGCGAGGAGCGGTCGCCTCAGATCGTGGGTCACCATCGAGAACAGCTCCTCGAGCTGTCGCGACTGGGTGGTGAGCCGCTCGTTGGAGCTGGTGAGGCGCTCGGACACCGAGCGGGCGTTCTCCTCGGCGGCCTTGATGCGGGAGACGTCCACGAAGGTCATGAGCACCCCCGTCTCTTGCCCGTGGGGCCCGATGTAGGGATGGGCGCGCATCTGGAGCCAGGAGCCGTCGCGATCCAGGAACTCCTCCTCGATGAGCTGGCCCGAGGCGAGCACCGTCTCCGCCACCCCCTGGAGGTCGACCTCGATGCGGGGGGCGAAGTCGTTGATGCGCCGGCCCACGTCCCGGGGCTGGAGGGTCACCACCCGGGTGATGCTGGGGTTGAACTTGCGGATGAGGAGCTCGCGGTCGAGGAACAGGGTGGCCACCGTGAGGTGGGTGAGGAGGTTGTCGAGGTCGGCGTTCACGACCTGGAGCTCCTCGTTCTTCCGCTGAAACTCGACGTTGACGGTGTAGAGCTCCTCGTTGAGGGACTGGAGCTCCTCGTTGGTGCTCTGAAGCTCCTCGTTCGAGGCGATGAGCTCCTCGTTGGTCGACTGCTGCTCCTCGTTGGTGCTCTGGAGCTGCTCGATGGTGGCGTTGAGTCGCTCTTTGGTGCGGCTCAGCTCCACCATGAGGTTCGAGACCTGATCCGAGTGCTCCTCGTCGGTCACCCCCTCGGACTCGGGGTGGAGGGACTCGAGCTCCCGCACCGACAGGAGGTAGCTCCGGGAGGAAGCCCCCGGCACCGAGATTTGCTGAAGGATGAGCTCGTGGCGAGGATGGGCCCCCTTGGCGTCCATCACCATCACCCGAGCGGGCGCGTCGGCGTCCTCGGCGAGGCGGGACCGTGCCGAGAGGAGGGCGGCCGAGAAGGGGCCGGTGAGGAGCAGGGCGAGGTCGTCACTCGGGCGACCCTTGCGGAGGCGAAAGATGCCTTGCGGGTCGGTGATGACCTCGAGGAGGCGGTTTCCCTGGTCGATGAGGGCGGCGCTCCGCCGCTCGCCCTCGAAGCTCGTCTCCAGGACGACCCGGAGCATCTTGGCGTCCTGCGCGGCTCGAAGCTCGGCGTAGCTCCTGCGGCCCAGGGGCTCGGCGCTCACCACGCTCCGCACCGGGTCCACCAGGGCCACGGAGCTGGCTATATTGACGGGGGCCACCCGGTCGGTGCGGCGGTAGAGCTTGTGGTTTGTGTCGATCTCCTCGAAGTGGCGCTCGGCGGCGCTGATGGACTCCGCCTTTCCCAGGAGGAGCACCCCGGTGTCCGGCTTGAGGGCGGTGAGGAGAGAGTTCATCACCTTTTGGCGCGCGTCGGGCTTGAGATAGATGATGAGGTTTCGGCAGCTCAGGAAGTCGATGCGGGTGAAGGGGGGATCCTTCACCAGGTTGTGGAGCGCGAACAGCACCGAGCGGCGCAAGGTGGCGTTCACCGACAGCGCCCCTGCCCGATACTCGACGTAGCGGGTGCCGAGGGTCTTGGGGACGTCCTGCAGCTCGCTGACCGTGTACTCCCCGCGCGAGGCGTGCTTCAGCGCCTCGCCGTTGAGGTCGGTGGCGAAGATGCGGAAGTCCCGCTTGAGGCCCGCCGCGTCGAGGGCCTCGAGGAGGCACATCCCCACCGTGTACACCTCCTGCCCGGTCGAGCAGCCCGGGATCCAGATGCGGATGGGCTCGCTCTCGGTGGAGCGCCGCACCAGGTCGGGGAAGACCTTCCGGCGCAGCGCCTCGAAGACCTCGGGGTCGCGAAAGAAGGAGGTCACCCCCACGAGGAGATCATGGGCGAGGGTCTCGACCTCCTCCGGGCTCGCCTTAAGTCGCTCTAGATAGGCGGCGGGGTCGGCGCAGCCCTGGAGCGCGGCCCGCCGCTTCACCCGGCGATGGAGGGTGGAGCTCCGCATGTAGGAGAGATCGAAGCCTCCCTCCTCCAGCTGCTTCAGGACCTCGTCGATCTGCTCGGGGCCTTCGAGGAAGCGGTCCTCGGGGCTCGCGTCGTCGGGGTCGGCCGGGGCCCGGTGCAGGAGGAGCTGCGCGTTCTGGACGAGGTGGATGGTCCGCTCGGCGAGCTCCGCCACCGGCGCCACCAGATCCACCACCCCGGTCTGGATGGCGCTGAGGGGCATGCCGTCGAAGCGGGCCTCATCCGGAGACTGGACGAAGACCACCCCGCCCCGATCTTTGACGAGCCGGGCCCCCCGGGAGCCGTCGCTGCCGGTGCCGGAGAGGATCACGGACACGCAGCGGGGCCCGAGCTCCGCCGCCATCGAGCGCAGGCAGATGTCGATGGGGAGATGGAGCCCGTGCCCGCGCTCTCGGTCCTGAGCGGCGAGCTCGAGCCGCCCCTCGCGCGCGGTGAGGTTTTGGCTCGGGGGGATGATGAACACCTCGTCCGCTTCGAGACGGTCTCCGTCCTGAGCCGCCCGCACCCGCATCACCGTGCGGCGGCCGATGAGCTCCGGCATCAAGCTCTTGAAGTGCGGGGAGAGGTGGACGACCACCACCCAGGCGATGTCCGTCCGGGCCGGGAGAGCGGCGAAGAAAGCCTCCAGCGCCTCGAGGCCCCCGGCCGAGGCTCCGATGCACACCACCAGCCGCGGCTCCCGGTGCTCGGTGGGGGAGGGAGCGGGGATGGCCGCAGACTCAGGGGACTCGGCCATGAGGGTTGCCGTAGACCTGTCCGGTCCAGCTGTCCAGGTAGGACCCGGGTAGGGACGGCGCTTCTCGCTAGGAGAAGCTGAGACTGCGGGGGAAGGACACCCGCGACCAGAACCGCAGGGTGGTGTCGACGGTGTCCACCAGCTCTTTAAAGGTCGACGGCTTCACGAGGTAGGCGTTGGCGCCGCGGCGGTAGGACTCGGCCACGTCGGTGTGGCTGGTCGAGGTCGAGAACATGATCACCGGCAGCTCGCCCGGGCCCTCGCGCTCGCGGAGGGAGTGCAGAGTTTCGAAGCCGTCCATCCGGGGCATGCGTATGTCCATGAAGATGACGAGGGCGCGGTCCAGGACCGACCCCTCGAGGGCCTTGATGAGGTCCTGGCCGTCGCTCGCAAAGTGCACCTCGTACTCGGGGCCCACCCGGGACATCGCCTCTTCGATGAGCTCCCGATCGTCGGCATCGTCTTCTGCGAACCAGACTTCCCGCCGCGTCATGGTTTCACCCTATAAGAACCCACCGGTGCTTATCCCCAAAAAACGTGCGCCCCTCCGACCGCTCACGAGGATGTGGTGGGGTTTCGCTAGTGGTATCCACTAGCCTGATGACCGGGGGCGAAGATGGGGAAGCGCTCGGGCTCTCCCACATCGTCAAAGATCTCCCACACGGGGTCGCGGTCTATAGGTATCGGCCCGAAGACGAGAGTTTCGAGCTTTATACGCCCCCGGCTCGGGCCTGCGCCCAGACCTCCTCCAACGAGGCCTTCGCGGGCGCTTTCGACGCGGGCTCGAGCTCTGGCCGGATCGGCCCGAGAACGGTCGCGCCGCCAACCTCGGTGGAGCGGCGGTGTTCATGCTGAAGCCGGTCCAGACTCACCGGTGTCGGGAGCGGGGGGCGGCGCTGCACGGGTTCTGGCCGCGCTGCGAGCGTCCTCACCGACGGGCGCGGGAGCTCCGAGGAGCTGGCCCACAAGGGCGCGGATCCCCGGGCCCTGGCTCCGACCCTTTTCGATCACCGCGGCCACTTCGAGGCTCCGGAGGAGGCGCTCGCTGATCCCGTCGGCGAGGCCGGTGAGGACCGCGATGGGAGTGCGGGCGTTGCGCCCCGACCGCAAGGTGGTGACCGCGGACAGCCCGGGGCCGTCGGGCAGGGAGAGGTCGAGGAGGATGAGGTCGAAGCGCATGCGGAGGCTGGCGCTCTCCGCGTCGGCCAAGGTCGCCACCCAGGTCACGACAGCCTCGTCCAGGGAGAGGCGGGTCTGTTTGGCGTCGAGGGCGTCGTCCTCCACGAGGAGGACCTTGAGGTTTCGCGGCCCGGCCACCCCGGCCTGGGCTGAGCCGGCGACCCGCTCGGTGGGGAGCCGCACCGTGAACCGAGCCCCCTTGCCCGCTTCACTCTCCAAAAACAACTTGCCCCCCGCCCGCTCCACGGCGCGGCGGGCCCCCACGAGCCCCACTCCGGTGCCCTCCGAAGCCTCGGGGTGGAGGCGAGAGAAGAGCTCGAAGACGCGGTCGTGATGCTCGGGGGGGATGCCCCGGCCGTTGTCGGTCACGACGAGCTCGAGCATCCCGTCCCGCAGGATCGCCTGCACGGTGATGCGGGGCTGCTCGGCGGTGGCCCCGTGGACAAAGGCGTTGTCCACCAGGTTGCGAAGCGCGATGGCGGCGGCAGCAGCAGCGGCGCGGACGATCATGGAGAGCCTGGAGCTCGACGCCTGGCTCGACGCCCAGCTCGAAAGCTACGCGGAGCGGGCCGAGAACGCGGGGCTCCAGCTCCGCTACGCCGCCGACCCCATGACCGTCCGCGCCGCT
>JBCBRU010000295.1:0-10420 GCA_039819565.1 Myxococcota bacterium | reverse complement strand
TCTTCGTTCTCCCGAGGATCGCGCAACTCTCTTTGTGGATCATCCAGAGGCCCTCGAGGAGTCGCGTCGTATCGCTGATCTCTGCACCTTCCGACTCGACGAGCTCTACCAAGACTTCACCTTGGAGGTGCTCCCCGAGGGTGAGACAGGCATGGGTTATCTCCGCAAGCTCGTGGAGAAAGGGGTGTCTGAGCGCTGGCTGGAGGGGCCTCCGCCCGAGGTTCGCGCGCAGGTCGACCACGAGCTGGATCTCATCGAGGAGCTCGACTTCTCGGGGTACTTTCTCACGGTCTGGGACATCGTGCGGTGGGCCCGCACCCAGGGCATCCTCTGCCAAGGGCGGGGCTCGGCCGCAAATTCGGTGGTCTGTTATGCCATCGGGATCACCTCGATCGATCCCATCCGTATGAATCTCCTCTTCGAGCGCTTCATTTCCGCCGAGCGGGGCGAACCTCCGGATATCGACGTCGACTTCGAGCACGACCGCCGCGAGGAGGTCATGCAGTACGTCTTTCGAAAGTACGGCCGGGAGCGGGCGGCCATGGTGGCCAATGTCATCTGCTATCGAGACAAGCTCGCTTTCCGAGAGGTAGGAAAGGTCTTCGGCCTCGGTACGGATCAGCTCGATCGCCTCTCTCGAACGCGCTCCTACTGGGGGGCCAGCGAGATGCGGGAGGAAGATCTCCGCGAGGCGGGTCTCGATCCGAAGGACGCTCGGGTGGGTCAGGTGGCGCGCTGGGGGCGGGAGCTGGTGGGGTTCCCGAGGCATCTGGGGCTTCACTCAGGGGGCTTCGTCATCACTCGACAGCCGCTGGTGGAGATCGTCCCGGTGGAGAACGCGACCATGGAGCGACGGACCGTGATCGCGTGGGACAAGCGAGACGTCGAGACGCTGGGGCTCGTAAAGGTCGACCTCCTCGCGCTCGGCATGCTCAGCGTGGTGAGGCGTTGCTTCGACTTCATACGCGACCACGAAGGGCTCTCGCTCGACTTGGCGGCGGTCCCCGCCGAGGACGATCGGGTCTACGAAATGATTCGGGAGGCCGATACCATGGGGACTTTCCAGGTCGAGTCCCGGGCCCAGATGCAGATGCTCCCTAGGCTCAAGCCCAAGACTTTCTATGACCTCGTCGTGTCCGTGGCCATCGTGCGTCCAGGTCCCATTCAGGGAGACATGATTCACCCCTACCTGCGGCGCCGGGACGGGGAGGAGACGGTCGACTACCCCCACCCGGCGCTCGAGGTCATCCTCGGTAAGACCTACGGCATCCCTCTCTTTCAGGAACAGGTCATGAAGATGGCGGTGGCGGTGGCGGGCTTCACCCCCGGTGAGGCGGACCAGCTTCGTCGTGCCATTGGCTGGCAGTCTCAGCTGCACATCGACCAGATGCGAGAGCGTCTGGTGGAGGGGATGCTCGCCAACGGCCTCGACCAGGACTTCGCTGAGCGCATCTTTCGGATGATTCAAGGCTTCGGCGGGTACGGGTTCCCGGAGTCTCACGCCGCGTCCTTTGCTCTCATCGGCTACGCCTCGTGCTACCTCAAACGCTACCACCCCGCGGCTTTTCTCGCTGCCCTCCTGAACTCCCAGCCCATGGGTTTCTATCGGCCGCATACCCTGGTGGCCGACGCACAGCGGCACGGGGTCGAGGTTCGGCCGGTGAGCGTGGTGGATAGCGGCTGGGACGCTCACCTCGAGGCCCCCGACCCTGCTCGGGGAGAGGCGTGGTGGGCGTCCAGCGAGCACCCGGAACGGCACCACACTCCCTGGGCTGATGATGCAAAGGATGCTCTGCGCTTCGGGCAGGCTCTACAGCCGGCGGTGCGGCTCGGGTTTCGGTCCGTGACCGGAATGTCAGAAGAGATTGCGGAACGCATGGTGGCCGCGCGAGCCGCTCGTCCCTTCGCGAATCTCGCCGACGTCATGCGCCGCGCGGAGCTGCCCCGGGCTTACGCCCTGCGCCTGGCCGCGGCTGGAGCCTTCGCCCCCTTTGGCCTGGACCGCCGCCGGGCCACTTGGGAACTCCTCGCTCTCGAGCGGAGCGGGCCGCTCTTCGCTGGCGTGGGGCTGAAGCGGTCGGGCGGCGACGAGGTCGAGATCCCTCGTCCGAGCCTCTCTGACTGCATCCAGGCTGACTACGAGGCGGTGGGGATGTGTCTCGACGTCCACCCCATGCAGCTCCTCCGAAGCACTATGGACGACGCGGGGGTCCTCGGGAGCAAGGCCCTCCGTAAGACCCCGGCCGGGCGTCGGGTGGAGGTCGGGGGTCTGGTGGTGATTCGGCAGCGCCCCTCGACCGCCGCGGGGGTGGTGTTCATTACCCTCGAGGACGAGGATGGACATCTCAATCTGGTCGTCTTCAACAAGATCTTCGAGCGCTTCAAGCCCCTCGCCCGTGACGCCCCGATGCTGCGGGCGACGGGCAAGCTCGAGCGCACCGGAGACGTGCTGAACGTGGTCGTGGACCGCTTTGATGTTCTCCGCGACCCATCCCGGCTGGAGCCGGTGAGTCGAGACTTCCGCTGACTCACGAGAGTTTCTTTCACCACCGTTCTGTAAGCGCCGATTCGGTGCCCGTTCTCTACCTTAAGAGCAGCGGCTGGATGCGGGCGCGCTTTCAGGTTGCCTAGGCGAATGAGACGAACCGCGCCCCACGGCGGTCCCACGCTCGCGGCTACGAACATAGAACGGGAGGAGAAGCTTGAACGATTGGAGGAGAACGTGGTGTGCGGTCATCGTGACTGGAGCGCTGAGCTCTGCGTGCTCGGATCCCTGGAAGAGTTTGACGAATACATCCAGGGCTCCTGCGCGAGCCGCCCTGGACACCGATGCGGGGAGCTATCAGATACAGAGCGGCGCCCACGAAGCAGATGCCGCGGGTGGGTACCGCGTCGAGCTGGGACGATGCTCTGCCCCTTTCGCTCAAGGAAGCGGGCGCGTACCGCTCCTTGAAGCGCCCCCCGCTCTTCTCGACGCCGTGATTCAGGGAGAGCAGGAAAGAGCCGCCAAGACGTATGAGGCTCGAGTCACCCCCGAGGGGCACCGGATGTTCGATGCTGGCCGCGGAAGTCTCACCGCGACGGTGACCTCCAAGGGTTCGGCGTTCTTGACCGCTCGAAACCATGGTCTCGAACTCGAGGTGCGTACCATTGGAGTCACGGGCTGGGCGCTGTCTGCCTCTTCGACGATCGCCCGATATAACCGGGCTGGTTTCGCCCGTACGGGGTTTGATGAGTCCTATATCCACGGGCCGCTGGGGATCGGTCACGAGTTTCGCATCCAAGCTCCCAGGAGGATTCCTTCGAGTCTTCGGATTGACCTCGAGGTCGAAGGGCGCGCGCCGCACATGGCCGTGGCGCCAGGAAAGACGGGCGTTCGTTTTGGAGGGACTGAGGGCGCCGCTCTCATAAACGACTATCTCGTCGCCTACGACGCTGATGGAAGGGGGCTGAAGAGCACGTTCCAAGTGACCGCGTCCACGGTGGCCCTGGTGGTGTCCGCGAAGAAGGCGCGATGGCCGCTTCGCGTCCGAACCCTCTGGAAGCTGGAGGCTGAGGCGGACGTTGTCGGCTCCCATACTTGGTCGCGGGTCCTGGGGGATCCCGTCGTATTGCATAAAGATGTCGCGATCATTCGACGAGCGCCTAATCCTGACCCCGGCGGCGACTCCGACCGCGTGGAGATCTATCGGAGGAGGAGGGACGAATGGGCGCTCGAGCACGAGGAGCGGCATCCCGCTCGGAAGCTGGGGCGACGCGTGGCGGTTCAGGGCGACCGGGTGTTGCTCTCCCGAGAAGATCCCCACGACGTGGTTCTCATCGAGCGAGGCGAGAGCGGATGGCAAGCAGGGGGGATCTTTGCCGTGACGACCTGCCCGCTCGACCTCGAGATCGATGGTTCCACGGTAGCCGTCCTTCAGGCGCACCAGGTCTCAACGTGGGAGGAGCGGAACGGACGGTGGGACCGCGCTGCGGAGCTTCATTTTCGCCACGAGACCTCTTCGTTCCCCAAGAATATCGAGGATGCGGACCACATGTCTCTCTCCGGAGGATGGATGGCCCTCAGCCTACGGCACTTGCGCACGTGGCAAGAGGTTCGGCGCGCCTGTGACTTTTCTGGGTGTGCCAACCGGATGGCCTACCCGCGACAGTTCACATACTTACTGCGGCTCTATCCCATCAGTGAGCTCGGTGAACTCGGGCCCGCCGTCGAGAGGTCGGTGGGGCTCTCGGCGCGATACTATCGATGGCGCGGGAGCGAGTTTACCCCCGAAGACGCCCACGAGGGATGGGGACGACCTCGAGGTCTAGAGGCTACCCGAGATGAAGTCACGTTCTCCGCCGTGGACCCCCTCAGCTCGGAGCCAAACCGCCTTCGAAGCTACGTCATGAGCCGAACGGAGTCGGGATGGGCCTGGCCCGAGGTCCGCGAAGATTCGGATGGCCAAGAGGGGCCCATAGAAGTGGCCGCTGGAGGGAGGGAGCGAGAGTGAGCCTCGGCCGACGGCCGGCCGAACCGAAGTGAGCTGTTAGGCGTCGCGCATGGCAAGATGGGGAATGAAGGAGCGCTTGCCGAGGGGGACACCACCGGAGCGCAAGATGGCGTAGGCGTGAGTGGTGTGAAAGTAGAAGTTCGGGAGGCTGAACTGCAGGGTCATGTCGTGGCCCGTCGCCACCTTGCCGGGCGCGAACGGAACGGGGATGAGCTTCTCTTCCGCCCCCTCAAAGGCTGACGGATCGATGTTCTCGACGAAGGCGATCGTCTCATTCACGCGATCTCGGAGCGCAGCCAGGGTACGCTCGGAGTCGTCATGCTTCGGGGCTTCGACCCCCGAGAGGCGCGCGCACGCGAGCTTGAGGGAGTCGGCCGCCGCCTGGATCTGTCTCACCAGGGGAAACTGGCCGGGATGGAGGCGATGATCGACGAACGTGTCGGCCTCGAAGCCGGCGGACTCGGCGTATTTTTCGGCGGCTTCGAGCCAGCCGGGGACCGTCTTGAGGGTCGTGGTCATGGGCATGATGGCCGTAGCGTGGAGGGACACGCCCCCTGAATGAGCGAGGCCCTGGCCACGGTCAAGCTGGGCCGAACGCGTTCGCTTTGCGGAGTGGTCCCGGTCCAGCCGACGAGCGCTCTACGCTTTCGTGGCGTCCAGGGAGAACGTGCTAGGCCTTTCGCCCATGCAGCGGAACCTCAGTTTCGTGGTGCTTGCAGCGACGGTCCTGGTCGGAAGTGTCGCCATGCGCAGCGCGGGGGCCGCCGAGTACCCGCTCGTGTGTAGCGGGAAGGTGAAGTTGTCCGATGTGGAGACCCGGCTCATCAACGCGGGGTGGATCATCTCGTCGATCCGACCCAGGCAGATCGCCACCGACTGGCGGCCCATCGCCCTGCGTGGGCCCTTTCAGGTCGCCAACGGGATCGAGGTGAAGGGGCCCCACGTCGGCAACGCGGGGTGGTACTCGGCTCGGCTCGTCGTCTACGCCATCGAGCCCACGACGCGGGTCCGCTTTAACGTGCTCCATCGAGTCTGGGGCACGCGGACGAGCCTCGGAGGGTACGCTCCCCGAGAGTTCGAGTGGGCTCCGCTCCCCGAGCGGCGAAGCGCGGAGTCTCGTCGCCTCATCAAGATGTTCCGCACGGCCGTCTGCGGCGTCAGGGATCGCTGAACTCTACCCGGCGGGGAAGATCGAGAACCTAAAAGCAGCGCCGGCACCGACGACCCAGGCTGAGGTTCCGGGCGCATCGAGGAGCGGGGAAACCGAGCCTCGTGGTCCGGCCGTATCGGGGATCACGTCGGTGTAGTCGATGCGGGCGTCGACCTGGAGCTGAGGCCAAATGCGCCATCGGATGCCCCCTCCCAAGGTCCAGCGCCAAAATCCAAGCTCTTCATCGAGAGCGAAGAGGCTCGTTCCGGCATCCCTCGGCGGGCCGCTGACCTGCAGCGGTGCTTGCGGAGGGAGCTCCCCGCCTCGGTCGAGAGCGAATCGGCGCTGGCCGGAAACGTCAAAGAAGCCATCTACCTTGGCTCCGCCGACCACCAAAGCCCCGCCGAAGCCGAGCCACGGGCCGCCATGTTCGTAGCCCACTTCGCTCTGAGCCTTCACGAGGACATGCTCTCCGATGGGCACGCCCGCGTTGATGGAGAGGCGAGGCGCCGGCGTATGCTCACCGGTTTCGAAAGACGCTTCGACCGGGATGGAGACGTCCGCAACGACCGAGACGCTCAGGTCCCCGCCGCGCCACCCCCATTTGGCTCCGAGAGCGACAGGCGTCCAAAAAATGCTCGAGAAGCTCGCCTGGCCAACGACGGCGCCGCTGGTCACTGAGCCTAGGCTCGGGATCCCGAGACGAGCCTCGAGGCCGGCGGGGAGACCAAATCGCAGCAGGAGCTCGGGAAACTGCCAGTCGGGTATCAGTTCTCGGGCGTTCGTGGGCGAGCGCCCGCCGGCCAGGCGCCCTAGGGCTCCTCCCTCGATAACAGTCGCGCCCGGGACGGGCGTGCCCAGAGCCTCGCCCAGCGGGCCTCGATCCGATTCGAGCGGAGTCGGTTCTGGACCCGGCGCGGCGATCGCCGACGCACCCAACACGACCAAGTTCCAAAGGAGGACCGAGGTCGATAGGAAGCCTCGCATCTTCGTAGAGTTGTCTCCGTGGGGCGATAGAAGCAAGAGCCAAGAGCCCCGATCTGGTTTAACTTCCCTCGGAAGCGCCGAACGCGAAGCGTCTGGGGGTCCGACGGCGCCTCAGGGGCGAGCTCCACCCGTTCGGTGCTCTGTCCAGCCTGCAAGGTCTGAGGCGACTTCGGAAAAAGCGCTTGATGTGCGCCGAGGCACGCGGAGGCCCTCGCAGATCGGGACGGACCTTCACCCTCGGGCGCCCACCAGCGACAACCGACGCCCTTCATGGGCAAAGCCATCGGCATCGATCTGGGAACCACCAACGCGTGTGTCGCCGTGGTCGAGGACGGCGAGGCCGTCGTTCTCCCTAACCGGGAGGGCGTCCGGACCACTCCGTGCATGGTGACCTTCACCGAATCGGGGGAGCGCCTGATTGGACAGATGGCCAAGCGGCAGGCGTTGACGAACCCGCTCAATACCATCTCGAACTACAAGGGATACATTGGGCGCAATGTCTCTATAGACCTTCTCGGCGAGATACCTTCTGGCTCCTACCGGGTGGTGACCGGCGAAAACGGGGAGGCAGGAGTATGGGCTCGGGACCGGAGCTACTCGATCGCCGAGGTCACCGCGATGGTGATTCACGAGATGATGGAGTTGGCTGAGGACTACCTTCTCGAGGAGGTGACCCAGGCGGTCATCACCGTGCCCGCCTACTTCGATGCCCCGCAGCGCCAGGCGACCTTGGACGCGGGGCGAATCGCGGGACTCGAGGATCTTCAGCTCATCGACGAACCCGTGGCCGCCGGCTTGGCCTACGGACTCCAACGCCGACGGAACGCGCACCTCGCCGTTTATGCCTTGGGGGGAGCCACGCTCGAGATCTCGATCTTGAAGGTCGACAAGGGGAAGATCGAGGTGCTCGGGAGTCACGCGGAGCGCGATCTCGGCGGTCGTCAGATCGATCGGGAGATCATCGACCGCCTCGCAGAGAGCTTCGCGACCGAGCACCCTGGCGTCGATCTTCGCCAGGATCGGATGGCTCATCAGCGGCTGACCGAGGCCGCCGAGGCTGCCAAGCGGCAGCTGAGCTACGCGACCTCCACGGAAGTAAACCTGCCCTTCATTATGGCGGACCGGTCCGGCCCTGAGCATCTCAACCTCTCCCTCTCTCGAGGAGAGCTCGAGCGCATGGTAGACCCGCTGATCCGGCGCACCCGCACGCCGTGCCAGCGCGCTTTGGAGGCGGCGGGCGTCGATGCTTCGCACATCGACGAGGTCCTTTTGGTGGGCGGACAAACGCACATGCCGCGCGTCCAACGCGGCGTGGAGGGGCTCTTTGGCCTCAAGCCGCGCTCGACCTTGGCCCCGGAAGAAGTGGCTGCGATGGGAGCAGCCATGCAGGCCGCCCAGCTATCCGCCTCGACCCGCGGATTTAGTCTCGCCGCATCGTGCCCCGACGCGGTGATAGATAGGGAGAAGCAAGCAAATATGGATAGCCCCAAGAGTACTCTGGAGACGACGCGGGACAACCTCGCCTACGCAGCACGTGTCGCGGGAGCGCAGGTGCTCCTCGACAAGCTCGTGGACATCACCCTCGAGCAGCTCCGCTCCTCCGGGGTGGATACGCGAATGGCCGATAGTCCCATCGGGCGTTCGCTCCTCAAAATCGCGCTCCCCACCGTGATTTTGGCCGCAAGCAACAGCGAGCTCTTGGGCTCGAGCGTCAGCCCCAAAACCCTGAACACGGTACGGGGGCTGGCCGAGCTTTCGCAGCTGGCGGCGACGGTGGAAGGGGCGACGGTGCTAGCTCAGCTCGCCCGCCCGCTGTTTGCTGAGCTGGTCTCCGTCCGCGGCGCTCTCCCCCCCAGCACGCTCAGGGAGCTCGACGAGCTCCTCGTCACCGATGAGGCCGCAGACCCGGTCTCGGTCCCGCTCGGGACTTCGCCGTAAGCTCGGGCGCGGGCTCGGCGGAGCTCCCGAGGTCCCAGGAAGAGACCGAAGGGAACCCCGCCGTGGCGGTGGTGTATTTCGTGGGCAGCTCGTATGCGGCGAAAGTATCGCCACCGCCTGAGGAACCCCATTGGGAGCCGGCCATGGACCAGCCCATCGTGGACGAGGACGTAGGCCACGCCGTAAACGCTCATTCCGAGTCCGAACCCGGTCGCCATCGCCGCTGGAAGGCCTTCGCCTCGGAGCCCCAGGTACAGAGCCAGCATGGCCGGGGGAGCGTGAACGATGGAGAAGACGTCGTTGGCCTCGAGCCAGGTTGGCGGAGCCCCAGGGGCGGGGTGGTGGGTGCGATGTATCCGGTACAGGGCGCCGTGCCAGAGTCGGTCGTGAACGATGCGAGACCACGGCTCCATGCCCACAGCGACCAGCGTCGCCACCACCGTCGCCACGGCGAGCTCCAACCAGGACATACCCGAATCGCGTAGACGACACGCAACGCGGCCGTCAGCCAGGTTCGGTACTTTCTTGGCGAAACTCGAGGCTCCCCCTACCGTCCCGCGGCCATGGCACCGAAAGGACCTCGTGGTTGCGGAGACCTAGCAGGCCTAGGCGTGGCTTCGGCGCTCTTGGCGGCGTGGGGCGGCTCCCTCGTCGTCCTGCTTCAGGCCCCGCTCGACACGACCTGGACCCCGCTGTGGGGCCCGCTCGCGGTGGGGTGGATGAGCTGGTTGTTCACCGGCCTCTTCATCACGGGCCACGACGCGATGCATGGAGCGGTCGCGCCGCGCCGACCATGGCTCAATCACGCTGTCGGCGCGATCGTGGTCGCGGCCTACGCCATGTTCGACTACCGCCGGCTCCGTCGCGCCCATCGTCAGCATCACGCTCGGCCGGCGCGTCCCGGCGATCCCGACTGGCATGACGGCCGTCGGTCGGCGCCGGTTTGGTGGTTCGGGGCCTTCATGCTCCGCTACCTCCGGCCCGGGCAGTTCGCTCGGCTCCTCGTATTGTTCTGGGCGGTGCAAGAGCTCGTGCCGAACACCAACTTCCTGCTTTTTTGGGCCCTCCCCGCGGTGACCAGCACCTTCCAGCTCTTCTACTTCGGAACCTATCTTCCCCATCGAGAGCCGGAAGGGGGCCACGACCATCCTCATCGCGCCCACAGCACCCCGCTCGCCCCGTGGCTGAGCCTGCTGACCTGCTTTCACTTCGGCGGCTACCATCGGGAGCATCACGAGCACCCCAGCGTCCCGTGGTGGCGGCTGCCCTCATTGCGCTCCGAGGGCACGGTCATCCAGAGCGCATGGAGGTTTTTAGGTGTGAAGGTGCGCTGAGGTGCGTATTACGAGACCGGGACTGAGGGGCACTGCGCATCCTCTGCAAGTCCGCGGTTGCTCGACGTCCGAGCGCTCGGCATGCTCCCTCCGGGATGTCGGAAGCTCTGACCGAGGGGGTTCGCGTGAAGGTGGAGTCGCGTTACCTCCCGCATCAGTCCACCCCGGCGAACAATCGCTTCACGTTCGCCTACACCGTGACCATCACCAACGAGGGTGACACCACTGTTCAGCTCGAGAGCCGACACTGGATCATCACGGACGGCCGCGAAAAGGTGGAGGAAGTGCGGGGTGAGGGGGTCGTCGGCGAGAAACCGGTGCTGCGCCCGAGCCAAAGCTTCAAGTACACCTCGGGATGTCGGCTCGAGACGACGTTCGGCACGATGCGGGGCACCTACCAAATGAAGCGAGACGAACGTCGTCTCGAGCCGACATCCCGAGGTGTACTTGAAGCTTTGGCTCGGGCGCAGCACCGGTTTCTCGCCGACGACCCCCTCACCCCGCACTTCCTCCACCTT
>JBCBRU010000294.1:0-10505 GCA_039819565.1 Myxococcota bacterium | reverse complement strand
TAATCGGCTCGCCAATAGGTCGGCTGAGCAAAGTAGCTATAGGACTGCAAGAAGTACTGCCGAACGTGGGTCGGATCCTCGAAAGCCGCATCGCTCGAGCCGTACGGGGTCCGGAAGCGGGCCCAGGCTCCGGGCTTGGCGATCCTCCAAAGCTCTTCCATCAGAGGAAGCGGCTGGGCGATGTGTTCAAGGACGTGAGAGGCCAACACCACGTCCACCGCGTCGTCGTTCAGCGGCAGAGGTTGCTCAGAGCAGCTCTCGAGGTCGGCCACGATGTCCACACCCTCCAGCGCCACACGGTCTAGGTTCATCCATCCCTTCAGGATGTTTCGGCCACAACCAAGGTGGAGTTTCTTCGCCTCACTTTGCTCAGCTCGTCGGTCGAAGTCTTTCACATCACTAGCGTCGGTTCTGAAGACGGCTTCTTGAGGGTGCCCGCGTAGGCAACGGAATCAAGACCCGTCCGCGCCGCGAGAGAGGGTGCGGACGGCCGACGGCATCTATTCTCCGACGCATCGCTCGGGGCGTGCGCGTTGCGCAGACCTTCCGACCCGAGATGGAAACCGCGCACCGGTTGCTCAAAATCCGGTCGGTGATTCGGGGGACCCTGCCGAGGACTAAGGGCAGAGGAAAAGGGGCATGGTGGGAGACGGACTTGAACCGTCGACCTAGGGCTTATGAGACCCTCGCTCTAACCAGCTGAGCTACCCCACCACTGCCGGGGCGAGCGTGGTAGCGAGCAACGCCGAAGCTGGCAAGGCATTTTTGTCTCGGGGCGGGGAGCTCAAACCGGGCGAGTCGGCCGTACTGTCCTCACCGTGGACGTCTCACGAGTCCCTAGCCGCTCCGGCGGAGAGCGCCGCCTGCCAAAGGCGCGCTTCCCGAGGGGTCAGCCTCGCCCGCTTCAGGGTCTGCATCAGATCGCCGACTCCGTGCCGAGGCCGATCCGGATCGGCGAAGCCATCCGCGGTGAGGCGGGCACGAAAGAGCCGAGCAATGACAGCATAGTCTCGCTCGGTGGCGGCGGGAGAGGCCGGGCCCGCGGGAGGGGGGTGGCGCCATTGACTGAGCTCCCACGCATAGAGGAGGACCGCTTGCGCGAGGTTGAGACTCTCGAGCCCGAAGGTAGGGATGACAGAAGTGTCGTGGCAGGCCAGGAGGTCCGCGTTGGTGAGGCCGATGCGCTCTTCGCCGAAAACCAGGGCCACGTCCTCGACGGAGCTCCGGCGGGCCAGAGTCTCGGCCGCAGCGCGGGGATCCAAACTCCGTCGACCGGGCAGCGAACGCATCGTCGTGCCCACCACGTAAGCGCAGCCGTCGAGAGCGGCCTCCAGCGAAGCCACGCGTTCGGCGCCTTCGACGAGATGCCGGGAACGCACCGCCATCTGGTTCACGTCGTTCCAGACCACGTTTCCAAGTGCCGCCAACACCAACCGCGACAGCCCGAAGTTGTGGAGGGCCCGAGCGGAGGCCCCCAAGTTCGCGCCGAACTGGGTCCGGAGAAGGACGATACGGATCCGATTCGGCTCCACGAGTTCTGATAGCCTAGCGCGATGCGCGAGCCAGGGGTCGACTGGGCCTTCCTTCTCGGGGGCGTCCTCGCCCCGCGCGTCAGCCGCCAAGCCCGCCTCCACCGGGTCCGCCGGCGCCTCGACCTCGACTTCGAGTACCCGTGGTCCGGGCCCGAACTCGCCCGCGAGGCCGGGGTCAGCCGCGAACAGTTCATTCGCTCCTTTCGCAGCGCCTTTGGGGTCACGCCCCATCGCTATCTGGTGGCACGTCGCCTGGACGCTGCGCGCGTCCTCATCGAGCGCGGCGAAACCAATGTCACCGAAGCCTGCTACGAGGTGGGCTTTTCGAGCCTCGGCGCCTTCAGCACCGCCTTTCGCCGTCATCACGGACTTCCTCCCTCGGCCGCGCGACGCCGTGCCCTCGTGAACGTACCGAACGGGCTTTGGCGTCAGCCCCGAATCCCCACGTGCTTTCTCCGACGGGTAGCGGGCCTCGGCTAGCCGAGCCTCACTTTGAAAGAAGCGCTCAGCCCCAGCCGGGGGCTAGGGTGGCCCTATGATCACGCATCTCTCCCACGCCACGATCTGGGTCACCGATCAGGAAGTTGCTCACGACTTCTACGTGCACAAGCTCGGCTTCGAGGTTCGCATGGACGATGACTCGGAAGGGTTTCGATGGCTCACGGTCGGCCCGCCCCAGCAAAAGGACCTCGAACTCATCCTCATGCCCCTCACGCCGAGCCCCATGATGTCTGAGGACGTGGTGAGCCAGATGAAATCCCTCCTCGAGAAGGGCGCGATGGGCGCCGGCGTGTTTCGAGTAGACGACTGCCGCGCCGCCTACGCCTCGCTAAAGGAGCGAGGCGTGGTCTTCAAAGGCGAGCCGGAGGAGCGCCCCTACGGCACCGAGGCGCTTCTCGTAGATCCGTTCGGGAACTGGTTTTCGATGGTCCAGCCCCGGGGCGCTACTTCTTGAAGAGGTCCTCGAGCTTCGACAGCGCGGCCTCGCGGTTCTCCTCCTCCACTTCGCCCTCTCGGGGCTGGAAGTAGGTGCAGAAGTTGGCCTTTTCCTTATCGGGCTCCCACATCGTAGAGGACTCGCGGCACTGGTTATGGACGTTCGGGTCCCAGAACCGACAGTTCTTACAGCAGTGAAGATCGACCCCGCAGTGCTCGCAGGTGTCGGCGCGCTTCACCTTGTCGATGAGCTCGATTTCGCCGTTGCACGCGTGGCAGTGGAGGACGGTCGGGAACATGCCTCCCATGGTGGGACCGCTTCGGCACCCCGACAAGCGATTTTCGCGCCCCCCCGAGGGCCTTTCGGGCATGTTAGACGGTATGCCCGAGGTCGAACTCTTGGTGAGCGCCCCCGAAGGACGCGCGGAGCTTCGCGAGGGAAAGCTGGCCGTCGAAAACGCCGAAGCTCGGGTGGCGGTCCCGTTGTCCGCCGTCCAGAGGGACGCCCTGCGCCCGCGGCGCCCGAGTGACGCACCCTCGATGGAGGTGGAGCGAAAGCTCCTGGTCCGCCAGCTCCCCGAGGATCTGTTTCTCGCCGAGCTGAAGAGCGCCCGACTCCGGCAGGGCTACCTGCTGATCGGGGAAGATGCGAGCCTTCGCATTCGAGACAAGGAGGGACGGAGCCGGCTGACCATCAAGCGTGGTCGCGGCCTCGAGCGAGAGGAGCTCGAGGTGGAGATCGACCCTCAGCAGGCCGCCGCCCTGTGGCCCCTGGCTGCGTCCCGCTCCCTGGAGAAGGTCAGATACCTGGTGCCCGACGGAACCGGCTGGCTCGAGCTGGACGTCTATGAAGGCCACCTAGATGGCCTGATGACGGTGGAAAGAGAGTTCGAGAGCCGGGCCGAGGCCGAGCTTTGGTCAGCCCCTGACTGGGTCGGAACCGAGGTCACGGGAGATGCGCGTTACACCAACGCCCAGCTGGTGCTCGCCGCCCCCCCTGGCCATCACCTTAGTACTTGATACGTGGCTCCATGCCCTTGGCCGCGTCGATCCACTTTTGAATCATGCTGGCCGAAGGAACGTTCCCGGAAACCTTCCTCGCCGCATTCGTGTCGGCCATCTTCGCGGCAAGGTTCTCCGCCTTTCGGGTCCGAAGCTCCTTGAGGGTATCGACCCCCGCGTCTTCGAGAAGCTCGGCGTACTGGGGCCCGATGCCCGCCACTCGCATGAGGTCAGCCTGGTTGACCCAGGTCAGGACGAGCTTGTCCGAGATGCCACAGGACTCGGCGAGGTTCTTTCGACCGGAGCGGGTCGCCCCCTTGTCGATGAGATGCCCGGTGTTGGTCACGCCGGCTTCACGGAGCTTGTCTCCGTACTTGCCGCCAATGCCTTCGATGTCTTCGATGGGATAGAACTTGTCAGCCATGGCGGGAAGCTAGCGCGGTCCTGAGGCGGACGCTAGCTACCCCGCGCTGATTTTGCACTCCGGCTTGCGGGCAGGCTCAGTAGCTGAACTCGTCCAGCGTGGTCTTTCCGCGAAACACCCAGTACACGATGCCGGTGTAGGTCAGAACGAAGGGCAGACCAAGGAACGCGATGTTCCGCATGAGCGCCAGCGTACTTGCCGAGGACGCCGCCGCGTAGATGTCGAGGTCGCCTGCGGGGTCGAGGTTGGAAATCACGAGCTTGGGAAAGAGGGCCATGCCGAACGTGAACACGAGGGCCAGGATCGTGGCACACGACCCTGCAAACGCTCGGCGGGGCTGGTCGAGCACGATCGCCCGGGGCAAGCTAGCCACCGCCAGGACCGTGAGAACCACCACCGCCCAGGTCACGGGCCAGCGTTGGAAGTTCTCCACGACTCGGGGCACCAGCACTAGGGTCATGATCGTCACCAGCACGTAAGCCACCAGGAAGATGCCAAAAGCAGGCCATCTCCACTGGGCGATGCGCGCCTGGAGGTCCCCCTCCGTCTTGAGCTGAAGATAGAAGGTGCCGTGCATGGCGGCCGCGACCACAGCCAGCCCACCGACCGCCAGCGGATAGATCCCGAAGAGCTCTAGGACCGAGCCTTGGTACTCGTGATCGGCTCCGACCGCGATCCCTTCGATCATGTTGCCCGCCGCCACTCCGAAGATGAACACGGCCACGAAGCTGCTCAGGAAGAACGAGAAATCCCAGTAGGCCCGCCACGCCGGGTGAGCCACCTTGCTTCGAAACTCGATGGAGATGGCCCGCCCGATCAGTGCGGCGAGGAGCGCCATGAACGGCAAGTAAAAGGCGCTGAAGACCGTCGCGTAGGCTTCTGGGAACGCCGCGAAGAGCGCCCCTCCGAAGGTCACGAGCCACACCTCATTGCCGTCCCAGAGGGGGCCGATGCTGTTGATGACGAGGCGACGCTCTCGATCGCCGCGCACCCAGGGATGGAGGATCCCCACGCCGAGATCGAAGCCGTCGAGCACTGCATACCCTCCGAGGAGGAGTCCAATGAGAAGGAACCAAAGAACGTTGAGGTCCATCGTCAATCCTCCCTCTCCGCCTCGCCATCCACCAAGGTGTGAGCCATCGTCGGTACGGCTCGAAAGCCGGCCGTCTCAGCCAAGGTCCCATCCACGCGCACCCCGCTCTTTCGGGCACGCTCTTGCGGATCCTCCGGACCCTTTCGAATCTTCTCGTTCACCACGAAGAGCCAGAGCGCGAAAAGGGCCATATAGATGAGTCCGAACATGATGATGGACAGCAGCACCTCCACCGCGTCGACGGCCGGCGAGGCGGCGTCAGCGGTCCGCAAAAGCCCATACACGACCCACGGCTGTCGTCCGACCTCGGCCGCCACCCAGCCGGCCTCATTGGCCAGGTAGGGCCCAATGACGGCCACCACGAACACCGCCATGACGGCGCGATTGTCGAAGAGTCTCCCCCGCCACCAGAGGAAGGCGGCGAGCGAGGTCAGGGCCACGAACAGGGTCCCTAGGCCTACCATGAGGTGGTAGGTGACGAAGGGAATGAGAACCGGAGGTTCCTCATCATCGGGGATGCGATCCAGTCCCGGTACCGGCGTTGAAAAGTCCCCGTGGACGAGAAAACTGAGCATCCCCGGAATCTCCACCCCAGCCCGCACCACTTTGTTTTCTTCATCGGGTAGCCCCAGCAGGTACAGCCCCGTGCCTCCCTCCGAAGTCTCGAAGAGACCCTCGAAGGCGGCGAGCTTGGCCGGCTGGTATTCCGCCACCATGTTGGCTTGCTGATGACCGCTGAACACCAACGCCCAGCTGGACGCCAGCCCCAAACCCAGAGCGATGGGGAAGGTCCGGCGGGCGAAAGCTTGGTGGCGATTCCAGAGTACGTACCAGGCGCAGATGCTCATCACGAAGAACGCACCCTGGGTGAAGGACCCGAGGAGAACGTGGTTGAGTCGATGCATGGAGGAGGGGTTGAATATCATGGCCCAAAAATCGACGATCTCCGCCCGCATCCGGGCCCCCTCTCCAACCAGGTGAAAGCCGGCCGGAGTGTGCTGCCAGCTATTAGCGATGACGATCCACACCGCCGAGAAGGTGGACCCGAGGAACACCATCAATGTGGCGAAGAAGTGCATCCGTTTCGAAACCCGGTCCCAGCCGAAGACGAGCACCGCGAGGAAACCGGACTCGAGGAAGAACGCAAAGATTCCTTCCGCCGCAAGGGCAGAGCCGAACACGTCCCCTACGAAGCGTGAATAGGTGCTCCAGTTGGTTCCGAACTGAAACTCCATCACGATCCCGGAGGCGACGCCGACGGCGAAGTTGACGGCGAAGACCTTGGTGAGGAACCGAGTCGCCACCTCGTACACGACATCCCCCGTTCGCAGGTATAGGCCCTCCAGCATCACCATGATCGCGCCCAGGCCGATGCTCAGGGGCGGAAACAGGTAGTGGAACATGATCGTCAGCGCGAACTGCGCACGGGAGAGCGCGACGACATCCAGGTTCTCGAGCGACACCTCGCTATCATGCCGCCCCTCGCGTCCCCGCGAACCCTCCCTCGTGTCGCGCGACGAAAGAGCTCAGACTGCGGGTATCTCCGAGGGCTCGGCGTTGGAGACGATGCGTCGCGGATGCGCGTCCACCAAGAGCTCGACCCCTCCCGTGATGCGGCGCTTCCGGAGCAGCTTTTCGAGGGCCTTCTTGGCCGGAGCGAGGATCGCCTCCGCGTCCTCCGGTCGGTGAAGATCTCCTGCCGCGGCGTGATAGGCCCCGGCTTTGACGAGTCGCTCGGCCGTCTTCTTGGCGGTGCGGCCATAGCGGCCGACCAGGGAGCCGAGATCGAGCTGGAGGAGCACTCCGCCTCGGCGAAAGCCCTCGAGCGCCCGTGCGAAGTCCTCGCTGACCCCCTCGCAGCGCTCGGGGTGGGCGATCACGGGGATGTAGCCGCGCAGGCGGACTTCATATACCACGTCCTCCCAGCGGAGCGGCAAGCGTGCCTGCGGAAACTCGGTGAGGACATACCTCGAGCTCTCCCCGAGAGTCAGGAGACGCTTCGCTTTGGCATCCGCGTAGAAGTGCTCGTCGAAGTAGTACTCCGCCCCAAGAAGAAGCTCTAGACCGGCTGCCTCCACGATGGGACGGGTCTCGTCCCGGCGACGACGAATGCCTTCCGGGTCGTTGTCGAAGATGCCCGGACGAATGTGAGGGGTAGCCACAAAGCCGCGGTGACCGAGAGCCGCCGAGGCTTCCGAGAGCGCCCGAGACTCTTCGGGAGTGCGGCAGCCGTCGTCGAGCCCGAAGAGGACGTGGTTGTGGAGGTCGAGCACGCCAAAAAGGTACCTGGCCGGACCGCGCCCGCCCAGAGGCACCGGGGTCTCGCGTTTTTCAGTAGTATGGTTCGCTGTGCCCCTCGCCAAGCTCGCCCCCGGGACGACCCTGCTCCTCGGCCTCGCCCTCCTCGGCTGCGGGGACGACGCCTCTGGAGGTTCCGGCGTTGTCCCGTCTCCAGACGGCGGTTCTGTGGATGTCGCCCCGCCCGATCTGGGGTCACCGGATCTTGGTCTTCCGGACCTGGGGCCGCGTGACGCGGGCCCACCTCCGGACCTCGGTGTCGCTCACAATGCGGGCTCATGCGCCCCCTGTACGGGCGGATGTCCAGGAACCAGCCTCTGTTTGACGGCCCAAACCGGAGAGGCCTTCTGCGCGGACCGATGTGATAGCGATCTGGAGGGCTGCGTATCGGGATTTACGTGTCTGAACATCGCCGGAGCGGGCCAGCCGGCCGCCTTCTTCTGCGTTCCGCCCAACGCCACCTGCCGAGACGGCGTCGGCTACGGAACCCCGTGCTTCGAGGACACGAGCGCGTGTCTCAGCACCTTGGATCACTGCGAGGGCGACGCTTTCGCTGCCGGATACTGCACGAGTTCGGGCTGCGCGGGGGATCAAGACTGCCCCCCCGGCTACATCTGTGGAACCGGTGATGACGGCAATGCTGCCTGCCTCTCGACTCGACTCACCGCCGCCGAAACCTGTGGGCGCATCGACGGTCAGACCGGCTGTGCTACGGACCACGAATGCGCCTGGACCAACGGAGAGCGCTGCGTGCGGAGCACCTCCGCCCTTCCGGGGATCTGCGCATCGGACTGCTCGGCCGCCTCGTGTGCGGCGGGCACCACCTGTCGATCTACACCTCAGGGCCAGCGCTGCCTTCCAGACAACTGCGCTTGTCACGCCTCGCCGGTGCCGGAAGGCACCCGGGACCTTCTCGCCGAAGCCTTGGCCGCGCAAGACCTGACCCGCTGCGACACCGTTGCTACGCTGGCCGACTTTGCTCCCAACCCCCCCGACCTCCTTTACGATCCCTACCGACTCGAGTTCTTTGAGCGCGTGGCCCGCGAGCCTCTCCGCGCCCCCGGCTACGGTCGCGCCCTCGTCGCGGAGCTCGATGCCCACGCCGCCGCTTCCGTCTCGGCTCCCGCACGCGCCGCGCGACTCGTGGAGAGCTTATCGGCCCGTCTCGACCAGCCCGTCGAACGGACGAACCCGGTTCCCTTAGACGACGCCGAGCCTCTCGTCCGCGCCCTCGAGAGACTCATCCAGGCCGGGGGTGGGGTGGCGGACACCGCGAGCATCCGAGCCGACGCCGACGATCTCTCGATGTCGCTCCGCCGCGCCCTCGCCCGCGCGGTCGAAGGCCTGACGCGAGGCGCGGCCGCAAGAGACGCCGCCGTGCCCGCCGGAGCTCGCCTCGACCTCTTCGCGCTCGGGCCCGCCTTTGTGCTGAACACCACGGCAGGAAGCACTTTGGACCCCACGAGCCCCGTGGTCCGAGACCTGTTGAATGAGGGCATCGACTATCCCCGCCTCTTTGGCGGGGCTGTGGACCTTCTCACCGCCCTAGCGGAGTCCGGCCTGCCCGAGCAGAGGACCACGGGTACCGGCACCGTGGCTCAGCCCGCCACCCTGCTCTTTTCTCAGCCCACTCCGTTCGGCCGCATCGTCGTCGGCGGCGGCGGTCCCGACCTCTATGTCCCGACCCGCCCCGGTCTCGAGGGTGACATTGCGCTGCTCGTTGACCTCGGGGGGGATGACGTCTATCGAGTGGCAGCCGGCGGCAACCGGTCCGTCAACAACTCGGTCTCAGTGCTCGTGGATCTCGCCGGGGATGACTTCTATGGCTACGAGGAGCTCGGAAGCTTCCTCGATGGCGACCGGCTCCCCTCGGATGCTTCCGGGCGGTACCGAAGCTTCCGCCCCCCGAGCGAAGACTTCGGCCCCATCTCCCTATCTGACGCAGCTCGCCAAGGAGGAGGTCGGGTCGGCACCGCCCTGGTTTGGGACTTGGGCAGCGGGCAGGACCACTACCGATCTCTGCGCATGTCCCAAGGCTCCGGTCTTTACGGCACCGGAGTGCTGATCGACGAAGGCGGCGATGATCTTTACGAGATGGAAGCCCTCGGTCAGGGCGCCGGCGCGTTCGGTATCGGGCTGCTCCTCGATCTTGGCGGTCACGATGTTCGGCGCGCCTATCACGAAGTGCAGGGCTTCGGATACGCGCGCGGCGCCGGCCTTGCCTACGATGTCTCGGGAGACGATCAGTGGCTGTTGAACGTGGGAGATCCCGACTTTGGCGGCGATCCGCTGTACTTCTCCGCTCAGCGAGCTGGGCGCTCGAACTCGAGCCTCGGGCAGGGGTTTGGTTTTGGACGAAGAGCGGACTTTACGGACCGACAGTTCTTCTCAGGGGGCTTGGGCTTGCTCGTCGACGCCTCGGGAAGCGACCGTTATGAAGCGAGCATCTTCGCTCAAGGCGGTGGCTTCTGGTTCGGAACCGGCATCCTTGCCGATCACGAGGGCGACGATGGCTACGACGCCCTGTGGTACGCCATGGGCACCGGGGCTCACTATGCCCTGGGCCTCCTTCTCGAAGGAGGCGGCCAGGATGCGTATGGAGGCGCCTTCCCTCGAATCAATGTCACCATGGCGGGGGCTCACGACTATACGACCGCCTTCCTCATCGACGACGCCGGAGACGACATCTATTTCGGCTCCCGCATCTCCCTCGGCGCAGGCAACGTCAATGGCCTCGGGTTCTTCATCGACAACGGGGGGATGGATCAGTACGCCCTCACCCGCGCCTACGGCCTCGGAGGAGCGGGCAATCTCGAGAACGACGCACCCGGCTCGGCCCGTCGGAAGGTCAAGAACCTGGGGGTCTTCATCGACGCGGGGGGACTCGACAGCTACACCCTCGACGGCATGCCATTCATGGGTCGAGGCGACGACATGATGTGGATCGACAGTCAAAATGACGACCCTGGGGTGGCAGCGAGCGAGCTCGGAACGGGCATCGACGGCGAGGGCGAGAGTTCTCTTCGTGCTCGATAGAGGCTCCGGACGCTAGCGAACCATCCCCACGGCCAAAGGAAGCACCACGAGCGAAATCACGGTTCCCACCGCTACGGTCGCCGCCACCACGGGCTCGAGGCCAAGATCGCTCTGTTGACCGGCGCGCTCCCCCCCGCCGTCATGACTTTCGCCCTGGTGGAGAAGTATGGAGGCAGTCCTCGTG
>JBCBRU010000293.1:0-10530 GCA_039819565.1 Myxococcota bacterium | reverse complement strand
GATTTGCAAGAGACCTTCGGGGTTGGAGAGCTTCGACTGCACTCGGCCTTTCTCTTCGATCCGACGCTCGTCAGTCAGCTGGTCTTCAATCCGCAGAGGATGGAGGACTGCTTCGAGGTCGCGCGATCGGCGTGCGGAGGCGAATGTTCTCCACTTCGAAAGCGTAGCAGCGACGCCCGTCGTCCCGAACGCCCAGGTCGTCGGTGCGGTAGCGGTAAGCGTCTCGCCGGATACCCTCATCCCGTCCCACCTGAGTCGCCCCTCGAACCTCATCCCCATTCCGGACACCGTCGAGGTCGGCATCTTCAAATGCGTCGGCGACGATCGGATCGGTCCCACGCCTAAGCTCCAGGGCATCCGGAAGTCCGTCCGCGTCGGTGTCGAAGAGCTGCGTGGAGGTACCAAGGAACCGCTCTTCGCAGGCCCTGAGGCCGTCTGCGTCGAGGTCCGCGCGGTCTTCGGCCCGGGTGCATCCCGGTGTGGGCTCCTCGGGATCGAAGCCCCCCCGGGCCAGACGGGTTTCGAGCAGGTCCGAGAACCCATCGTCATCGGAGTCGTCGTCCACGCGCGAAAGTCCGGCCGCGAACTCCACCGAGTCGCCCAAGCCGTCGCCATCGGTGTCGGGCTCGAGAACCCCTTCCTCGTCGATAACCACAGAGCGGTTCTCCACGATGAGATTTTTCAAGGCGTTCTCCCGCCGAATACTCAGCTGATCGAAGCCCAGGAAGTCGATCTCCTCCGCGGCCGAGAAGTCACGAAAGATACCTTGTCCGATGCGGGCCATTCCTCCGAGGAGGCGACGCGCCGAGTCAGGACATACGAAGTTGACCCCCGCGATCTCGAAGCAGTCCTCCATCCTCTGCGGATTGAAGACCAGCTGACTGACGAGCGTCGGATCGAAGAGAAAGGCCGAGTGCAGTCGAAGCTCTCCAACCCCGAAGGTCTCTTGCAAATCCATAATGTCCTGGACCGCCGCTTCTATCTGGTAGGGCTGGTTATAGTCCTCGTTTCGCTCCAAGAACGGAAGCTGCGTCGGGTTTTGGCGGATCGCATTTGGGTTCTCGCAAAAGAAGATGTTCGTATCCCGAGTGCAAAGACCCGCCATCTCGCTCGATTGACTGCAGCAGGTCGGGAAGGGATCCCCATCGCTGAGGAAGATCACGACGTACTTGGTTCGTGCGAGCTGGTCTCGCGGAGCCTGCAGCATGTCCTGCGAGAGAATGAGGAAGGACGCGGACAGAGCCCCTTGGTAGTCCGTCACCGAGTCCGCTACCCGCAGGCCTTGGACCGCTTGGGACAAGACCGCGGGGTCGCGAGTAAAGGCCCCGGTGAGGTCCGTGGAGAGCGGGTCCCCCGCGTTGATCTCTGCGCCTGGCTTCGTGAGCACGGCGTCGGATTCGTTGAAGCGAATCACCGCGAAAGAAACGCTCGGGTTGGCCCGGAGGCGGAGCAAGACCTCCTCGACCGCGAGGGCGCGTTGTCCAGGGTTGTCCACGAACTGCATGCTCCCCGAGCCGTCGATGACGAAGAGGATCTTGACGGGGAAGTCGGTCTCTCGCGGGGGAGCACTACAGACTTCACCGTCGATACGGAGCAGGTCGTCGACGGCCCGGACCTCGACCTCGTCGATGGCCTGGAGCTGATCTGGGGTGCATCCAGAAGCCACTCCAAGGCCCAGTCCGAGGAGGCCGAGGAGACCGGGGCGAAGGCGCCACGTCACGAGCGCGTTCTCCTCGCTCTCAGCGGCGGCGGCGGCGGCGGAAAACCAGACCGAGCGCACCGAGAGACAGAAGCACGAGCGTCGTTCCCTGGCCACTGGCCCCGCGGGAAGCACTCGCGCAGCCGGTGCCGGACTCGCCAGTGCCCGCACCGGCGTTCAGGATGAGGCTCGTCCGGCTGGTGTTGTTCCCAGCGAACAGCTCGTCGTCAAAGATGAGTTCGGCGGACAGCTGAAGCTCGTACTCCCCCTCAACATCCGGAACGAACTGAGAAGCGCGGTCGGCCTGATAAAAGTACTGATAGCTCTGGAACTCATCCGTCTCTTGTCCGGGGGTGGGCAAGGACACCACAGAGCCCGAGGGATGGTCGATTTCCGCAGTCGACCCGTTGGGTCGGCGAATCACGGTCCACACGTAGCGGAAGGGTTGGTTCTTGCGGTTCGCGAAGATCGGGAGGTTCGACGGCGCGCCGACCGCCCCGGCGTCCTGCGGGAGAGAGAGCACCGTGAAGGTCAGCTCTGGATCGAGGCAGTGGCTCGCGTCACCGCCCTGCCCCACCGGACCCACGACGTAGCAAAGACGGTCGTCGCAGGCGTCGCCGATACCGTCTCGGTCCGTATCGGTGTTGCCGGCGTTCGCGCGGCTTCGGCAGTTATCGGAGACGTTGGCGACGCCGTCGCCGTCGAGGTCACCGTCGCACTGGTCCCCCACTCCGTCCGCGTCAAGGTCCTCCTGGGCGTCGTTGTAGACGACGAGGCAATTGTCGACGCTGTCCATGATCCCGTCTTGGTCAGTGTCGCGGTCGCAGTTGCTTGCGTCCGCGGGCATCACCTGGTCGGGGTTTTCGAAGAGCGGGCAGTTGTCGCGCCCATCCAGGACGTTGTCGTTGTCATCGTCGGGGTCGCACGCATCTCCCAACCCGTCGAGGTCTGTGTCGATCTGACTCGGGTTGGCCACCAACGGACATACATCCACCGAGTTCTCGACCCGATCGTCGTCGGCGTCGGCGTCGCAGAGGTCGCCCATGCCGTCCCCATCGGCATCGAGCTGAGCTGCGTCCGGCACATCGAGGCAAAGGTCGCAGGCGTCACCTACCCCGTCTCCATCGGCGTCGGTTTGCGACTCGTTGGCCACGAAGGGGCAGTTGTCGAAGTCGTCCTCAAAAGAGTCGGCGTCATAGTCGTCGCCGTACTGATACGTATCGCCTCGGTCAGTATTGTTGATCAGAATCGAGGCACCGCCGCAGCCGCAGCCACCACCGCCGGTCTGATCGGGTGAGCCGCAGAGCCCTCCCGAGCACTCCCCGCCATCATTGCCGGACTGGGCCCACGCGGACGAAGGCGTGAGCGAGAAAGCGGCGAGACTTACCGCGAGACATCCCCATCGGAGGCCCCTCAAGAGAGTCGGGGCCGAATCACTCATCAACGACATGCCTGAAGACTATAGCGAAGGGTGTGCCAACCCACACATCGCGGCTAGGTAGGTGTGACGCGTGACAGCCCGGGGCCTATCGCCCCCACACCCGAAACCCCCGCGGGGGCCCCCGCCCCCGCCTTGAGGGCCGCATACCCCCTGTTATTTTGGTGAGTTAGGCCGTGGGTGGTTTGACTTTGGTGAGAGTGACCGATAACCCCGACGTGGTGTCGCGCTCGGTCCTCTTCATCGTTGGATTGGCTCTGGGTCTCTTGCCTCTCGAGGTCGCACCCCGCGGCGGGCCGGTGCAGGTCCGTACCGCGGAGGCCGCGCGACCCAAGAAGAAGTCGAAGAAGGTGAAGAAGCGGCGGCGACGGCGCAAGAGTAAGGCACGCGCCCGTCCTGCCCCGGCCCCGGTCGCGCCTCCTGCGCCCGCCCCGGCTCCAGCCCCGGCCCCGGCGCCCCCCACTCGCGGTCCGACCCGAATCGATTTCGACGATCGCCTCGTTCGCGGCCAGACCAATAAGAGTGGGGCGGTCGTGTTGTTCTCGCGAAAAGCTACCGGCCTGGAGAGTATGGTGAACGGTCGTACGAGTTTCCGACGCCGAACCCTGCGTACGGTCTACGACCGCTGAGGTCTTTATGAGCGAGCCAGTCGTTCAAGTCTTCGTGTTTCGAGACGGCGCGTACGTCGGCTCCGAAGTGTTTTCCGAACCGGAGCTGGTGCTCGGGAGCGGAGAAGGCGCGGATCTATGGATCGACGACCCCTCCGTCGGGGACGCCCACGCCATCCTGGCTAGGGAAGGCACGGAGCTTCGCCTTCTCGACTTGGGTCACGCGGGCGGCACCCGCGTCAACGGCAACGCAATCGAGCATGCGAACATCGGGGCTCGCGACGAGATCGGCATCGGGAGACACCTCCTCAAGGTCAAGTTGGTACGTCCGCGGTCCGACGACCTCGCGGCCTCTCGCCGACCGGCACCAGCACCGGCACCGGCGGCTTCGAGCCGACCGAAGCCGGTCCAGGAGCGGTCGATCAAGACGGAAGTGGTCCGCAAGCGCAGTTCCGCGGACATCGATGCCCTTCTCGCCGAGGAGCTAGACGGCCTCTTTGGAGAGGAGGGAGCTGAAGCCACCCACGGCCCTGAAACTCAGGTGACGTCGATGGATGCGGCCTACGGGAGCGTTGACGAAGCGCTCGCCGACGCCTTCGCCTCCACGACCTCGCCACCTCCGGAGCCGCAAGCCTCGACCGAAGAGCCAGCGACGGTACGAGCTCCGCTCGAGGAGCTCCAAGCCGATCACCCAAACCCCTCCTCAGCCCCTCTCCCCGAGTTCCTCGACCCCGGCCTGCCCATCGAGAGGCCCTCCGAGGCGCTCCCCGTGCAACCGCCGCCAGCGGTCTCTTCGGCCCCGTCCCGAACCTCGGCGCCCGCGGCTCGTCCGAGCGCGGCCATCTCTTCGCCTCGGATTGCCCCTGCCCAGACGACGGCCCCGAGTGTTCCGAGAGGTGCCCGAACCTCGTCGTCTGGCCTGCCCCCGGCCGGCCACACGTCTTCGTCAAGTCCTCCTGCGGTAGCTAAGGGTTCCTCGCCGGGCCTACCGCCCGCTCGACAGTCTTCGTCTCTTCCCAGTCCTACTCGAAGTTCGTCGTCGGGCCTCGAAGCCGCAGCTTCACCTTCGCTTTCTTCGTCCTCCCACGGGCTGGCCTTCGACCCCTACGACATCGAGGAGGACGAGGATCCCGACGCGAAGGAAGCTCGTGAAGCACCCGGCTTCTCTCTGCTCGAGTCGCTGGTGCGCTCCGCTCCTCCGCCGCTACGAGGCACCGAGCGCGGCCTGGAGGTCATCACCTCCAACGGCGGTGAGGTTCGGAGTCTGGACCTCCTGAATGGAGATCGCCGACATCTGGACGTTCCCACGCCCGACCGTCGACTTCGCTTAGCTAAGTTCCTGGGGGCGGAGAGCGCCGAGATCCGATTCCCAAGGGATTCGGCCGGGGTGCTGATCTCGGACGGTCAGCAGATATCCCTCGACGATCTCAAGACGCCCGAGAACGCCGCAACACGGTCCGGCGACGTGTTCTTCGCTCGCCTACGCCCGACTCAGAGCCTCACCCTCCGGGTCGGCGAGGAGGGCTACCACATCCGCTTCGTAGAGCCGCCAGCGGTCGCCAAGCCGCCGCCTGAGCGCCCAAGCTTCCGCGGGCCGGTCCCACGCGCACTCGGCTCCTCGGTGCTGGTGCATATGGCAGTGGCGGTCCTGGTCGGTCTGACCGTGCCTTCGGTGAGCTTTTCGGACCAGCGGACCGAGGTCTGGGCGGAGATCGAGCCCGACGAAGTGAGGCCCGTCGAGCTTCCCCCCCCCGCTCCTGAGCCGGAACCCGAACCCGAACCCGAACCCGAACCGCAAGCGCCCCCGCCCAAGCCGAAGAAGGTTTCCACTCCGCGTCGGGCCCGGCCTCAGCCTAGACCAAAGAAGAAAGCGCCTGCGCGACCTCCTAAGGCCAAGAAGGCCGGAGTACTGGGAGGACTCTCCAAGCTAAAGAGCGGCCCCGTAGGAGGCCAGAAGAGCCTTGTCGCGGCGGTGTCCAACATCGACGCAACACGAACCCCGGGCGGCTCGAGCTATCGGGTGGGGCCCCTGATCGCCAAGGCTCCCACCTCAAAGCTTCGCCTCGGAGGCGGCGACGGCCGTAAGCGGACCACGCGGGGCGCGGCCGAGCTCCTTCGCGGGGACGGCTTCGCCAAGATCTCGAAGAAGAAGGGCGCCCGGGTGCGAGGCAAGGTGTCGGGCAGTGTCGGTCGAAAGGTGTCCGGCAAAGGACAAATATCGCGGGAAGAAGTGCGGCGCGTCATCGATGAACATCGACACGAGGTCCAGTCCTGCTACGACCGCGCCCTGATCTCGAATCCGAGCCTGCGCGGAAAGCTGACCGTCGAGTGGACCATCGGTCTGGATGGTCGGCCAACGCGTATTCGGCAGAAGTTTTCGACCCTTCGCAGCCCCCAGGTTGCAAGCTGCATCATGAAGAAGATGCGTCGATGGAAGTTCCCGCGCCCCCGAGGCGGGGTCGTGGTCGTCTCGAACCCGTTCACCTTCGCCCCAGTCTCTTACTGACGTAGGGTCCCCCCCGTGGTGATTCCGCGCCGGATCATCGGGCCGCTCGCCCTGCTCCTCGCCCTGACCTTTTCTCCCCCCGCCGCAGCCGCGGAGAGCGTTCGAAAGGCGGTCCAAGTCCGCAAGTACGCCTTCGCGGAAGAGCTGCGGCTGGCGGTGGGAAGCATGCCGCTAGACCCGTTTCAGAAGGGGTGGACGGGAAGCTTGTCCTGGTCCCATCACTTCGGCCCGGTTTGGGCCTGGGAAGTCTTGCAGGTGACGGGGGCACTCCTAACCTCGACCTCTCTCCGGGACGAGCTGATCGGGGCCTTCGGACGCCGACCCGAGGAGTTCGCCGCCCCGCGCTTCATGGTGACCACGGGCTTAGAAGCGAGTCCGGTGTACGGAAAGCAGGTCTGGCTGAACCAAGACACCCTACACACCGGAATCCTCGTAGGCGGCTACGCGGGAGTGTTGTTCGGTGATCGGCCGACCTTCGAGCAAACGCTGGAAGATATAAGACCGGTGGTTGGGGGCGGCTTAGGTTTCAGAGTCTACATGTCTCAGCTCATCTCTACCCGCTTCGACTCTCGCATATACGCGAGCTTTCGCCGGGCCTTTCGTGACGGTGAGTCCTTTGAGGTTGAGACGATAGCGCTGTTCACCCTGAGCCTCTCTCTCGGCTTTGGAGACCGCCGATGACGGCCCGTGTAGCTGGCCTCGTGGCCCTATGGGCGGCTTTTGCAACTTCGGCCGAAGCGGCTTCCCCTCGGCGCACCGGAGGCCGCGTGGTGGCTCGAGAGCCTAGGCCACACCGCATGGTTCACGAGTTCGACATTGGCGTAGGGCTGCTCCCCCTCGACGCCCTGTACTCCGGCCTATCGCTGGGTGGGAGCTACACCTTCCATCTCTCGGACGCAGTCGCGCTCGAGCTGGTCGACTTTCGGTACTCAGCCAACATCGACAGCGGCCTGAGGCGTCGACTCCAGGATCTTGATACCCGAGCGACCTTCAACCCCGAGGTCGAGTACATCGCCGGGACCGGCCTCCTCTTCACGCCGCTCTACGGCAAGCTAGCCTTCTTCGACGAAGCGGTCGTGGCAGCTTCGACGCATCTGGGTCTGAACGTGGGCATTGCTCACTTTACGGACGGGTTTCGTTTCCAGGCCACAGCCGGTCCGGGAATACGCCTCTTTTTTTCCGATACCGTAAGCTCTCGCCTCGACGTCCGAGGCACGATCGCTTTCGACGATGTGCTTTCCGCCGAAGGACTTCTGCAAATCACCTTGTCCGTCGCTTTCAACTTTGGAGACCGGACAGCAGACCGGGTCGGGGACGAGGACGAAAAGGTCGACGTGGACGCGCTGCTGGACGCCCTCTATCCCGGCACCACACCGGTGCCGGAGCCGGAGACGAGGCCATGAACGCCCTCATCGTTCTAACGTTGAGCCTCGCGGGGCAAGCTCAGCAGGGCGCTTCGACCGAGGCCGGCGAGGCTCCCACCGTGGGCCCGAGTCGACGCGCGGCTCCCCCGGAGATCTTCCGTTCGGGACTCGAGGCTTTTTACGACGAGAACTACGCTGACGCCGCCGCGCGTATGTACGATTATGTATCGACCAATAACGACACGGTCGAAAATCGGGCCTGGGCCAAGTATTTCCTCGCCGTCTCGCTAGAGAAGCTCGGGTTCTCGCACGGCGCCGCCGAGCACCTCTTCGACGTGGCCCAGGACCGCACCCGGCCCGAGCTGATACCTGACGCCCTGGAGGCCGTGGAGCGCATCATGGAGGGACCGCACGACGAGGCCCTCCTCGACCAGCGCCTCCTCATCGACAATGACTTCGGCTATCTCCCCCCGGATCTGGCCGGGTTCGTACGCTATCACCAGGGACTTGCCGACCTCCGAGCCGGCCGTCAGCGATGGGCTACGCGCCTCTTCGACGCCATCCCGAACCGGAGCACCTATGCCGCTCAGGCTCGATACGCGCTCGGAGTCACCGAGCTCAAGCGTGAGCGAGAGAGCGAGGCGGTCGGCTACTTTCGCTCTGCCCTTGCTCACCCCACCGCCACGCGTCCGGTCCGAAACCTCGCACGCCTCGCTCTCGCGAGGGTTCTCTATGAACGGGAGGCTTACGAAGGCGCCCATCAACTCTACTCGGCGGTTGAAGTTCCCGCGTTGACGGCGGCGGAAGGTGAGGTCCTTCTCGAGCGGGCGTGGACCGCCTACGGGCGCCGACGCTACCGCGAGGCGATGGGGCTCTTGCACGCCCTGGACGCTCCGAGCTACCGCACCCTTCACGCACCCGAGAAGTTTCTCCTGCGGGCACTCATCTTCAAGCGGCTGTGCCACTACATCCCTGCCAAGCGCGAGGTGCGTCGATTCAGGTTCGCGTTCGAGCCGACCTTGGACCATATCCGAAGGCGTAGCGACCTCCGCGAGTCGGTCGCTCTGCGACGGGCGGCGGTCCAGCTCGACCCCTCCCTCGGTCGCCTCCTCGCCTTCCGGGAGGTGCTCGCTCGCGAGCTCGACCGCGTCGATGACGTCTCAGATCGATGGCGGGAGACCGGCCTCGACGACGACCTTGGCGGCATGTATGTGCTCGCCGCGGCTCGCACCGACCTGCAGCTCGCTGGCAGCTTCGCAGCGGCGACGCGGGCGGCAGCTGAGGAGCTGATTGCTTTCGAAGAGCAGATGTCGCTCCTCGACTATGAGATCGGCCTAGCTATTTACGAACGACTGCGCGGAGAGCGCGCGCGGCGAGAGGAGGACCGGCCCGTAGACATCCCCCTCGTTAGCGCCGAAGCGATCTATCCTTTCGTGGACGAGTATTGGAACGACGAGCTCGACCGCTACGACTTCTTGATCGAGAACCGCTGCTTCGGCGCGGAGGAGTGACCGACCTTGACCTTCGGGATCGCCGTAGCCACCTGTCTAGCCTTGGCACACCAGCCCGCTCAAGCCCCGAGCTTTCGATCGGAGCGCGAGAATCGAGCTCTCTTCGTGGAGAAGCTTCGCCGCGACATCGCGAAGGTCGCGCGTTCTATCGAGGTTACGGAGGCCTTGATCGCTCGTTCCCGAGGCGCCCCCTATCTCCCGGATATCTACCTCCGACTGGCGGAGCTCTACGTCGAGCAGTCGAGATATGAGTTCTATCTCGTCAACGAGGAGCGAGGCGACGCCGCTTCGGGGGCGGCCGTAGCTCCCACCTCACGCCTCCTCAAGGAGAAGGCCATCGAGACGTACCGACGAATCCTGTCTGACTTCCCGGGCTGGAAGAATAACGACAAGGTGACCTTCTATCTTGCTCACGAGCTTCGAGAGCTCGGGAGCTACGACGCCATGATCGAGACTTACGAGAAGCTGGTGCGCGAGTTCCCCAAGAGTGATCTCGTCCTCGACGCGTACCTCGTATTGGGGGACTACCAGTTCGACCAGGGCGACCTGCCCGGAGCGGAGAACTGGTACCAGAAGATCCTCGCCGCGCCCCCCTCCCCCACCCACGACATCGCCCACTACAAGATGGGCTGGGTGGAGCTCAATGAGGCCAAATTCGAGGCCGCCTTTCAGCACTTCGAGGCCGCGGTGAAGACGGCGTGGGCCGCTCCCGGCAAAGAAGGCGACGACGCCCGCCGCCTGGACGTTAAGCGAGAGGCCATGGTCGACCTCGCCTATACTTTTACTGAGGTGAAGAAGTCGGAGTCGGCCTTAGCCTACTTCCGGAGACTCGCGCCATCGCGGAGTGTGTATGTCCTTACCTTGGAGAAACTCGCGGGCCGCTACTTCGTGCAAGAGAACTACCCTGCCGCTTCTCGCATCTATCGCGAGCTCGCGAGGCTGGCTCATGATCCAGCCGAAAATCTCGATCGAACTTCACAGGTATACCGAGCGTCGTTGCGATCCCGGCGCTACCCAAGGGTCGACCAGGACGTGGACGGAATGCTTGATGCCGTCGATGCCTACCGTTTTGACTGGCGAGTGGGTGCGGACGAGCGGCAGTCAGCCGGCACGGACGTCGAGCTTCAGGCCCGAGATCTGGCCACTAAGGCTCAGCAAGCGGCCCTCAAGGCAAAGGACCGAACTCTGGGCGCAAAGGTCGCCGCGGCCTATGACCGCTACCTACAGAGCTTCCCCGAAAGCCCCAAGCGGGCCGAAATTCTCCAAAACCTCGCCGATACGCTTTACGAGGCACGGCGCTTGCCTGAAGGCGGCGCAGGCGTTGAACAGAGCCTGCCGGATAGCCTTCTCAGAACGAAGGGCCAAAGCTGCCTCCTCGTAGCGATCGCCGGCCTCCAGGAAGCG
>JBCBRU010000292.1:0-10554 GCA_039819565.1 Myxococcota bacterium | reverse complement strand
GGGAAAGAGAAGTGGCGCTATCGACCCGTAGCTGAAGTGGTGGCGGAGATCCGGGACCGGCTCCACTGGAATCGAAACCTCTTCGGGCTCATGTCCGATACTTTCGTCTTCCTGGACAACAACCTCGGCGGCTCCCCCAAGTATCTTCGGGAGCTGTGCGAAGCCTTGGTGCCGCTTCGGAGAGAGTGGGGCTGCGCGGTTTCCTACAACGTCATTCAGGACCCCGAGCTCGTCGAGTGCATGGCTCGGGCGGGGTGCCGCTATGTGTACACGGGCCTCGAGTCCCTGAGCCAGGACGCCCTCGACGACATGCACAAGCCCCAGAACAAGCTCGAAGAGATGGGGGAGGTGCTCGCGCGCTGCTACCGGCACGGGATCGTGGTGTCCTCCGGGATGCTCGTGGGGTCGGACGCAGACACCAATGACTATCTGGAGCGGCTCCCGGATCTCCTTCACGATCTCGACTTTCATGCGGTGACCTTCGTCGGCATCGTCACCCCCTTCCCCGGGACCCCCTGGTTCTCTCGCCTCGCCCAAGACGACCGGCTCCTCCCGAACCTAGGCATTCGCGACCTCGACGGCTACACCCTATGTCATCGCCCCGCTCGCCTGGAGCCGAGCGAAGTCGTGGAGCACTTCAAGAACCTGAGCCGAGCCCTGTCGTCCGGCCCTCGGGTGCTCTCGGCCACGTTTCGAAAGATGGGCCTCAACCCCCTGCTCGGGTACCGGAGCGTGCTCACGGTGACGGGCAAGACGGTCCGGAACCTGCGCGCCGCCCTCGTGAACCCGGAGCGGACATACATCGCGGGGCACGATCCCATCGAAGCCTCCGACCAAGAGTACATGGAGCACTTCGGCCTTCAGCCCCAGTGGATCGACCGCACCCTCTTCGGGCCCGAGCGACGCCCAAGCCTGCCCCTCGCTGCGGGTTAGATGCGCCCGAGCTGAGCTCGACGGACGGGGCTACGCGGGTCGCGCCGAGTATGCCACCGCGGATCGGCTCTCTATGTCATCGGTCGACTCCGCTCCCCTCTACACTTCGCTACCGAGAAGTCTTGCAACCGCCTCCGCCGGCTCTGGTTCGGGAGCGCATGCGTCCTCCAATTCCCGTCGTCCCTTCGGTCCTGTGCCTAGCGAGCCTCCTCGGAGCCTGCGACGGCGATCCACCGCTGGATGTCCCCGTCGAGCTTCCCATCGACCGCCCGGACCGGGCGCCCGAGCCTTACCCGATTTCGGCGAGCATCGACCCGGGGCCCACCTCCACCGGCCTGTATGAAACCGTGACCCCGTTCGAGCACGCCGACGTGGAGCGCACCCACGTGTATCGCGCTGACTTTGGCGGCAGCCTGTTCGCGCCGGAGAGAAACACCATCGCCCTGCGGGCCTTCGACGGCGTGCACGAAACGCCGTACAACGTCGTGACCCGCGACCGGAACGAGCTCTTCCTCTCGGGCGGAACCCAGGGAGATATCGACGCGGCGGAGGGGCCCTACGTCACCAAGTTCGACGTCGAGAGGGGGGCGGTCCTGTGGCGCACGGACTTGCGCGAGACCAAGGCCCTCGGCGAGTTCTTGTGGCCCGGGCTCGTCACCGCACACGGCAACGGAGGCATCTACGCGATCTACGGGGTGCGCATCGCTCGTCTCGACCCGGAAGATGGGCGGGTGCTCGCAGAGCTCGAGCTGCCTACGCCCGAGGGCTTCGAGCCCGAGGACATCACCTACAACGGCTTCACGGTGCTCCGCTCGGGGGTCATCGTGACCAAGTCGTACGGACGCCCGGCGGGGTGCGAAGAGCAAGGTATCGAGGCCCTGCTTTGCGCCACGCCCGAAAACCCCATCCCTCCGTCCATCGTGGTCGCCGTCGATCCCAACACCCTTCAAGTCCTCTCCACCTATCAACTGAGCGAAGGCTCGGGCGGGAGAATCACCTCGGGGCGCTTCGGCGAACGTGAATATATCTATGTGCCTGGGGTCGAGAACATCGTCCGGTTCGAACTCACCGGCGAGGGACTGGAGCTGGACCCCGACTGGCGCGTCGAGGACTACCTGGTCGAAGGACAGACCCCCGCCTCAGCGCCGGTGCTGATGGGTCCGTGGGTTGTCTTTCAGACCAACTACAGCATCTCCACGTCGCCTCTCAGCGTGTACGCGGTCTCCCAGGCCGACGCCAGCGTCCGGCTTCGCACGGAGCCCTTCTCAGATCTCCGAGCGGGCATCAGCGCCATCCCCTCGGCGCTCACCGCGGACCCCGACAACCTGCGCATCTACGCGATGGATGCCGGACGGGGTCAGATCGGATGCCTCGAGCTCGTCGATGGAGAGCGACTCGAGGTGCAGTGGGTGGTGGATCAGACGACGATGAACCATACCAGCCTCGTGGGCCCGCCCGAAGCCCGGGTGTTCGTGTCCACCGACGCTCCCGACCTGCTCCCGGCACTCGCCGGACGGGTGCCTGAGTTTACCGAGCAGGTCGTGTGGCGCTCGGCCGAAACGGGAGAGGAACTGGCCCGAACCGAGCCCCTGGCTCCCATGCTCCCCGGCGACCCTCTGGCCCCAGGTTTCGACGGAGTCTGGTACTATCCCGGTCTATCCGGCGAGCTCCTCGAGGTGAAGGTCGAGGTCTCCACCCCTTGAACCTGAACCTTGGATCATCTCCGTTAATCCCACCGGACGCTCCAGCCTCGAGCGGTGGGAGGAGGCGGCGTCGAACTGGGCGAGCGCTCGCCGAGGTCAGAGCTTCTCGACCATCTCTTTGATATAGGCGGTGCGGGCGGCCACCTCGCGCTGGAGCAGAGCCAGCTCCTCGAGCACCGCCTCGGCCAGACCTTCCCGGCTCTCTTTGGCGGCGAGGAGGGCCTTGAGTTCGGCGGTGGCCTTCTTGAGGTCGGGGTTACTCTCCATGACGCTCCCCGCGGCCGTCTTGCGCTGGACCTTGGGGAAGCGGAACGTCCGGGCGACCGGGAAGAAGGTCCCTTCTCCGCGCTCGAACACGATCCGGAGATAATCCGAATCGATGGTCCCGTTGACGTGATAGCGGTCGATCATCATGGGCTTGGTGATGCCCATGGCGGTGAGCTGCGGGTGGTCGGTGTCGGACATAGACCCCGCCCTTGTACCTCAAACCGCGCGGGGAAGCGCAGGGCTCCGCTCAGGTCGCCGGCGGCGAGAGGCGCTCCACCTCTTGGCCTCGCGTGATGAAGGAGATCCCTTGCTGTCCTTCGGTGGTGAGCATCAGGGCCTCGATCAGGGGATTCGGGATGCCCTCTGGGCCCTCCCACTTCACGAGAAAGGCGGCTCCGTTCCCCTCCGCGTAGGTCTTCGGCTGCAGGCTGAAGTTCTTTGCCGCGAGCGGTCCGAGGCGGAGCGGCTCCGATAGAAAGGCTCGCTGCGGAGCGCCCTCCCGGTCCACGTACATGATCGACGGCACGTGCAGCTCTCGATCCAGCGAGGTGTTGTGGACGGTGAGGGTGATGGTGAAGCCGAGATGACGGGTGGAGGTGGCTGGGCCTCCGTAGGTCGAGACGTAGACGATGCCTCCCGTGTCCGCCCCCGGGCTCAGTGCGCGCAGAGCCGCGGGATCCAACGCCTCGGCGGGGACGCTGGGGCTGTCGAGGGGAGGACGGGTGGTGGGCTCACAGGCCGCGAGGCAGACGGCGAGCGCCATCCAGCGAGTCTTCATGAGACCACCATAGCGGCCTCGTTCAGCTCGTGGGTTGGAAGACGAGCCGGAAACGCGCCGGTATGGGGAAGGAGTGAGCGTGCTCTGGGAAGCGCAGCCGCTGGATCTCGCGGCGAAGGCAGCGCTTCATTCGAGAGCTCGCGAACGCGGACTTCATGCTCACCGAGCTCACTCGTCCGTCCGGCTGCACCATCATGGTGAGTAGGACGCTGCCTCGGGCACCCTCGTCTCTCAAAAGCTGACGGTAGTAGCACTCCCGGAACTCTTTCGAAGACGTCCCCATGGTTTGTCGCACCGCCTTGGATGGGACCGCACGAGGCGGCTCGGGTGCCGGGGGCGGGATCGCAGGAGCCGCGGCGATAGGCTCCGTAGGAGGAGTCTCGTCTCGAGCAGGAGACGGCGTCTCCGCCCCACGGGCAAGGTTCGTGGCTGCAGCCTCGGGGGCTGGCGGGACGGCGTCCTCGGGTTCGAGGTCCGCGCTGGCGATCGGAGGGGTGGGCGCCTCGGCGCTCGAGCCCGCCGGCTCGGACTCGGAGGGGCGCTCCTCCCTCGGTGGCGGCGGCGCTTCGAGAGCCGCAACCTGCTCTGCGAGGTCGAGGTCCACGGGCACTACAGCCTCCTTCTTGACGAAGACCCGTTGGTCGACCAGCCGACGCTTTCCTCGGCGGATGGTCAGACGGTGGCGCCCCGGGGAGAGCTCCAGGCGGGCCGGAGACATGTCTTTCACGGCTCCGTCGATATAGATGAGCAGACCCGGAGGGTCGGTCGTGACGAGGAGCAGCCCGGTTGGGGCTTCCTCGACTTCGGGCGGAGCTGGCGCTTCGGGCTCGCTCGGCGGGGCCTCGGCGAGCGGCGCCTCCGCTCGGGCTCGGAGGGTCTGGGCGATGGAGAGCAGCCGGTCGAGGTCGTGGCTCGGATGGGGCGCAGCGAGGGCGGCCTGAAACTCGCTGACCGCGAGGGGATAGTTGGCGCTTTCGAGGGCCCGCATGCCGGCGGCGCGATGAGCGCGAGAGAGCGCGTCCTTCGCAGGAGGGGGCTCGACCTCGGCCGCGACCGGCGGGGCCATCTCGGGAGGGACCACGAAACGAGACCCGAGAAAAACCAAGCCTCCGACCAGGAGCCCGGCGAGCGCGATGAGAAGCGCGACCCGGGCGCCGCGGCGGGCTGAAGGCTTGGTTTCAGGGGGCGCCAAGGGGGCCGCCGGGGCCTCCGTCGGCGTCAACAGAGGCAGGTCGGCCGAGGTGGTGGTCTTGGGACTGGGCTCCGCCGCGGAGGTCTCGAGATGCCGCGAGGGCGGGACGGAGCGCTCGAGCTGCGAAGCGAGATCGGTCAGCTCCGCGTGAAACGCCCGCGCCGAGGGGTACCGCTGGTCGCGGTCCCGGGCCAGGGCGCGTTCGAAGATCTGACCCACGCGCGGGCGGAGCTCCGGGCCGATCACCTCGAGAGACGGGAGCGGCTCGCCCCCGAGCACCGCTCCGATCGTGCCCGCCGGATCCGGGCGGTGAAACACCCGGTGCCCGACGAGCAGCTCCAGGAGCACCACCCCCAGGGCAAAGACGTCGGCGCGGCCATCCGGAGGGAGCCCGAGCAGCTGCTCCGGCGCCTGATAGGCGAGGTTTCCGGAGCTTGGATCCGCAAACCCTCCGAGCTTCGGCACGCCCCGTTCGGAGAGGAGGAGGTTCTCCGGGGTGATGCGCCCGTGAACCAAAGCGTGGGTGGGATCTTGCCCGTTCGAGGGCTCGAGCGAGGCCAGGGCGTCGGTGAGCGTCCGTCCCAGGCTCACGACTTCGGAGAGCGGCAGGCGGTCGCGCTCTCGTATCAGCCGCTCGATCAGAGCTTCGAAACGAACCCCATTCTCATACTCGGCCACGAGGTATCTCTTCCCCTCGAGCTCTCCCAAATCGACGACCGGGAGGATATTGGGGTGCGTGAGCTTCTTGGCCTGGGCAACCTCCTGCACCAGCTCCGTCCAGTAGGACGAGGGGCGCTCTCGAACGCTGCCCAGGGGGCTGACCACGAACACCCCCGCCTGCTCGTCCTTGCGGGCGAGGAAGCGGCTCTCGTTCGCGGCGCCCGAGAGGCGGGAGGTGACGATGAACGGACCGAGGCGCAGGCCCTCGAGGCTCGTGGCTTGGGTCAAGAGCAGTGACCTCTCCAAGGGCGAGCCTACGGGTTGCCCCGGCTCCTCCTCAAGTAACCTCTCACCGGTACCTTGCGAGCGCGGCGGGGTGAAGCCCGACCCCTAATCCGAAATCAACGAAACAGCGCCTCGGGTCGAAGGCTCGCCTCAGAGCTGACCGGGTCGATCCGGCACCGTGGGGTGCGCAATGGGCTGAGGCGCCGAGGCGAGGGCGATCGCGGCCTCGACCGCTGAGGGCGCCCCCCAGAGACCGAGCACCTGGCCCGCCTCGATGCGGACCTCCCCGTGAGGAAGGGTGATGATCTCACCTTCCCCCTGAATCGTGAGGACCGAAACTCCCGTTGCGGCCCGGAGATCGAGCTCGGCGAGGGTCTGTCCGGCGGCCTTGGCATCGGCGGGCACCGTCCACATTCTGAGGGCCTCGAAGCCCGGGAAAGGGAGCTTTCCGGCCTCGGCCGATCCGACATCGGCGGTGGCGTCGGGTCGGGATGCTGGCGGCGACAGCGGAACCCGCGGCGGAGGGCGCCGAGTGAGCTCCTGCGCGATACGCTCGGCGCTGGATCTGAAGGTGGGCTCCAACCCGCGCGCGTCTCGCACGAGCGCGAGCAAGAACCCAGCGGCGAGGGCGAGCACGATGGGGAGCGCGACTGGACCGGGGAGAAACGGCCTCAGAATGGCCACGGCCGGAAGCCCCACCCCCAGGGTGATGAGGACATGGACGGTGGACCGAATCAGCCGCCGGGCTCGGGGGTAGGCGCTCGAGGTCTTGGCTCCGAGGGTATCGGCGACATCCGCCGAGAGCACGAGAGTGTATCGGGCGAGGCCGTACACGAACGGCAAGACCGCGGCGAGGCCCACCAATCCCAGCAGAGCCCCCGCCAGCTCTTCAGACCACCCGAGGGCGCCGGCCAGGGTGGCCCGGGTCTCGTCGAACCAGCTCAAGCCGAAGACCACGAGGACCACCGCGACCCCCGCGTCCACGGCCACGAGGCGGAGCGCTCGGAGGAGGCGGCTGCGAGGCTCGGCCTGGGCGGGGCCGGTGCGCTTTTGGAGCCGAGCGAACCACTGCTCATAGAGACCGAGGAGACGGTGGACGCTCCCCGGGAGGCGGTGATCGAGCCACCTCGCGACATCCTCGCTGTGGCGAATGGCGATCGGGGTGGTGAAGGACGTGATCAGAGCCACGATGAGAAGGATGGGTTGCAGATGACGAGGCACCGCGCCGGCTGAGATGCCCACCCCGGCGATGATGAAGGCCAACTCCCCGATCTGCCCTAGAGCGAGGGCCGAGGCCACGGACCTCCGGAGGCCGCCGCCGGTGAGGACCCCTCCCAGAGTCACCGCGAAGAGGTGGCCCGCGATGACCACCGCGGCCAGGAGCACCCCGGCCGGCACCCACGTGAGAGCGGTCCCCGGGTCGAAACTCATGCCTACCGAGACGAAGAACACGGCCGCGAAAACGTCTCGAAGCGGCGCCACCTGATGCTCGATGGGTTCGGCGTCCCCGGACTCGGCCACCAGAATCCCGGCCACGAAGGCCCCGAGCGCGACCGAATAGCCGAGGAGTTCGGCGATGTGGCCCAGGGCAAAGCAGAGGCCGATCACGCTCACCACCATCAGCTCGCTGCTCCCGAAGCCTCCCAGCCACCGTACCGCTCGCGGAACCACCGCGAGACCCACGCCGAGGAGCAGCGCCAGCACCGCTAGGAGCTTGGTGAACACGAGCAGCAGCGGACCGGCCGCGAGGCCCTCTCCCGCCGCGACCCCGGTGAGCACCGCGATGATCACGATGGCGAGCACGTCCTGGATGACGAGGATCCCCAGCACGTGGGAGCGGACGGCCTCCGGCGGAGGATGTTCGGCGAAGGTCTTGGTGACCACCATGGTGCTCGAGATAGCGACCGCTCCCGCAAGAAAAGTTGATGACACGGCGTCGAAACCCAAGAGCGCTCCGGTGCTGAAGCCACACCAGGCTAGAAAGCCCACCTGCACCAGCCCGGTGAGGCCGCTCACCGGCAGGACCTTCAGGAGTTTGGCGATGCTGAACTCGAGACCGACCGCGAACATCACGAGCACCACCCCGAACTCGGCGAGCGCCTCGACCCGCTCCGCGTCGGCGAAGAGGGGGATAGGGATGTAGGGGCCTACCACAAAGCCGGCGAGGAGGTAGGCGACGATGCTCGGCTGGTTGAATCGGCGGGCGAGGGCGCCGGTGACGCCGGCCACCGCCAACACGGCGGCGACGTCGGCAATGAAGCTGTGGCCGTGCACGCCGCGGAAGCTCGCATACGGTTACTCCGGAGACACGCGGGAGCGGGGTATGCTTGTCCGACCGTTCGTCCTGAGGCACTTCGGGGTCGTGCGGGTAGGCTCGTGGGCTCGAAGCCTCCTCCTGGTGATGCTCGTCATCCCCCTCGCGGCTCCGGCGACCGGGGCCCCTCTTCCTCGACGGGGAAAGGCGGTCGCGTGGACCTCCAAACTGGTGATCCTCCGGAGCCGCTTCCCTGAGCTTCTGACCGAGCGCAAAGGGCGTGAGGACGCCCGGGAGCTCCTCCTCGAGGCACGCTCCGTGTTTGGATCCGGACGAGGCTTCGACCCGGAGCTGTCGGTGATCGAGTCCGAGCTGGAGGCCGCGAGGGTCGCGGTGGGCCGCCGGGACGAGCTGCGGGCCAGGGTCACCGAGGCCCCCGAGCGTCTCGCCCAAACGGAGCGCGACCTGGAAGCGGAGCCGAAGGCGCGACCGTTTCCCGCCAAGGATGCGCTCGAAGAAGAGCTTCGGCTGGCCGAAGCGGAGCTCAATCGACTCCGTGGTGAGCTCGACCGGGTGGAGTCGACCCGCTCCGGGCGACCCCAGCGGCGGGTGGAGATCACGGCCGGCATCGAGCGGCTCGAGGGGGAGCTCGGACAGCTGGACGAGCTGCGAAACCAAACCGACCGCACCCCCGAGACCGAGGAAGAGGCCCTGGAGCTGGCCCTCGCCCTCGCTCGACGCGTGAGACAACAGGAGGAGCTGGCCGCCCTTCGCGCCGAGCTCGCCACCGACCGCGCCGAGCAAGAACTCTTGCCGAAGCTCGTGGACCTCCGCACCCGACAGGTGGAGCGGGCCGAGGAGTTTCTGACCCGGCTGCGGGGCGCGGCGAGTGACTATGAACAAGGGCTCGCGGAGGAAGACTTGGGCCGAGCTCGAGACGCCGCCGCCGCCTTGGCCGAAGACACCCCCGCGTTCCTCGTCGAGCTCGCGCAGGAGAACGTCGAGCTGGCCGCCCGAAGCGTGGGGCCGGCCGGGCTGGTGGCCGGAATGCGCGAAGTAGAGAACACCAGCGCCGAGGTCGAGGCCCGAGCTCAGGAGCTCGAAGATTTCTATTCGAGCATCCGCAACCTCGTCAAAGAGGTGGGGCTCACGCCCCAGCTGGGGAAGATGCTCCGCGCGCAGCGGGCGAGCCTTCAAAACCCTTTCTGGATCCGAAGGAGTTTGGAGTCTCGGACGGACGAGGTGGCCCAGTCCACGGTCGCCCTGTTCGAGGTCCAGAACCGGCGCAAGGCTCTCTCGAACCCGCGAGAGAAGGGGGAGCGCCTCAGCCGCCAAGCCCTCGGGACGACGACGGCGACGGCGGTCGAAGACGGCACCGCACGAGCCACTCGGCTCCTCCAGACCCAGCAGGCCCTGCTCGAAGGTCTAGAGGTCCGCTATGAGGAGTACATCGGTCTTCTCGGGGCGGTGCGAGCCCAAGAGCGCAGTTACGCCGAGCTCGTCGAAGGCTTCGGCAACTTCTTGGACGCACGGCTCGTGTGGATTCGCAGCCGGGGTGTGTTCGGGCCGGCGGACATCCTCAACCTGGGCCCTTCCCTCCGCATGCTGGCTTCACCCACCGGCTGGGCCAAGACGGCGCAAGGGACGCTGCGGGAGAGCTATCGAGCGCCCACGCAAGCCCTCTGGCCCCTTCTTCTCGCGGCGTTCCTAGCTACCTTGCTTCTGCGCTCGCGGGCGCGTCGGCGTTCGGCGGAGCGCGGGCGAGGCTACGCTGAGTTTCGACCGCTGCTCGGGGCGCTGCTCACCGAGGTGGTGACGGCGGGGTTGGCCCCGCTCGTGCTTTGGGGCCTCTCCCGCTGGGCGGCCAAGCATGGCCTCAACCTTGGCACCGACGGCGCCGCGCAAACGCTGGCCCACGTCGCCACGCTGTGGTTCTGGCTGAACCTCCTCGTGGCCTTCACGCGCCCGGGCGGTCTCGGTGAACTCGACTTTCGGTGGTCGAAGAGCAGCTTGCATCTGCTTCACAAACACTTGAAGTGGCTACGACCGTCGCTCCTCGCCACCTGGCTGCCCTACGGGCTCATCGAGAGCTACCAGCAGGAGAGCCCGCTCGCGAGCCTGTCGCGGCTCGGCCTCATGGCCGCGTCGGTGCTTCTGGCCCAATTCGTGATGCGCACCCTCAAGCCGGAGGACGAGGTCATGGGCCCGGTCTACGCCCGCAGATCCGACGGCTGGCTCCATCAGCTCCGCTATCCCCTCTACTACGTGACTCTGGCCGTTCCGGTGGGGCTCGGGGGCCTCGCCTTCTTCGGATACTTCTTCACCGCGATGGTGCTGCAGGCCCGGCTGTTTCAGTCGATCGCCCTGCTCGTCACCATCCTTGCGGGCCGCGCTCTCCTGCTCGCCCTCCTCCTTCGCCTCTTCCATGGTGGCCTCGTACTGGCGCCGCACCAGCGTCCGTCGGGTTTGACGGAGCCAGGCG
>JBCBRU010000291.1:0-10599 GCA_039819565.1 Myxococcota bacterium | reverse complement strand
GTTCGTCGAGCTCCTCGACTCGAGCGCTCTTCGTCAGGAGGGCGAAGCACTTCGGCACTGCATCGCCACCTACGACTTAAGCTGTCGCTCGGGCCAGCGGACGTGGAGCGTGAGCCTGTCGTCCCGCGCTCCCGACATGGGCCGGAAGCTGAGCACCACGCCCGAGCCCTTCCAGCAGCTGAAGTCGTAGGTGGCGATGCAGTGCCGAAGTGCTTCGCCCTCCTGACGAAGAGCGCTCGAGTCGAGGAGCTCGACGAACCGCCCCTCTGGCTGGACCCCAGGGAGGCCCTGTTCGGGCCAATCGTAGTCCCGACGAGGCCGTTTCCGCTCGGATGCCCACCAGGCTTCGGACTGTCGTAGGATCGTGCGCAAGCTCCGTCGCCCCCAGGTGAAGGGCGGCGTGAGCGGCGCCTCGAAGCGGAGCTCCCGAGCTGGCCCGCGCTCCCCGAAGCGGGCGAAACGGAGGTAGTCCAGAAGGGCTGGGACTTCGCGTGCAGATAGAAAGGCCGCGCGTACCAGGTGGGGCCAAACTTCTGCCCAGAACCCCTCTGCTTCCTCGCTGAGAGGTCGGGCGATCGGTGAAGTGGCGATGGCCGCGGCGAGATCTGGACGCGTCCCGAGACCGACGAGCTGTCCCCACCGAAACGCTCCAAAGAGCCCGAGGTCGTTCGGGGCTCGCAGGATCTCGTGAGCCATTCGGGTCGTCACGGGAAAGGGCAGGCCATCAAGATCACGCAGACTGCATCCCTGCCCGAGATCGATCAGCCACCGCTGACGAGGGTCTTTGGGAGACGGCTCGCCCCCTCCCGCCGGGCACCTGAGGAAGGGGTCATCGAAGCTTCGGGGTACCGGATAGTCGACGAAGAGCCAGCGGAGGAGGGCCGAGAACCGACGCTCTGGGGTGCCCCGGGCGTGGAAGACCCATTCCTCGGGGCGTCGCCGCCATCGCTTTCGCCAGGAGAGGGCGGCGAGGAGGCGGGGCACCCATTCGGTCTCGGTGAGACCGACGCCGACGGCCGCGAGGCAGAGGTTCTGGGCAGCCTTACGGTCCGCTTTGGGCACGGTCGCAAGAGCGCTCGCCAAGTTCCGATAGGGATTGGCGGAGGGGGCGCGTTCGCCGGCCTCCGCCGCCGCGAAGGCAGAGCGCACGAGGGTCGCAGGGTCCTTTTCGAGCCCATGCCGCTCGCGCCACTGTGGTTTGCTCTTCTGCAAGCGAGCTTTCTTACGGTCCAGCTTCTGCCGATCCCGCCATTTATCCGCCCGACGTGCCACAACCTACGACTTGTCTTCGAGCCCACGGGTATTCTAGGTGCTTCGACGCCGCGCCCGAACCTGAAACATCCCCTCTCCGAAGCTCCGGTGGGATTCGAACTCGAGACTGCGCCGCGTCATCAGGCCCCCAAAGAGCGGAGTGCCTCGAGCCAAAAGGATGGGTACGTAGGTCAGGATCATCTCATCGACGAGGTCGGCTTCGAGGGCCTGCCGAATAAGGTCTCCGCCATCGAGGTAGACGTCGCGGGCCCCGGCCGTGCGTACCGCGGCGGCGATCACTTCGTCGATGGTTCCGCTGACCGCCCATACCGTCTCCGCGGCGGGGTCCAGAGGACGCCTCGTGGCCACCAAGGTCGGAGTCTCTCCGTAGGGCCAGGTGCCGAAGCTTGCCACGACGTCATGCGTGGTGCGCCCCATGAGTAGACAACCCACCTCGGCCATGAAGGCATCGAAAGTCAGCGCGTCGGGATCTCGATGGGGCAGACCGGGATGCGGGCCTTCGAGCCAAGAGACGTCGTTTTCGGGGCCGGCGATAAAACCGTCCAGCGAACAGGCCAGGTACACGCGAACCTGAGGCACGGGAGATGTTCTCCGAGGTGAGGAGCAGGAACGCAACCTGATGTTGTGTCGCGGGCGCCGCGATAGTTCACAGGAACTTCGTGTCCGCTTCGAGTCCGAGGCGAAGGCGGCCCAACGTTTCAAAGGTTCGAGGAGCAACCATTGCATGTTGGGTAGCTACGAATGCATCGCGGAAAGTCCGCTGGAGGGGGCTCGTCCTGTAGACAGCGGCGCCGCCACCTGCCTTGTACATCGCTTCGGCAACCTCCGCGGAGGTTTGCGTGGCATGAGTTGCGGCCAAGCGGAGGACTCGTTTTTGCTCAGGGGAGGGAGACGAGCCCGTCTCAGCGATGTTCCAAGCGTCCCCGACGGCGTTTCGAATGAAGGCGAAAGCCGCGGCCAGCTTCGCCTCCGCAGCCGCGACCTCGGCCTGAATCTGAGACCGCTGAGCAAGGGATCGTGAGCTTCCCTGCGGTCGCTTGTCGACGGCCAGTGCGGCCAGCTCGTGGACCGACCGGCGACCGATACCGAGAGCACAAGATGCCACCCCGCAGGCCAGGAGACCAAAGAAGGAAAACCGCGAGAGCGCGTTGTCCCGCGTGGGTTCCGATCCAATCTCGGCCCATCGGCCCTCCGGGACGAAGACCTCGGTGACCTGGTAGTCACCGGAGCCGGTCCCGCACAGACCCGAGACCTCCCAGTTGTCGATGAACTCGACGTCTTCCGGTGAGAAGAAGACGAAAGGGGCTCGAAGTCCGTCCGAGCGGGCTTGGGGGCGTCCGTCCTCATTCGTGACCACGCAACCCCCGCCGATCGTGGTGCAGTGGCGGGTGCCGGAACCCCAAGCCCACCGCCCCGTCACCCGCAAGCCACCTTTCACAGGCACGGCGCGCCCGGCCGGAATCGCGAAGCCGCCCCCGATGGCGCTCCGGCTTGCAAAGAGCTCCCGAGCGTAGCTGTCCGGCAGAAAGGAGGAGAGGAGGGACGTGGTCGAGCCGATCATCGCGCACCAGCCGCTCGCTCCGTCGTGAAAGGCGAGCTCCTCCAAGACTTCGAGGCTCTCCCAAGCGGAGAGACCGGGGCCTCCGAGATCCGCGGGCACGTACATCCGAAAGGCATCTGTGGGCTGAATCATGGCCACGATGTCGGGGGGAAGGTCGCGGGTGCGTTCGATCTCCTCGGACCGAGCTGCCACGCGTGGTCCCACAGATCGAATCATCTCGAGCGATGAGGAGGTCACCGCACGTTTCTAGAGTGATACTAAAGAAACTGCAATGGCAGCTGGAGCGTTGATGGACTATGGTTCCCCTCGATGAGCGCTCGCGGTCCCGTCACCCGCCGGTCTCGCCGCACCCGAGCCCGGCTCGTTCAGGCGGCTCGTGACCAACTCGCCCACGCAGGGCAGCTGGATGCCGAGGTCGTAGCCATCGAGGCCGGGGTTTCGACGGCGACTTTCTATGCTCACTTTGACCGTCACGACGACGCCGTCGCGGCCGCCCTCGACCTCTCGCTCACGGCCATCGTGGGCGTGGCAGAGCTCCATTTTCACATCGAGGCGCTTCTCGAAGAGGGAGTGGACAGGGTGCTCCCTCGCCTGATTCGAGAGGCGCATGCCGTCTTTCGCGAGGAGAGTTCCGTGCTTCGGGCCGCTCTGGCACGTACGATGCTCCACGATCGTATTCGCGAGGTCTACGTCGGCCACGAGAAGCGAAGCCTGGAATACCTGACCCGCCAGATCTCCCTCGGCCAGAAAGCGGGGGTTCTTCGCGACGGACCTCCCGAGCTACGCGCCACGTCGATGCTGATCGTCTTGCAAAGCCTCCAAAACCCCCTCCTCAAGCATCAAGGTCTGGATCCGGGCGTTGCTGAGGACATGGAGCGGGCGCTACGAGCGGTGCTCATCTCTCACCCCTGAGGCGAGCGCTTCTTCCAACGCTGGAGCTCACCTATGGCGAACTCACCTTGTCGTCTCGCGGCGTCGAGGTGGCCGCCCAGCCGGACGAAGACGCCAATGCCCATGGCGAAGGTCACCAGAGAGAGGGCTGCGCCTTCGAGATCGAGCGCTTCGTCCACTTCGCCCCGCTCTCGTCCCCGTTCTAGGGCTCGCCGAAAGCCCTGTTCGAGGTCCGCGTAGAAGGCATGTATACGCTCCCGCGGCCCGTCCATGCCCAGGGCGGCATTCTCGATGACGGTATTGACGATGAGGCAACCCGAGTTTCGAGGGTCGTCGTCGCGGCCCTCGAGCCGTTCACGAAAGAAGTCGGCAATGGCGTCCAGGCCTCCCGGGGCCAGATTGCGCTCGGCCATCGCTCGTGACGCCTCCAGATAGGCTGAGAGTGCCTCCGTGAAGAGTCCCTCTTTTCCTCCGAAAGCGGTCTGCAGGGCGAAGCGATTGATCCCCGTGCGTTGCTCAATCTCCCTGACACCGAGGTTGCTATAGCCCTTCTCCAAGAAGGCGAGCATCGCTCGCTCCACGGCTTCTCTGCGGTCGTAGGTCTTCTTGCGGGCCATGCTTCGCTCCCGAGCGCTTCGAGTTATCGAATTTCTTGACAGCTGTCTTGAAAAAGCAAACAAGACGTGTGTCTTGAAAAAACTGATGCGTCAAAATGGGAGCCGAGGCTCTTGGGTCGAGACTCTAGGTCTTCGAGTGTCGTCGGTGTCATTCGTCGTGCTGGGGCTGGCGGGATGCAGTCTCGCGGACCTCCGGCCGACCGAGCTTACGGCCGGACAGCTCAACTCTGAGGCTGAGCAACAAGGAAGAGAATGGCTGGACCGGGCCATCGCAGCCCAGGGCGGTCCCCTCGAGGCGACGGACAAGAAGACCGTGAGCCTGTGGTTAAGGGACGACTGGGCCTCCGACATGATGCGTCGCCTCGCGACCCCCTGGGATTTCAACCGCCAGCTCATTCGGCTCGATGTTGCGGTGGGGGCGGACGACGGGCGTGTGACTTTCGCCGAAGGAGACCGGAAGGACTCCGGTTTCGGGATCCAGAACTGGGTCACCTACCAGTTTCAGGGCGATGGCGACGTCGTCTTCGATCCCCTTGACGATCCCGACGGCGCGGCAAAGTTCTGGACGCCCACGCTCGCCTATTTCCCCTTCCTCGCCTGGCGCATCCAGGAAGCCGACGTGGTGCGGTTCTTGGGAACGGAGAAGATCGGCGGGCGATCCCTGGCGAAGGTCTTCGCCACCTGGGGTTCGCTGGAGCCCCAGGGAGATGTCGACCAGTACATCGTCTACATTGATACCTCGACAGGACTCATCGCCGGAGCCACCTACACGGTGCGGGATATGATGAAGTCTATCGTGGGGACCATGAAGTATTCTGACTATCGAGAGGTCGAGGGATTCAAGTTGCCCTTCCTCATCAACGGAGTGAAGGAGCTCTCGAGCGACGAGACGGAGAGCCATCGCATGGTCTTCGAGAAGGTCGCGTTCGACGCGGTCCCCCCCGCTACGCTCGTGCCGAAGCCGGCGATCCGCGCGCAGAAGTGATCTCGTCTTAGTTCTGTGGCGCGCTCGTCTCCACGTATCCGTCGCTCCACTGCGCATGAAGACGCTCGGCTCGACCTCGGCCGTCCCGTTCAAATACGAGGCGGAAGTCGGATTGCCCTCGGGGCATGAATCGGTCCTGACCTAGCGGGATCATCTCCACCGCAGCGCGCGCGCGTCGCTGGAACTTGAGAGCCCCATCGGTCCAGCTGATCTTATTGACCCCGTAGACGCCCACGAGTCTTCGGAGAGACTCTTCGCTCGTCTCGACCGGATTACGACGCGCCTCGACCTCTTCGAGGGCCCAGTCGAGCTCGCGGCGTGCGTCTTTGTCCCCGCTCTTGTCGCGCAGGAGGGTCCACGCTCGCGTCAGTGCCTCGTCCAGAGCCTGGTGAGCGGGGACTTCGACGTCCGGCTGGACCCCCGAACCCTCCCAGTTGCTTTGGGTAACCGGGTTGATCGCGCGTCCGGTCGAGACGAAGAGGAGGTAGTCCCCGACGCGGAAGAAGTCCCCCGGATTGGCTGCGCCTACGGTGGGGGTGCCAATGAGCGTTGCGCGCTTGAGCGCTTGAAGGTGATAGCCGAAGGCTTCTGCTGCGGATCCGGTGGCGCGACTGGTGAGGATGAAGAGGGGAACGTCCGGTCGCCGCTCTCCGGGAACATAGGGCAGGGTCCAAAGCTGGCGCGTAAAGTCTCGAGGGCGCCAGTAGAGGTTGTTGAGGTGGGTTTCGTTGTCCTCGAAGAAGTAGCTCGCGAGGAGCTGGACCATTCCGGGGTCGCCTCCGCCGTTTCTTCGCAGGTCGATAATGAGCGCATCGGTGTGGTTCAGAAAGGCCATCGCGGCCGCGACCGTGGGCCCGGCCATCGCGGCGTTTTCGAAAGATCGCAACCTGAGGTACCCCACGTTCCCCGCGAGGCGCGTCACCTTCTCGAAGCCGAAGTTGGCCCGTCGAGCGCGCCGTAGATAGCTGTCGCGGTCATGGGGGCTGGGTCCTTCCTTCTCTTTGCCCGGTTTCGCGGGGGCGTAGCGGACGTTGAAGTGTGGATCGAAGCTCGCGAGAAGGGTTGAGAGACTTCCCGCCAGCTCCTCCGGACGTCGAGGGCTGCCCAAGCGTCCTTCGGCTTCAGCGCCCCGCAAGGCCTCGGCGATCCTCTTGGCCTGGGCGGGGTCGTGATACTTCCCTTCAATGGTCTGAGCGATGTCCTCAACGAGCTTGGACCGGCCTTGGGTCTTCCTCTCAGGAGCGCTCGCGGCGGGGCGCGACGATGCGACCAAAACCGTCGACATGAGGACGGCGACAGACAGGGGCGGCAGGGGAACCGTCGGCATGGGGAGACGAGAACACAGGCGTCTCACTGTTTCGTCATGACCTTCAGAGGGCTTTTTATTCTTTTCAGCATAATGCCCAAAGGCATAATCCCCGAGTGCGATTCCTCGACCGAGAGCAGGAGATGGGCCGCCTCGACGGTCTCAAGGAGGCCGGCGGAGCCCTCGGGGTCGTGTTCGGCCGCCGACGGGTCGGCAAGACGCGGCTGCTGGTCGAATGGGTGAAGCGGCATCGCGGGCTGTACTTCGTGGCTGATCAGTCGGCGGCCGAGGTTCAGCGAAGCTACTTTGCAGAGACCCTGGCCGCCCGTCTGCCGGGCTTCGCCGACGTGAGCTACCCGGATTGGCGGGTGCTCCTCACCCGCCTCTCTCGGGAGGCGCGCGCCGAATCGTGGAAGGGACCGTTGGTCCTCGATGAGCTTCCCTATCTGGTCCAGAGCGCTCCCGAGCTGCCCGCGGTGCTGCAGAGATGGATCGACCACGAGGCGCAAGACCTTGTCATCGTCCTCGCGGGTTCGAGCCAGCACATGATGCAGGGACTGGTCCTCGACGGAGGGGCCCCCCTATATGGTCGAGCCTCGGTTCTCCTCGACCTTCCTCCGCTTCCAGCCTCGCTGTTGGGCACCGCCTTCGGTCTGAGGGACCCGGCTGCCTGCGTCGCCCAACTTGCGGCCTGGGGCGGCATACCGCGCTATTGGGAGCTCGCGGCCGGGTTGAAAGGAGATGTGGCGGAGCGCGTGGATCAGCTGGTGCTGGATCCGCTGGGGCCCCTTCATCGCGAGCCGGACCGGCTGATTATCGAAGAGGTCCCGTCGGCCATGGAGGTTCGGCCGGTTCTCGATGCGATCGGCGGCGGAGCTCACCGTGTTTCCGCGATTGGCTCCCGACTCGGGCGACCCGCAACTTCCATGGCTAGACCCCTCCAACGTCTCCAAGGCATGGGGTTGGTCGCTCGGGATGTGCCCTTTGGGGAGAGCGAGAAGAGCTCCCGGCGCGGTCTCTACCGAATCAGCGACCCACTTACGCGTCTTTGGTTTCGGTTGGTGGCGCCTCATCGCGGACCTCTCGCCACCGCGTCCGCAAAGGGCCGCCGGCAGCTCTTTGATCGGCACTGGCCGGGCCTGGCCGCCGTGGCTTGGGAAGACCTGTGCCGGCAAGCCCTCCCCAAGCTCACCACCCCCGAGGCGCTTCGCGAAGCCGGGCCCTGGGGGCCGGCCCATCGATGGTGGAGAGGTCAGGAGCCCGAATGGGACCTCGTTGCGGCCAGTCTGGATGGGCAAGCCGTATTGCTCGGAGAGGTCAAGCTGAGCGGTCGGCGAAAGCATGCCGAACGCCTCGCGCGACTCGATCCTCCGCCCCTCCCTCCCAAGCTTCGCAACAAACGAATCCTGCGGGCGCTCTTCACCGTCGAACCCATGAAAGAGAAAGTTCCTAGGGGCGTACTCCTGGTCACCGCGGCGGACATCCTCCGGGAAACTTAATCTTCCCCATAGATCGAGCTGCTTGAGCGCTGGTCAAGAACGGGAGCCCAAGGGTCATAGCTGCCGAAGGACCATAGATGGCCTTCGGGATCCCGACAGCAGTAGTGTCGGCCACCGTAGTCCTGGTCCTCGGGAGGGGCGACGATCTCGGCCCCGGCGGCCACAGCCCGAGCGTGGTGAGCATCCACGTCGTCGATGACGATGTACGCGGTGGCGGTCACGCCCCCCACGTCTCGAGGCGCCACTTGCGTGGTTCCGTTGGGGTCGTCCGTCGCGCTGGCGACCATGAGCATGGCCGTGCCGAGGACGAGCTGAGCGTGGGTCACACCCTCCGGACCGGGGCCTTCGACGACCCATCGAGGGCTGAATCCGAAGGCCTTTTCGAGCCAGCGGAGAGCTGAGCGGGCTCTGTTGTAGCGAAGACAGAAGCAAAGCGTCATGACGGCGAAGCTAGCGAGCTCCCTTTTCGATCGCTTCGTACGAATCGGACATGGGCCCGTCGGGGACCAAGGAGTGACGCCACGCGGTGGGCGTCATCCCGGTGATGCTCCGGACCTCCCGGTGAAGGTGGGCGAGGTCGAAAAAGCCCGTCAAAACCGCGAGGTCGCTGAAGGATCGATGGGGCTCCGTCCGAACCCACTCCGCAAGCCCCTCGAAGCGGACGATCCGAGCAAAGCGGCGGGGGGAGACGCCTACGTGCTCGAGGAACAATCGCCGGAAATGCTTCTCGCTGTAGCCCGTTCTATCCGCGAGATCGGCGACGCTGACCCGACCGTGCGACCTACGAATGGCGGCGAGGGCCCAGTCCATCACCTTCCTCGGGGTCTCCCGGGAGGCCGCCGCGACCTGGCGGTTGAAGGCGAGCTCGAGCGCTTCGAAGCGTTCGGACCAGCTCGGCATCGAGGTGAGCTGTCCGGGGAGCGATCGGAGGCGCGAAGGGAGCAGCTCTTCGAGTTCGAAGACGCGGTCCGCGACCTCGTGGAGAGGGACTCCGAAGAGCTCACGGGCGTAGGGGGGATGGAGATTGATCTGCAGGCCTCGCTGCTCGCCGGGGTGGCGGACACGCGCTCCGTAGTCCCCCAAGCCCGAAACGAAGCCTGACCGTGGGCGCGTCACCGAAGCACTGGCCCGGGACGAGACGTCGATCTCGAGGCGGGGACCGAGGTTGAACACGACGACGACGTTTCCTACGGGGCCTTCAAAACGCTCGAGCGGCGCCTTGCTGCGCTCGAAGTATCCCGCGAGCTCTACTGCGCCTTGGCTGAGGGGACCCGAAGGGCGTCGCTTCGCGCTCTGCCATTCCAGGTGAGCCAGCCGACCGCCGACGACCTCGAGAAGCGATGAGGAATCGTTGGGCACCTTGAGAGGGTGGCCCGAAGGCGGAGCTTCGCCAAGCCCGCCGGGCTCACCTTCCGTGGTTCGCATTCGCCCCCGAATGTGCCAACCCTCTTCCCGATGCTGAAGAGCCTCGGCTTTCGACGCGCGGTGGATGCCCGTCGAGATTCCCACCCCAAGGTCCAAGCCTACTTTCAAGGGCGCTTGGATCCTCATCGCAGTGCGCAACTGTCTCCCCTCCTAGACCGCTTTGGGGATCAGCTCTTCGACGTCATGGAGCGAACTCTAGACCAGATGATGGCTCTCGCGCCGGAGCTCGGGGTGAGCTCCACGGAGACGAGTGACGTGCAAGCCTTCATGACCGGGCTCTTCGAGAAGACGGGAGCCCTACCTCACGATCAAGATTTCGAAGCTTTCGAAGAGGTGGTCGAGCGCTTCTATACCCAACCCATCTATCCATTCCTCGAGCACTCGATGTTTCTTCATCCAGTGGGCCTCGAGCGACTCGCTCGGGTCCGCCAGCTCGTGGAGGGGCTCAGCCCTACGCGTCTCGCGGACGTAGCGGTCGGCCCCGCCGCGATCTTCAGTGCTCTGCTGGAGACCTTTCCGGACGCCAAAGGCGCAGCTTTCGACATCTCTCCGCCTTGCGTGGCGTACGCTCGCAAGGTCCTAGCTCGAGGCGGATGGGACCGTCGCGCGGAGGTGACGGAGGCCGACGCCCGGGAGCTCCCGGTGCCCGCCGCGGCCTACGACTGCGTCGTGGCCACCGAGGTTGTGGAGCACGTCCCCAACCCCGAGGTGTTGGTGGGCGAACTCGCGCGGGTGCTTGAGCCCGCGGGGACGCTCATCGTCTCGGTCCCCCTCTCGCTCCCGTGGGGAGCTCACCTGGCCGTGTTCGGGTCGCAGGCCGAGGCCGAAGCGCTCTTTGCCGAAGCCTTTACTCTGGAGGCCTTCGAGACCGTGCCCTTTGAAAAGGGCGCCTCGCTCTGTTTCGGGCGCTTCCAAAGAAAGGGCTAGGGGTTCGTGAGAACCCCATCCTTCCAACGATGCCGTGTTTTGGGGGGATGGAGCCAATCGGGATCGAACCGACGACCTCTTGAATGCCATTCAAGCGCTCTCCCAGCTGAGCTATG
>JBCBRU010000290.1:0-10619 GCA_039819565.1 Myxococcota bacterium | reverse complement strand
CGGGCCATCGAGACCGCGACCGATCAACTGCACGGGGATCGCGCGCTTCACATCAACCCTGGCAAGCTCCATCTCGAAGTCGATGTATCCGGAGAGGGTCACCTGGGAGGCCGTCGCCCGACCTCGCACGTTGACCAAGCCTCCCTGCAGCTCCGGTCCGTGCGAGGTGGGTCGAGCGGGCGGCGCGAGCGACGACAGTGACACGGCGAGGTGATCTTCTCTTGGATCCAGGTCGAGCTCTCGAACCTCGACCACCCTCGAAGCCCCTGAGATCCGCAGTCGCTCGACTTGGAACGTGGGAGGATTCCTCTCGCGAGACCAGGCCGCGAGCCGAACGAGCAGAGATCGGAGCCGCTCGGGAACCTCTCCGGACAGGAGACCTCGAACGTCGGGCGGGTCCTCTCCAGATCGCTGAGTGAGCTCGACGAGAGGAAGGACGATACGCGCCGGCCGACCCCAGGAGAGCTCGGCGTGGAATCCCTCAGAGAATCCGACGCGCTCGATGTCCCCCTTCACGAGAACGCAGGAGGTCGGCTCGACGGCGGCCTTCTTCAGCAGCGTGTCGAGAGAGAGAAGGAGAGGCGCGCAAGCTATGCCCCGCTCAGACAGAGCTGAGCGCACAACCCTGGTTGCGACCGCGTCACGGACCATGAAGACGACGAAAACCCCTGCCGCACCGACCAGCAGTAAGATCAACGTCGCTCGAGCGAGAAACTTCATGAGCTCAGGCTAGAGGTCGTGATGCTCGAACGGCTAGGGTTGAATGACCACCATGCCCGCAGGGGTGGTCGTGTTCTGAGGGCTGAAGAAGACGTTGCCGTCGACAGCCACCCGCTGAAAGTCGAGGTTTAGCGCCTGCGCTCCGAGGCAAGCGTCGACGTGGTTGTCGCCGTCGATGTCGCGGAGCGCGAAGAACTCGCCGAAGACCATGCGCGGACCCACGTTGGTCTCATCCACGTCGCGGATCCGGAGCCCTCGCAACGACCGCCCGGAGACGGTGCGAAGCGGGCCCACGACGTCGATACGCACGGGACGGTTGTCTTCTCCGAAGCCGAACTCACCGGCCAGCAGCACCGTGCGCAGCTCGGTACCAACGACGGCGGGCGGCAGCGTGGCGCAAGTAGGCGTCACGAGGCCAGAGCCCCGGCCCCCCCTTGAGGGTCGACCGCTTCGGAGAAGACGATAGGCCTTCCGCCCACGCCAATACCCTGATTCGGAGGCGGACAGAGGACGATTGCGATGTTGGGCAAGGGAGTATCTCCAAAGAAGGCCGAGAGTACTCGAGAGTTCGGATGACTTGCCGACGCGGAGTTGGCTTGGAGCGCGAGCGTCAGAGCGAGCCTCCTTCAAACGCCGCCTTCGAGTTGTCCGAGGCGAAGTTGACTCATTTTGTAGCATACGCTAACAAACGTTCAAAAGCCCCAGGGGAAACGTGACGGATAGACCGGCTAGTCCCCTGTCAGGTTGATTAGTTGCATAAGTGGTGAGGAGGTCGTCGGGTCTGACCGAAGCGTGGTGGGAGGTACATGACGCATGCTTGAGCCCAAGAAGAACCCGAATCCGAGCTTCATCGTGGACCCTCCGGGTTGGCTGCGAGTGCTCATCAGCCGGCGCCTTCTCGGGCCTTTGATGGACGTCGAGGTTCTCGAGAAGCGGCGCCGGAAGGCTGAGGCCCGGCGGCTTCGTCGCGGAGAGCCCCATGTTGTCGAGTACTATCACCAGCTGGACGATCCCTATTCGCATCTGACGGCTCAGGTGCTGGCGACGTTCGCGGCTCGCTACGACGTCGAACTCAAGGTTCACCTGATCCGAGCCTCGGGAGGCGCGAGCCAACCCGAGCTCGAAAAGCTCGCCGCCTGGGCGCGTCGCGACGTCGAGCTCATTGCGCCCCATCTGGGCCTTTCGTTCCCCGTTCAGGCGGGAACCGTGCCCGCCCCCGACCTCCAGGACCTCGCCGGGCGCGCTTTGGCCGTGAGGGCCGTCTATAACGGGGAGGAAACGGGGAAGGTCGAACGCGTCACCAGGGCGCTCTGGTCCGGCGATAGGCCGGCGCTGGCGGAACTCGTAAAGGATGGCGGGAGCGCCTCCGACCTCCGGGAAGCGTTGGATCGAGGGTCTCGCCGGCTCGCCAAAAACAAACACTACTCAGGAGCCATGTTCTTCTACGGGGGCGAGTGGTACTGGGGCGTCGATCGTCTCTATCACTTGGAGAACCGGCTGCGCGAGCTGGGGGCGGCCAAGGGGCCCGAGGCCCCGTTGATAGCGCCTCGGCCGGAAGTGAACTTGACGGGCGTGGACGCTCGGGGACTGCGGCTCGATTTCTATCCGTCGCTGAACTCTCCATACACTTCCATCATCTACGACCGGACCATCAGCCTGAAGAGAGCTTGCGGCATCGAGTTTCACCACAAGCCGGTGCTGCCCATGGTCATGAGAGGCATTCCCGCCCCCAAGGCCAAAGCCGAGTATATCGTCTTCGATACCAAGCGTGAGGCGGACGCGGCCGGGGTCCCCTACGGAGATGTGATCATGCCGATCGGCACGCCCACGCGCCGGGCCTACTCACTGCTGCCCTGGGCCATCGCGCAGGGCAAAGACGAAGCTCTGATGAGCTCCTTGTTGCGTCACGCGTTCGCGCTGGGAGTCGGGCTGCACGCGGATGCGGGCATGAAGCAGGCGGTCGAGGCCGCGGGCCTCGAATGGACCGAGGCCCAGAAGGTCATCGACAGTGAAGACTGGAAACCCATGGTCGAGCGAAACCAAACGGAGATGGTGGAGGGGCTCGGCCTCTGGGGCGTACCTTGCTTTCGAGTCTCCGGCCCTGACGGTGAACCGGAGGTCTCGGTTTGGGGCCAGGACCGGCTCTGGGTCGTCGCCGCCGAGATCAAACGCCGCGCTTCGCTCCCCGAGCAGTGAGAAAGCGCGGCCCGCATCGACAAAACTGCTCCGCAGGAACAACTGCCCATGAAGATCTCAATCTCTCCATCCCATGCTCTTGCGCGAGGGCTCTCGGGTCTGACGCTGTCCTTTGCGGCCGCGGCTCTCGCTTCCTCCAGCTCCACCACGGCCCGCGCCGCGCCGCCGTCTTCTCCGGCCCCTGAGAGCAAAGTATCCGTCGCGGAGGCTCCGATCCCCCCCCGCATACTCTCCGCCTACTACGGGCTTGATAAACTCCCCCTGCCGGTCCTTCGTCTGTGTCCGCTCAAGCGAAGTGTCGGCGCGGACGGGATGCCCGTAACCTTCTCCGTCCAGCTCGACCCCGACACGGTGAAGCCGGAGGCTTTCGCCGTGACCACGTCCACCGGAGAGGTCGTCAAGCCGAAGTGTGCCACCCTCCGCCCTGCGGACGAGCAGCTCGAGAACCGTACCGTGCTCCTCGCCGGTACCTTCGGCACGATCGACGCGCAACCCACCGCGGTCGAGATCGTCGGCGATCTCCGCGGCGCACAGGGCCAGCCGTTGAGGGGCTTGCGCTCGAAGCGCGTGACCCCCCTCGAGGACGGCCCGAGCCTTCTTCTCGCAGAGCGTTTTGCTCCCGATACCCCCGGACTCGCGGGCGAGTGTCCGACGGGGACCCAGCAGGTCGTCCAGCTCACCTGGGAGGGCGGGGTCACGGGCCCCGAGGGCGCGGACCTAAAGGAACCCCAGCGCACCGCGGTCGAAGTCACCCTGGGCGATGGCTCGACCCTCACGCCCACCGCGCTCGCCGATGACGACCCCGACAACTTCGTGCACGCTTGCCTCGCGACCTCGGTCGAGGCCGTTTCGGTTGCCGTCAAGGCCGGGTACTTCCACGACCCCCGGGACGACGCCAACCCCGACACGAGGATCGAAATCGTACCCGGGAAGAAGTAGTCCCCTCACCCCGCAGGAGGGTCGGCAACGAGTCGGCCCTTCAAGGTCGCGCCCCCCCCTCGCTCTCACGTTCCGGTAGCCGCATCGCGACCTCGGTCAGCATCGAGAACAAGGCCGAAACGTCGGACTCGACCTCGACATCAGCCGTGCTCTCGAGTCTCGAGAGTCGCTCCACCGCCCGGTCCACTTCTTTCGTCACCACACGAAGTCTCTCGTCATCGGGAGCTTTGATCATACTATTTACATAAGCAGGCAGACGGTCAGGGTTGACCTCGGGTTTGGTCCTATACCTTTCGATATCGTCGCGAGCGACGCTGAAACCTATTCGTCACAATTCAGGAGTGACGTCCGTATCGTCTTTGCACTACATTGATGGACTCATGCGGGATTGTGCGCAGTTGGGCTGGCTTGTTGCCCTTGCGATCCTAGGGAGCGCGTGTACCGACGAGACGGATCCTCTCCTCGGGCCACCGACGCCCCTTGCCTCGACGCGGGAGGCCTCGCCCGAGGAGTGCAGCGAGGGAGGCACGGTCGTACTCTCCGGATTGGACAACGACCGTAACGGGGTCCTCGACGCTTCCGAGATCACGGATAGTCAGGTCTTGTGCGACCTCGACCCGGGCCCCGACGGAGCCCCCGGTGAGGATGGAAAGAACGCCCTGGTCGCGGTCACCGTCGAGCCGGCCGGCGCCAACTGCGAGTTCGGCGGGCAGCGGGTCGACACGGGGGTGGACGCCGACGCCGATGGCGCCTTGGCCCCCGAAGAGATCACGCAAACCACCTATGTCTGCGACGGTGCCCCCGGTCCCCGCGGCTTCTCTTTCCTGGTCCGCACCAGCACCACCGTGAGCGAGGCCTGTGAGCGCGGCGGTGTCCTCATCGAGGCGGGACTCGACACCGACGAAGACGAGGTCCTCGATGACGGCGAGGTCGAGACCAGCACCGAGCTGTGCGCAGGCGTTGATGGTCTGGATGCTCTTGTGGACGTCGGGCCCGAGGCCCCGGGCGCGAACTGCTCCGCGGGCGGACAGCGGATCCGGCGTGGCCTCGACACCAACGACAACGGGGTCCTCGACGCCACCGAGGTGGTGGACACCACCTTCCTCTGTAACCCCGTCGCGACGCTGATCGTGACCTCGAGTGTGGGGCCGGGCACGGACTGCGCCCTCGGGGGACTTCGCATCGACAGCGGCCTCGACGCCAACGGAGACAGCGTCCTCGGACCGACCGAGGTCGTGGCCACCCGCTTTCTGTGCGAAGCCGACGATGGCCGCGTGGCCCTCACCCGAACCGCCACCGTGGGGCCCGGGGTGGGCCCCTGCCTCCGCGGCGGCACCCGCATCGACAGCGGCTTCGACGCCGACGGTAGCGGTGTCCTCGAAGCGGCGGAGATTCTCTCCACGACCTACGCGTGCAGCGCGAGCCCGGGACTGGACGGGCGGGGAGCCAACGCCGTGCGCATCTCGACCGAGCCCAGCGGCGCCAACTGTGCCTTCGGCGGCACCCGCGTCGACACCGGCCCAGACACCAATGGCGATGGCCAGCTCCAAGACCCAGAAGTGACGGAGACACGGTTCTTCTGTAGCGGGGCGGACGACGCGGCCCTCGTGGACGTCGAGGTGATTCCCCCCGGACCCATCTGTCTCAACGGCGGTCAGCGCCTCCGGGAAGGGCGGGACGACAACGGCAACGGCGTCCTCGATGCGAACGAGGTCGACAGCACCACCGACGTGTGCACGGCCACCCCCGCCGTACCGATGGCCATCCTCACCGCGCAGCTCCCCTCCGGCTTCCGCTCCGCCGCCTATGAGGCCACGATCACCGCGGCGGGCGGGCTCGCGGGTAACTATGAGTGGTCAGTGACGAACGGGCAGCTGCCGCCCGGACTCACGCTGGATCCAACCGGAACCCCCGACACCCTTCTCTCCGGTACCCCCACCGCGGTCGGGACCTTCGGCTTCGACGTGGTGGTCACGGACGGAAGGGGGGCCGTGGCGGCCCAGACCTTCACGCTCTCCCTCGCTGCCCCGCCCTGCGAGCCGGGGGTGGCTGGCGTCGTCGGCCAGAGCGTCCGAACGATCACCGTGCCCTCAACCTTCGGCTCCGGAATCACGGGCATCGCGGCCGATACGTCGACCTCTGGCTTTGTCTACGTGGCGGACTCCGGGGGCTCCCTAGAGCGCTTCCGTAAAGACGGGACCACGGAGGAGAACGTGCTGAACCTCGTCACCGGCATCGCCAGCGGCGACGTCAACACCATCCACGTCATCGGTCAGGACATCTTTCTCACCAACGACAATACATCTTGCAGTACGAACTGCGTGTATCGATTGAGCAGCGACGGCGGCCAGACGTTCAGCGCCACGAGCCTCGGGACCTTCTCCCCCGCCACCAACGATGCCCTCCAGGGCGTAGCCCTCGACGGAAACACGCTCTACGCCATCACTAACGACACGCTCGATGCGGAGCTGTGGTCCATCGACCTCTCTGGGACTCTCCCCGCTGCGGCCACCCGCGTCGCGACCCTCACCACCATCGACACCTGCAACGGCCTCGAGCTGGATGGGAGCTACTTCTACACGGTGTGTGACGACATCGGGGACGGCCGGGAGGGCCTGGTCCGCATCGACCGCGTAACCCTCGTGCCCGAAGCGGTAGCAGCGCTCACCCTTTCCATTTCGAGCGGCAGCTGGGCCGAGCTGGACGTCGTCGACACCGACGGGGACGGTGACCTGGACGTCGCCTACGTCCAGGGCGACAACAACGGGAGCACCACCAGCCCCACCGGAGCCACCTACTACGTGTGCAATCCCGGTGGCACCACCCCCGCCTTCGCCAACGCCTTCCTAGTCGGCGCGCGAGACGACGAGGGACTCGGCTACGACAGCTCCACCAACTCCATCTGGCAGCTACAGGAGAGCTCATCGAACCTCTTCCGGTTCGACTGAGGAGCACATCATGCAAACGACAATAAAGCTTGCGGCGGTCGCGGTCGCGACCCTCCATGTGTCCTGCGGAGAGGAAGTGGTGATCGTTCCTCCCCTGCCTCTCGTCGCTCAGGTCGAGGCGACCTCTGCCCAATGTCCGACCGGAGGGGTGGTCATTCAGACCGGACTCGACGCCAACGGTGATGGCGCCCTGGGTGGAGATGAAGTGAGCGAGGAGCGCCTGGTGTGCAACGGCCCCGAGGGTGCTCCCGGCGAGCCCGGCAGCGACGGCCTTGTCACCTTGGTCCTGCGTCAGGACGAGCCCCCCGGGCCGAACTGCGAAAACGGCGGCGAGCGCTTCGATGTGGGTCTCGATCAGGACGGAAACGGAACGCTGGAGTCATCTGAGATCGGGACCACCACGTACGTATGTCGAGGATCCCGCGGCGTCGACGCCCCTCGCCTCCTCACGGTGACGGACGAAGAGGTGGGGAGTGACTGCACCAACGGTGGGACCCGGGTTCGGGTAGGCCTGGACGCCAACCGCGACATGGTCCTCACCGATGATGAGGTGGAGCTCACCCGCTTCGTATGCGCCGCCGACGACGGACAATCCCAGTTGACTTTGGTGGATCAGATCGGTCCGGGAGCGGACTGCGCCGCCGGCGGGCAGAGAATCCAGTCCGGCCTCGATGAGAATAGAGACGGGCTGCTCCAGGGTAGCGAGGTGACGGAGGTCGACTTCGTATGCGCACCGCTGTCGGTCCTCACCGAGGTCACCCCTCTCGTCTTCGGGGACGCAACCTGTCCGTCGGGAGGGCAGCGCGTGGATTCCGGAGTCGACCTGGACGCGAGCGGAACCCTCGAAGCCCCCGAAGTCACGAGCACCTCCTTCGCCTGCAACGGCGCCGACGGGCGGCGGGTCCTGACCTCCCGGAGCGTCGAGCCTCCCGGTTCCAACTGTGCCGTGGGCGGAGAGCGTTTCGCCGTCGGATTCGACGACGACCGTGACCTCGTCCTCGACGCCACCGAGGAGGTCACCGTCAGCTACAACTGCGACGGGGCCCCAGGCTCTGACGGCGCCGGCGGAGCTGCCGTGAACGTGACCCCAGAGCCGGCCGGGACGAACTGCCCAGCCGGTGGTCTTCGCGTCGACGTCGGGCCCGACGCCAACGGAAATGGCGTCCTGGACACCAACGAGATCGCTCAAACCACGTTCGCTTGCGACGCCGAGGTCTTCGCGGCGCTCTCGGCCATTCGTCCCGAGCCTCCGGGCGTCAACTGCCCCAGCGGCGGGAGACGCCTCGAGGTGGGGCTGGACACCAACAACAACGGCGCCCTGGACACCCCCGAGGTCACGAGCACCTCCTTTATCTGCTCCGAGGCCGCCAACGTGCCCTTCGCCATCAGTACATTGGAGCTCCCTCCGGCCGTGCCGGGGAGCCCCTACTCCGCTTCGATCCAGGCGGTTGGAGGCATCGGGGTTGGGTTCAGCTGGGAGCTCGCGACGGGCAGCCTGCCGGCCGGGTTGACCCTGGGCGCCACCGGCACCCCAGCCACGACGATCTCCGGGACCACGAGTCAGCCCGGGGTCGCCACCTTCACGGTGCGAGTGACGGACCTCAGTGGCAATACCGCCACTCGGAGCTTCACGCTCAACGTCGAGCAGCCGCTCAGTCTCGCGACCCGCTCGCTGCCCGCCTTCGAGCCTAGCGTGGCCTACAGCGCGACCTTGGCCGCTACGGGAGGTACCGCCCCCTACAGCTTCGCGGTGGTGGACTCGACCCTCCCCGCCGGGCTGAGCCTGAGCGCCGCCGGCGTACTCTCGGGCACCGTGACGAGCCCCTACGGGGGTCGATTCCTCGTCGAGGTCACGGACACGGCGGGGGGGAGCTTCCGCAGCGCCTACACCCTCCGCGGCCCCCGGAGTTTCTACGCGTACTGCGGGGACGTGGTCGTCGACAATACCTTCGACGTCGTCATCGGTCAGGCTGGATTGACCGTCACCTCGACCGCGGTCGTAACCCCCGCCGGAGTCTCAGCCAGCTGCTTCGACGTCGCCCTCTCTCCTGCTGGTGATCGGCTGGCGATGGTGGGCGACCCCGGCAATGGGGCCAACCAAGTCTACGTCGTCGACTTCTCCGCCTTCCCTACCGTGACGTCGACTCTGGCGGGACTGCCTCTGTCGAGCAGCGACCTCGACGTCACCGAGATCGCCTGGTCTCCGGACGGTCGCTACCTAGCCTACCGCGGCGACGTGCGTGCCAACGCAGTGAGCGAGCTCGTAGTGGCGGACCTCTCAAATCTCGGGAGCATCACCAACACCATCGTGAACGGGCCCCTCCCCACCAGTGGAGACGTCCTCAACGACTTCCGCTTCAGCCCCGACAGTCGGCGTCTGGTGTACCTCGCAGATGAGCGAACGGACGGTCAGAACGAGGTTTTCGTGTTCGACCTACCGTCGCTGACCAACCTCGGAGTCGCCAACGGAACGCTCGCCTCCACGACTGAAGACGTCGATGACGGCTTCGAGATCTCCGCGGACAGTCGGTGGCTGCTGTACTCCGCGGAGCAGGACACGGCCACTGTCCAGGAGCTTTACGTCACGAGGATCGACGGAGGGACGCTGGGCACCCCCCAGAAGGTCAACGCCCCCCTCGTCTCCGGCGGAGACATTGGCGAGACCAGCTCCCCCGCCGACAACGACTACGGCTTCTCGCCCTCGGGCGACCGCATCGCGTACATCGCAGACCAGGAGGTCGACAACCTGGGTCAGGTCTACGTGGTCCAGACCGCTCAACTCGGCGTGGCCCAGCGGGTCTCCGGCGCCACCCCGGCCACCGGCCTCGACGTCTTCGACATCGCCTGGGACGACTTTGGGCGCTTCCTCCTCGTCCGCGGAGACATCCGCACCGGGAGCTTGAATGAGCTCTTTTTGGTCGACGTGCTCAACGCCGCTGGCGACCCGCAGGTTGTCAACGGCCCCATGGCTGCAGCCGGGGACGTCGACACCACCTACGGCTTCGCCCCGGACGGAAGCTATATCTACTACGACGCCGATCAGGACGTGGCCACCGACGAGGAGCCCTATCTCGTGTTCCTGACCACCGCGGGGACGCTCAGCCCGTCGGTGCGTTTGCTCACCGGGACGTCCATCGATTCGACGAGCTTGTTCGTACCCACCGCCGATGGTTCGGGGCTGCTCGTAGTGGCCGACACGCGCGACGCCACCAGCATCGACAACGAAGCCTTCGCAGTCTCCGTCTTTGGCGGCTCGGTCGGCACGCCCAACCGCGTCAACCGCACCTTCACAGGCACGAGCCAGGACGTCTCCACCAGCCAGTGCCGGGCCGTCGGGGATGGCGCCATTCTCTACCTCTCGGACGAGAATACGAACGACGACACCGAAGCCTTCCTCTACGACTTCTCAAGCAAGAGCCGGGCTGCGCTCATCCCTTCCCTTCCGAGCAGCGGTGACGCCTCCACCGTCATCGTTCAGGAGCTTTGATCATGCGCATGACGAAAGCGGTCTTCCCCGGAATCATCCTGCCCCTCGCTCTCGCCGCGTCCGCCTGCGAGGACGAGACCACGCGCTTGTCCGGCGACCTCGTGACGGTGGTCGAGGCGACCTCCGCGGAGTGCCCGAACGGCGGCGGCCTGGTGATTCTTCAGGGGACGGACGTCGATACGAACGGCGCCCTCTCGGAGTCGGAAATCGCGAGCCGCGAGGTCGTGTGTCGCGGCTCGGGCGGGACGTCCGGAGTCGACGGACAAGACGGATTGACAGCCCTCCTCTCGGCTTCTGACGAGCCGGCGGGTGTGAACTGCGCCGAGGGG
>JBCBRU010000289.1:0-10624 GCA_039819565.1 Myxococcota bacterium | reverse complement strand
GGCCAGACGGGGATAGAGGTAGAGCCGCTCCCGATGGTCGTGTTGAGCCAGCAGATCCAAGTATTTGCGCTGCGCATCGAGCCATTCGAGGCGTCCTAAATCCCGACTTTCCGAACTCGTCTGCGCAAGAATTGCCTCTCCTCGGTGCTCGAACTCGGGCAGAGCCCGCAATATTTTCTCGTGGTCCCGACGGAAGATCTCGGGCGCCCCTCCCCGCGGAAACCCATCGGCGTGGGGATGGCGCTCATAGAGCGGAAGCACCAGCTCTTCCTCGAGGCGGAGGTGATGACCCATGTTCATCGCGAACCTGCGAAGGGTTCGGAGGGCCTCCTCGATGTCCCCGTGGAGGAGAGCCAGTCGATGGGACCAAAACAGCGCGTCCAGGGCTTGGTGGACGTCAAGGAGCGGCTCGAGCCGGTCGAGCCGCCCTTGATCGTCGAGCTCCGCGGCGTGGCCGTCGGGCGGGCGAGGCGCGTCGACCAAATCGAGAATCGTCTTTCTCATGTGATCGACATGACTTCCGGGCCAGTAGACCTTGCCGCAGATGTCGCAACGAAAGAGCGGACGCTGCTCCTTCCGAACCGCGTCGGGCACTTCGCCGGGCTGGATCGTCTCCGCGGGGCGAAGCTGACCGTTGTCCTCCACGCACCGCGTAAAGGCGCGGTCGTCGCGGATCCCGAAGGTTCGGACGACCTGGCGCGCCTGGTGGTAAGGATAGGCGTTCTCGATGAATACGGCCCCGGGGATCTCGCGCGCCCGAGCCCGGTCCCGAGTGAGCAGGATCCGGCCCTCGAGGTCGTCGTGCGTCGTTTTTGTGGTCCGATCGAGGAGCACCTCTACGTCCTGCCCGAGCATGCGCAGCATTCGGGCGAGCTTTCCGAGCGTACGGTCGGCCGCGAATCGCGGGAGAGGCTTCATATTCATGGTTTATCCGAACTCATGGCGGCGGCGGGCTGGCCCGCCAAGAGTCATGCCCGCGCCGCGTGGTTGCCACTCCGTCGACGAAGCCGTAGCCTGACCCACGGTTTTCAACATGCAACCAGACCCGCCCGGAACCAACGCCGCCCGAACTGGTGGCCTTCAGAAGCGCATGCTTCGCAAGCCTGTAGAGATCCGAGTCGAGGTCGAGCGATTCCAAGAAGGTCTTTCGAGCACGAGCATCAACATGAGCCCTTCCGGCCTCTGCTTTGAGCTGGAGGAGCCGCTCGAGGACGACGAGCGCTTCAAGGTGCTCCTGTATATCCCCCAAGGCAAAGAGGTCGAGATCCTCAAAGTGAGCGCTCGGATGATTTGGCAGGAGCTCCGGGACGACGGCAAGTTTCGTGTGGGGGCCTCCTTCGAGCAGTTCGCCCCGGGCGACGAGCGTCGCATCCGCCAGTGGCTCCTCGACGTCGAAAAGAACCCGCCCCCGCCCCCGACCACGCCTGGCCGCTAAAGCACCGAAAACCGAAGCCTTATTGGGCTCTTGGGGCGAAGAGGAGAGCGGACGTCGCTCACCACCGCCAGAGGGAGCCGCCCTTTTCAGGGGGGCTACGTCTACGTAGCGCTTCCGCGTCGTCGGGATCGATCGCGAGGATCGCGCTCCATGCTTCGTCGGCCTCGCGTGTCCCCGGCTCCGCGGCGCGCGCTCGCGCCCGAAGCTCAGAAAGCGCCTCCGGTGAGGGTCGAGCCAGATCCCGATAGGTCTCGATGGTGGGGTCCAGGTCCGCGGCCCGAGCAAAGGCCGCGCGTGCTTCGTCCGCCTCGCCACGAGTCTGGGCGGAGAGCCCTTCTTCGAACGCTTCCAGGGCCTCACGCCAAGGGAAGGGGGCGGGCTCCTGGGGCGGCCGAGATCGACGCTCGGTGTCTGGATGGAGGAGCTCGGCTCGAGCATCGCCGAGCGCCACCTCGGCGGCCTCGGCCAGCTGGGCGCAACGACCGCTGGCCACGCGCGCCTCGGCCATCTCGGCGGTGAGGCGCTCCCGCGCCGCCTGGAAAGCCGTCTCGACCTCCTCGGGGGTGACCCGTCCTTCCGGCAATCCCAAACGCTCGCGGATGCTTACTCGAACCACGGCGTCATGCCGCTCTCGGGCGCGCTCATAGACCAACGCCTCTCCGCCCAGGTCGACCGTGCCTGCCGCGGAGATTTCAATCGACTCGTCCTCGACGGGATCGGGGCTGGCCGTCGGCGGGACCTCGACGTCCGTTTCCTCGACCAGATCCTCACTGGGGGAGGACTTGGGCGTGTCGCCAAACGAAAGCCCGCGAGGGGGCCGCACCTCGGTGGGGAGCGCCGGTTCTTCGACCGGAGGCGGATACGCCGGCAGGGCCAGCGGTCGAGGTCCGTCATCGAGTCCCTCCGAGATCGGCATGCCCCGCCCCAAGAGCAGCTCGCCTTGCGGAGTAGAGCGTGGGCGCGGAGACGCGGGGGGGGCCAGAAGCGGCAAACCGCCGAGAAGGAACGCGGTGGTGAGCGCTCGAGCGGCCAGCACCGGATCATCGCCTTCGGTCAGAGCCGCTTCCAGAGCGCTCCCCGACGCCTGGCGAAGGAGCTTCTTGGCTTTCTCCGACAGACCGTCGAACTCCGTATCTTCGGGATCGACGGTGCCGAGCCGATGACGCCGCCAAGCGTGGAGGAGGCCGAGGACCTCGGCCGTTTCCCGCCGCCCGAGACCGTCGAAGAGGATGCGGGCGGGCTCCCCGAGGGGCATGACGTCGACCTCTCGAGCGTCCTCGACGGCTCTGAACTCGCCGTCTCGCCAGGAGAAAAGGTCATCGAGGCGCTCACGCGCCTGCCGCTCGAGCGCAAAGTCCAGGTTCTTGGCGCTGAGATGGCCCAGAGCCACGAGAATCTCTCCGATGCGCTGGCCCGAGCCGCGTTTGCGCTCGAGCGCCTGCTCGCACGCCGCCTCCGAAACCATGCGCTCCTCCACGAGGCGGCGGCCGAGGGTCTCGGTCAGAACGTTCGAGCGCACGAGGACAGGTGCCCCCTCTCGCACGTTGAGGATCTTCTTGCGCTCGCCCTTCCGGAGGAAAACGAGGCCCGTAAACTTTCGCCGGTACAGCGCCGCCAGAACCGCGACCGCGCCCCCTTCTCCGAGCGCTCCGTCCCAGCGTCCGGAGAGATTGAGAGCCTGTGCCTCGCGCTCCAGCGGCAAGGTGGGGGGGAGTTCGTCCTCAATAGCCAGCTCGAGGGCGGACAACAGCGCCGCGGGCTCGAGCGGCTTGTGCGCGACCACCCGCACGCCCGCCTCGAGCAACCGGAGACGACCGTCCGGATCCGCGCCTTCGTCCACCGCCACCACCCGGCGCTCGGGCGCAGCTCTCAACCACTCTTCGATGAGCTCGACCCCCACCGGCTCCGGGAGCCGTAGATCCACCACATACAGTTCGAATGGCCGAGAAAGGGCAGCCTCACGAGCGGAATTAGGGTCGGAGGCGCACTCCACCGCATACCCTGCAGACTCGAGAGCCTCGGACCACGCCTTCGAGCACGCCGGGTCGTCATCGACCACGAGCACGCGTCGATCGACCGCCACGGACCGCGAGTAACACATCTCGGGCTTGGCCCCTACGCGGTCTGGGCGCATGCTTACGGCCATGGCGGACGAGGGGTCTTCACCCTCCGGATGGTCCATGGGGCTCGACGAGAGTGGCCAGCGACGCATCCGAAATCTCGTCGCGCAGGAGCTGCGGGCGCGCGGCCTCGCCTTTGAGCTGGGCGAGGACGAGGTGGTGCTGCAGTCCAGCGAAGGGCAGATCACCACCCGCGGCCTCCAGCCGCTCGCCGAGGCCTGCCTCTTCCTCGAGCCCTCGGAGTGGTCCGCGCGGGTGCACGACCTCATGGAGGCATGGCTCGTCGACGACGATCCGGGCCCCAAAGCGCAGTGGTCGGATCTGGTGCGGAGCTGGCCTCCGCGACCGGCCATCCCGAACGATCAAACCGAGCTTTCGGCGCCTCCGAGCATCGCGCCCGACGACGGCGAAGAGGTCCTCGAGGCGACCCTTCCCCCCAGCCCTGTCCCCCGGCTGAGCCCTCGGCCCTCCCAAGATGGGGCCGGCCAGGATGCGGCCTTCGCCGAGAACCCCGCGCCCGCGCCGGGCGAGGAGGATCTGGAGGTGCCGGACAGCCTGGCGCCGCCCGCGCTGGTGCCTCTCGTCGACGACCAGGAGAGAGCCCCAGGACCGGCGGGGCGCCCTCCACCCCGGCCTCGACCGCGGGGCGGCCTCCTCCGCTACGGGGTCTACTTGGCGGCGATCGCCCTGCTCGTCAGTGCCGGGCTCGAGACCCGGGCTTACTTCGTGGGCCCGGCCGATGCGGATTGGGCGGCGGGGGTGGTGAACGACGTTCTTCTCGAGGCCACGCCTCTCGGCTCCGTCAGCGTCGTGTCGGAACTCGACGGAAACATGGTCGGCGTGGCCCCTCTGCGCTTCCTGGTGCCCGCCGGGCCTCCCGTCCACGTCCTGCTGTCCTCGCCCGGTCGCCTTCCCAAGCGGGTCCGGCTCCCGAGCTCGGGAGCCCTCCGCGTCGAGCTCGAGCGTCTTCCCGAGACCGCCGCCGAATGCACCCTAGAGCTCCCCGGGGGCGGAGTGTGGCGCTACCAAAACAGCGACGGCGACCTGTCCGACGACAAGGGTGAGCTTCCCCTTCGGGGCACCGGGGTGGTGCGCATCGTACCGGGCGGTTTTGGTGCATGGATCGTGAAGTGCCCCACCGAAGGCGGCTTGGTGTCCGTGGACCTTCGACGACGCCGGCCGCCCACCGTGGAAGCGCGTCTGCTGGGGCCTCGAGGATCTCTGGCCTACCTCAGGCACCAGCCGATCGGGACGATCCCTCAGCGCTGGCAGCAGGCTCAAACCTTTGCCCAGGTTCATATCCGGACCGTCGAGGGGATTTACACCATGCGTTGGGTGGCCCTGCCCGGGGTGACGGAGATTCGTATGCCGACGTCCGACGCCCAGGCACCCACGCCTACCCTGCCCGGCTCCGACCTCGCGGACCCGGTGCCGAACTTCCTCCGCTCGGAGCGCTGAAGGCCGCTAGACACGACCTGGGTCGCTAGACACGACCTGGGTCGCTAGACACGACCTGGATACACCGCCAGAGCGGCGCGGAGGGCGGACAAACTGCGTTCGAGCGCGGGGACGCCGAGAACGTAGGCCATGCGCGCCTGCTGTCGCCCTAGCTCCGGGCGGCTGTAGAAACCGCTCGCTGGAGCCATCATCACGGTCTCGCCTTCGTGCGCGAAGTCCGTGAGGAGCCACTGGGCGAAGCGGTCGCAGTCGTCTACGGGGAAGGTCGGCACCGTGTAGAAGGCCCCCTCGGGGCGATAGGTCTCTACTCCGGGGATGGCCCGGAGGCCGTCGACCAGAGTATCGCGACGCTTCTCGTACTCCGCGACCACCTCCGCGAAGTACTCGGGGGGGGTCGAGTACGCGGCCAGCGCCGCGCGCTGATCCACGGTAGCGGGGCAGAGACGGGCGAAACTCATCCGCATGAAGGCCGCGGAGAGGTCGGGGTGGGGGCTGATGACGGCGCCCACCCGGGCTCCGCAGGCCGAGAAACGCTTCGAAACGCTGTCCACGACGATCACCCGCTCCGCCGCGATAGGAAGGGAGAGCGCGGAGGTCACCGGAGCCCCATAGGCGAACTCTCGATAGACCTCATCGCTGATGAGATAGAGACCGTGCTTCTCGACCAGCGCTCCGAGGCGGGACATCTCATCCGGGGTGTAGACGGTACCGGTGGGGTTGCCTGGGTTGGAGATCACGACGGCCTTGGTACGCGGGCCAATAGAGGCTTCGATCACGTCATCCGAGGGAAGGTGGAAACCTTCCGCGGCCGAGGCCGGGACCGCTCGCAGGGTGAGGCCTCCCATCGTCGCGAACCCTAGATAGTTGGCATAGAAGGGCTCGGTGGTGAGGACCTCATCGCCAGGATCGGCCACCGCGGCGAGCGCGAAGAGCGCGGCTTCGCTCCCCCCAAAAGTGATGGAGACATTCTCTGCGACGACCTCCCCCCCCGCCCCGCGCCAATAGTCGGCCACCGCCTCACGAAGCTCGGGCAGCCCCTGCGAAGGCCCGTACGCGAGGACTTCCTCGTCGTAGGCTTGATAGGCTTCGATCATCCCTCGCGGAGTGGGCACATCGGGCTGACCGATGTTGAGCTGGTGGACGTGAACCCCACGCCCTCGCGCTGCGTCGGCGAAGGGGACGAGGCGACGGATCGGTGAGGCCGGCATCTGCGCCGCGCGCTTCGACAGCTGAGCCATGGCCTCCGGGATAGCACGCCCCCGCCGATGGGCCGCAAACTATCCGGCGAGAGCGGCTTCGTATTCGGCTCGGAGCGCGCGCGTAAAGCCGGGGTCGATGGCCTCGAGGATAGGCCAGGCGTGGGTCGTGTTCTCGAGGATGGGAGCGGTCAGCCCCATAAAGGCGGCGTTAGCCTTAGCCGGTGTCGACTTAGGGCCGAGTGCGTGCAGCGCCGCTTCCATGCTGAGAAGTAGAGCGACCGTACCGATACCCGCATCAGGGAGGTTGAGCGGGCCAAATCCATGAAAAACGAGATCCAGCTGTCGCCCGAGGAATCGGGCCACGTCCGGTCGCACGGACGACGGGGCCTCGCCGCGGGCCATGGCTGCGAGTGCTTTGCGAGAGCGCGGAACGGGCCGCAGGTGGCCTTTCAACCCTCCCTCCTCGACCGGGGCTGGACCCCGGCTCTCCTCCCGAATGTAGGCGAGGAGCGAGGTCCCGTAGAGCGGACGAGCCTTGCTCACGCGACCCTTGAGAATGATGTCGGCAGCCGCCAGAGCCTCGGGCGTCACTCCCTCGGCCGCGAAGGGTCGAAGGACCTTGCGAAACAAGCGCTCCAGCTGGTCCGGGGACTTATCCTTGCCGAACCAGGGGCTCAGAGAAGGGATGAGGAGCGAGTCGTGGGTGCGGAGGAGCCGCTTGACCTCGGGGATAGCCTCTTCAGCGGGAGCCCCCGTCTCCCAGGACTCGTGCATCGACTGGCAATTGGTACGCATCGCGAGATGCGGAGTGCGCCCCGGCACGTGGACGACCATGTACGGGAAGATCTGACAGGCGTCCGGTTTGCTCTCGGGTCCTTGCCGAGCATGAACGAGACAGCGACCGTCCTCGGCCAGGAACACGCAGGCGTGGCGATCCTCGACCCGCTGACGCAGCACCCGCACGGCCGGGAGCTCCGGATCTACGAAGGCGTCGTAGGCGAATCCTTGGCCGTCCAGCACGTCTTGGTAAAGGCTCGCGTCAATGCGCGCCTCTTCCGCCTCGGTCAGCTCTACGACCAATCCGTGGCAGCAGGCACCGCAGGCCTGACAGGACCAGGCCGATGAGGCGGGAGTCTGGGGAAGGACCCGGAGCCGGTGCGAGGACGGCGCCGGACCCAGGAGCGGCTGCGGAGAGGTATTCTCCATGTTGGGGGTCGCCGTCGCGGCCTCCTCGGTGTCGAGGAGCAGGAGGGCGTCCATCTCCTCGGCGATGGCTTTGACCTCCTTCGGCCGGATCTTCTTTTTGTCCGCCAGTCGGTGGGCCTCGACCACCTCCTTGGCGCCGCGCAGGCCATCGAAGTGCACCGCGACCTCGAGATACTCCGAGTCGAGAGTGAACACGTTGAGGAGGCGAGGGTCCCGGACGTCCACCTGCCCATCGGGCCTCCGGGTGACTTCGAGATCGTCTCGTAGGGCAGGGATGATCTTCATGAGCGGTTCATCTTTCGCGGCCAAAGCCGAGTCATTCGTTCGAGCGTCCGGGCAATTCCGAGCACCCGCTCCTCCTCCCCCGCAGGACCGATGAGCTGCAAGCCCACCGGCATACCCGCAGAGTCTAGCCCGCAAGGTAGACTGACAGCACAGAGTCCCAGGTAGCTGACCATCGCCGTGTTTCGGAGACACCGCAGGTTAGCCTTCCGGTAGGCGTCGAGATCCTCCTCCATGGTCTTCGCGAGCGGTGGAGTGTTGGCGACGGTGGGAGTGACGTAAACGTCGACGTCTTCGAAGCCCCCCATGGCCATCGCGTGCGCGCGCTCCATCTCCTGGCGGCGCTCCAAGTACTCACTTCCGCTCACGTTCTCGGCGGGGGCAATGCGCTGCCCCACCCGCGGCTCGAGGTGCTCCCACCACTCCGGCAGCTCCTTATCCAAGAAGCGGTGCACCTCGACCGCCACCGGCCCTCCCTGGGCAAACTGAGCTTGGGCGCGCCCGAGCCCGGGGAGGTCGACGTCGGCTACCGCCGCCCCCCCCGCTTCGAACTGCTCGAGGGCCGCGGCCACCGCTTCCAGGACCCCGGGGTCGCAGTCTTCGCGAAACACGCCGCGGGCAAAGCCGAGGCGCAGCTGCCCTAGGCTCGGCTCCGCCACCCGGGCCAGGCGGGCGGCAAAGGACTCCGCGGGACCGTCGAGACTCGCGAAGGCGTAGACGGCATCCTCCACGGTTCGGGTCAGAATCCCGGGGGTGTCGAGCGTCGTCGACAGCGGGACGATGCCCTCCGTGGACCAGCGTCCTTTGGTGGTCTTCACCCCCACGTGACCGGTCCACGCGGCCGGGATTCGCACCGAGCCCGCGGTGTCCGTCCCCAGGGCGAGCAGCGCCGAGCCGTCCGCGAGGCTGGTCCCGGCGCCGCTGGACGATCCACCCGGTACGCGGTGCACCTCGGGCGAACGCGGATTGAGAGGGGTGCCCCAGTGTCCGTTGGCCCCAATGCCCCCGAAGGCGAGCTCCACGGTGTGGGTCTTACCCACGATAGGCGCCAGCTGACGGAGGCAGCGCCCGACCACCGGCCCAGCCCGCTCGAAGGATTCCGGGAGGGCTTTCGCCGTCCCCGCGAAAGTCCGCTCTCCCGGCACTCCGTACAGGTCCTTCACGGAGATGGGGATGCCCGCGAGCGGCCCCACGTCGCGGCCCGCGGCGAAGGCGGCCGCCGCCGCTCGAACTTCGAGGTCGAAGGCCTTCGAGCGAACAACTCGGTAGCCGCGAAACGGGTCACGCTCGGCCGCGGCGAGCGCCTGCTCGCCCAGCTCGGTGGGGCTGAGACTTCCGGCTCGGTAGCGCTGGGCGATCTCAGCCAGCGGAGGCAGGTCCGTGCGCTCGGTCACGCTCGACCGTTTCAATCCTTGGGGTCGTCGAGGTCGAGCGTTTTCTTCAAGTTGTACAGGTAGGAGCGCGCGATCCCGAGCCGCCGCGCCGCCTCGGTCATGCGGCCGTTCGTCTCCTGCAGGATGCGCTTCACGTGAGACCGGTGAAACTGCCGCGTCGATTCGTGAAAGTCGTCGGGGTAGCCCGCCTCGGAAAGGCTCGAAGCTTCGCTCTGCGAATCCAGGGGGTGGTCGAAGAGAAGCTTGGCGTCGATCTCGGTACGCCCCTGCTGAGCGGCCCGGATGACGGCCCGCTCCACCTGAGCGGCGAGCTGTCGAATGTTGCCGTGCCAGTCCGCCACCTCCGCAGCCGCCACCGCCGACGGCGAAAACGCGGGGCGCGCGACCTGATTCTCCTTCGCCTTCATGTCGGCGAAGTGATCGAGGAGGGCGGGGATATCGGCCCGGCGCTCGGACAGGCTGGGGACTCGCACCGGAAGCACCTCGAGGCGATAGAAGAGGTCGGGACGGAACTTCTTCTCCTTTACCAGCTCCTCGAGGTTGGCGTTGGTGGCGGAGATGATGCGGACGTCCGCCTTGAGGGGGGTGCTCGATCCGACGCGGTAGTAGACCTTGTCGTTCAGGAACTGGAGCAACTTGGCCTGCGCAGATGCGGAGAGCTCGGCGACCTCATCGAGGAACAAGGTGCCGCCTTCGGCCGCGCCGATGTGGCCCTCGCGGGCTCGGGTCGCGCCCGAGAAAGCCCCCTCCTCGTTGCCGAAGAGCTCACTCTCGATCAGGTTCTCGGGGACCGCAGCGCAGTTGAGGGCCACAAAGGGGGCGGACGATCGCGGCCCCTCGTGGTGAATGACTTGAGCGATGGCGGACTTACCGGTGCCGCTAGCCCCGGTAAGGAGGACACTGGCCTTCGAGCGCGCGCACACCTCGATCTCGGACAGCATGTCGGCGAGCACCTGGCTCGAGCCCACGATGCTGTCGAGACGCATGCGCTCCCGGAACTCGCGGGTTGCGTCCTCGACGTTTTGACGCCGGCGCTCGACGAGAAGGCGGGTGGCGATACGCTCGACCTCCCGCGCGAACAGCTCCACGTGTTCTACGTCGGCCTTGGGAAATGGACCCCGACGGCGGTGGCCTTCGAGGTAGACCACCCCTATCCGGTCGCCGATGGGCACGCAGAGCACCGACTCGATCTGCTGGCTGCGCACGGAGTCTCGACCTTCGAAGCGGGGATCGAGAAACGCCGAAGGGGTTTCCACCCTTCGGCCCTCGGCGAGAGCCTGCCTCACGATGGCCGACGAGACGCGGCGCTTCATGGGCTCGAGCTCGCCGTCCTCGTGACGGCTGGCCCACCATTCGGCGGGCATCCCGCCTTCATCCTGTGCGCCGCCCAAACCCAACAGACCGCGACGAGACCCCGTGATGCTCATGACCAGCTCGAGGGCGCTATCGAGGAAGGACTGCAGCGCCTCCGACGAGTTCAGGCCGAGAATGCTCTTGTAGAGATCGCGCTCGAAGCGGAGGCGCTCGGGG
>JBCBRU010000288.1:0-10641 GCA_039819565.1 Myxococcota bacterium | reverse complement strand
CCGACCTGAAGATCCTGTCGATGCAAATGGAGTTGCGTCGCTGTGGGACGTCTTCGCGCCCGGCCGACCTCTTCCCTCCAGGACCGCAGGGCGGCAGAAGAAGTAGAGAGGGGCGTCCCACTCCGGGGCGGCTCCCGCCTCTCGAACAATGAGGTCGGCGGTGACGGAGGGAAGAGGTCGGCCGGGCGCGAAGACGTCCCACAGCGACGCAACTCCATTTGCATCGACAGGATCTTCAGGTCGGAGGCCAGCCTTGGCGAGCACCGCCGCCTTGCTCCCAGGACGGGCGAGGAGATCGACACAGGTACGAATGAAGAGGCCCGCTCTCACCACGCTGGTGGAGGGGTTCTCCGAGGCGTCGATCTCGGCCACCCCGCAACCGTCGTAAATGTTGCAGTGTCCTCCGAGAAAGGAGGACTGCCGGCCGATCGCTTCCTGCAGCTCAGCCCGCAGGGCGAGCTCGTTGACCGGGGCTCCCGGGCCGGAGCGGAAGATGCTGAAGAGCCGGCTCGCCGCCTCCGACCGGGTGAGGAGGAGCGGCTTGAGGAAGGGCCTACGGCGATCTGAGGCGATCCCCGACGAGCCGTCGGCCAGGGCCAAAACCAGAGCTCGGATCTCGGGGTCCGTGAGGAGGATGCTCCGCATCGGCTCGATGCGAGAGTCGGGGCCGGCAGCGGCCCGAATCCGCTCGATGGTGGCGTTTCGCTTGGTGGACGTGGAGAGCGGTCCGTGGCAGCCGTCGCACCCGTAGGAGACATAGAGGAGCGCGCCGTCGAGGGAGGGGCTCGGGCCTCCCTCTGGCCCGTTGGGATCCCCTGGGGCTCCGGGGAGGCTCGGACCGTTGGGGCCGTTCGTCGCCGCCGGCTCGACGCAGGCGGCGAGACCGAGGACCAGCCCCCACACCGGGTGATGGGGTCGAGGTGTCGTCATCGCGAGGGGAGAGCGAGGTCTCCCGCCGGACTGTCAACCCGCGCTGAGCTATCCTCGGCCGGGGGCCTCACCCGCCTCCAAGAGAGACAAAAATCGAGAATCCGGGCCTCCCGTTGACAGTTCGACCGTCGGATTTGCTCCCGTCCATCGTGCTGAACCCTCTTCAACTCTCTCGACCCCGATGTCGGAAGCGGGCCTGCTAGGATGGACCACCTCGATGCCTTCAGCTCTGACATGCGCTCGGCTCGGTCTGCTCTGGGCGGCTGGAGGGGCCGCTTGCGCCCTGCCCGGCCCCGACGAGGTCGCTCCTCCCATTCTCAGGATCGAGGGGACGGTCCGCGAGCGCGCCGGGTGCCCGAACTGCCAATTCGCGGAGAGCTGCGAGGGGCCGGAGGACGATGGACGACCGTGTTGGGAGGATCCCCGGCTTCCCTTCGACCCCGACCGGGAGCTTCGGTTGCAGTGGGTGTGGTTCCTCCGGGGCCAGGTCGAGCGGCCCTTTACCCAGGGTGCGGAGACGACGTCGGTCGACCCCGAGGGCCGTTTTCAGCTGGAGATTCGGAGCCCCCCGCCGGCGGACGCCCTCTTTCAAGGGTTCCCGGTCGACGAGGCGCCGCCCGGGACGGTGGCCTTTGGCTTTCTCAGCCAGGTGGCTCCGGACGATCTCGATCGGGAGCACCTTCTGGAGCAGCTCCGCCCCCTCGCGCTGGTGCTCGGGGACGAGCCCCTGAGCGATCCGGAGCTCGCTCCGGGCTGGAGCGCGAGCCGCGTCGTCGACGGGGTGGTGACCCAGGAGATCGAGCCGCTTCAGAGCGCGGTACTCTCGGTCGCCATTACCCGCCTGGTGCGCCCCGACGCGGTGCCGCTGCGCAGCTGCGCGAGCGTGCGGATGAATCAGCAGACCACCATCGCCACCAGCTCCGAGCAGGCGGCGGAGAGGATGGAGGAAGCGGGAGGCCCGCAGGAGTGGGATTGCATCGATCCCGAAGCGGGGCTCGTTCGCACGTGGTCCTGCCCGGATGTCGAGGGCTTTTTGTGCACCCCCGGATGCCCCGAGGAGTTCATCGTGTTCGACTCCGACGAAGCGCCGCCCCCGGGGTGGCCGTGTGCCCGCGGGAACCCATGACGGAGGCTCGCCCGGGGGGCCTCACCCGTAGGGAGATTGAGGGCATCTACGAACGCTTTGGGTTCGTCCTTCATCGGCGCTGTCGAGCCCTCCTCCGAGACCGCGCGGCCGCGGACGACGCCCTCCAGGAGGTGTTCATCAACCTCATCAAATACGGGCGCGCCTACCGGGAGGTCGAGGCCAAGCTCCCTTGGCTGTATCGAGTAGCCGACCGCTGCTGCTTCGCCGCTTTGGATCGACGCGCGAAGCTCCCCACCCCGATGGGAGAGCCGGTCGAGCTCCCCCCGGCACCGGTGGAGATCGGCGAGGAGAGGCGGCTCGAGGATAGACAGCGCGTACTCTCCATGCTGAGCCAACTATCCCCGGAGGATCGCAACCTGGCCGTCCTCGCCTTCGTGGAAGAGCGCGATCAAGGCGAGATCGGTCGCCTCCTCGGATTCTCGAGACAAACCATCAACAAGCGTCTGAAGAGCCTCCGAGCCCGCGCCCTCGAGGTGGTGGAGGCCGAGTCATGACGGAGCCCCATCTCAGCGCTATCGAGGTCGAGCTTGCATCCGTGGGGGAGCTCGATCCCGAACGTCAACTTCACCTGCAGTCCTGCAAACTCTGCCAGTTCGAGGTCGAGCAGCTCATGCGGGGTGCCGAGGCTTTCCTCGACGCTCAGCCCTTCGAAGCTTTCGCTCTGGGGGCGGTGAAGGACGCTCTTCCGCCCGAGCCGCTGAGGCCCGTCCGCTGGACCCGGCGGGCTGCGCTCGGGTCCGGGGTGATGGCCTGCGCCGCCGCGGTGGCCCTGTTCGTCGGCACCTCGTCTCCGCCCGAGCTGCGGCTCAAGGGAGGATCGAGCTTCTCCGCCATCCTCGCCCGTGGCTCGACCCAGTCCGAGCACGTGGGGGAGGTTCGTATTCGCGCCGGGGACCGATTGCGCTTCAGCGTCGTACTTGGAGAAGAGGCGACGGTGCGCCTGGAGCTGAACGAGGGGGAGGACGCCCCGCTCCAGCTCTTCGACGGAGGCCGTATGAGCCCGGGGCAGTACTTCGTCCCGGAAGCTGCCCTGCGGGCAGAGCCTCCTCTGATCGAGAGTCGAGTGCGCTTCTATCTCGATGGAACCCTGGCCGACGAGCTCTACATCCGGGTGGAGGAAGATGAGTAGGACGCGGACCAAGCGCCTCCTTCCGTGGCTTCTGCTCGGAGCGCAGTTCGTCGCGGGAACGGTTCGAGCCGAGACGGTGCACGTGCTCGCCGTGGGCACGAATCGCGGGCTCCCGAGCGAAGCCGAGCTTGCGTATGCCGAGTCGGACGCTCAGCACTACGCCGAGACCCTTCAGACCTACGGGAGGCTCGATCGGCAGCAAGCCCGGGTGCTCACGGGCGGAGGACCGACCGAAGTCCTGGACGCTCTCGCCGCGCTCTCGACCCGAGCCTCGGTCGACGACGTCGTTCACTTCTATTACTCCGGCCATGGAGACCGGCGGAGTCTTCACGTGAACGGCGAGCGCCTCAATCTCTCTGATCTTCGCGCCGCCTTGGACGCCGTCCCCGCCCGGGTTCGGATCGTCATCCTCGATGCCTGCCAAAGCGCGACCGACCTCGAGAAGGGGCTCGTTCCCGAAGCCCCGTTCTCGATCGACCTCGGGGGGCCCGACCGAGTCTCGGGCACGGTGCTCCTTCGCGCCGCAAGTGCCGGGGAAGCGGCCCAGGAGTCGAGCGAGCTGGGGGGAGCGGTGTTCACACACGCCCTCCTGGTCGGGCTCCGCGGCGCCGCCGACGTCGACGCGGACGGCCGCGTGAGCCTGTCCGAGCTCTACCGCCACGCCTACCGGCAAACCGTCCTTCGCTCCTCCGCTTCGCCGGGGGAGGTCATGCACCCCACCGTCGATATCGAGCTCGCCGGGGCGGGGGAGCTCATCGTGAGTCAGATCCGGGACACCACCGCGAGCGTCCTCGTGCCCCCCGCCCGCGACCGCCAATACTTGCTCTTCGCCCGCCCGAGCGGGGCCCTGACCGGAGAGCTATGGGCCGACCCCCGACGCCCTGTCGTGTTGCCGCTTCCCCCCGGGCGCTACCTGGTGCACCGCCGAGGTCAAGGACGGACGGGAGCCCGCGAGCTGAGCCTCGAGGCCGGGCAGGAGATCTCCCTCGAGCAGGGTAGCTTTCGTGACCTCCCTCTCGCCCTCCTCGTCGAGAAGGGGGGACGTCTGCGGCTTCGCACCCATGAGCTCACCGTCGCGGCCGGCGCCCACTATCGCCTCGGCCTCGGCCAGTTCGGTCGCCTGGGCTGGAGCTTTGGCTCTCCTCAATACCGCGGTGCCTTTGGTGTGGGCGTGGGGAGAAGCAGCTACTCAGGGAGCAACCAGTCCTTCGAGACCCTCGAGCTGGAGAGCGAGCTGCTCTTCATCTACCGGGTAGGAGCCTTCGATCTCGCCGGGGGGGCCTTCGGTCGAGTCCTCCAGGTGCGCGGTCAGGCCCTCGCCGCGGAGCTCCTGGGCCCGAGCCTCCCCACCGAGACCTCGACCTGGGGAGCAGGCTTCGGGCCTCGCCTCCGTGGAGGGTGGGAGCTCCTCGAAACCGGCTCGGTGGCGGTAGATCTGTCGTTGACCGGAAGCCTGCTCGCCGCTCCGGAGACCAGCAACGGCGCCGAGAGCTGGACCCTCCGCCCCGAAGTCGGCCTCGAGCTGGGGGTCCGCTGGGAGTCCCCATGACCGCCGGGACCCGACCCGGCTACCTCAATTCGTAGCTGCGCAGATCCCCGCTACGCATCCGCAAGCTTCGGGCGGGGGCGTCGAGTACTCGACCTCGCAGCCGACCGAGGTAGCCACCCAGTTTCCCGTGGTGGGCACGCAAGACGCGGCCTCGTTGCACGGGTTGCCCACGATGTGGCAATCGTCGTCCGTCATACAGGCCGAGCAGAAGGCGGGGTCTGCGCCGACCGGTTCGTCCCGGCAAGGACTGTCGAGACGCTGCTCCCCGAGGCAACCTCCGATCGCCACCCAGACAAACAGGACGGGCGCGGTGAACCCTCTCATAACCAAGTTATAACACTAAATGACCCCGGCGCATCTAGCGGAACGCGAACACGAGGACGCCCGTGAGCCCGAGCAGCGCCAAGGTGAGCGCGGGACCGCCTCGCCAGCCCGTGGGCGCCGGCAGAGAGGCATGCACCGCCGCCCACTCGGGCTTCGCCCCGGTCGGACGGAGCAAGCTGCCCAGCACCAAAAAGGCGGTCGAGATCGAGAGCAAGATGGGGGGTGCGTAGAGAAAGTGCATCTCGAAGATCTCGAGCACCTCGACGGACACGAAGAGGATCAGCCCGGCCACGGTTCCGAGCCACAGCGACAGCTGAGCTCCGAAGGGGCTGGCTCGGGACCAAAACCACCCCACCAAGAAGAGACTCAGGACCGGAGGTACCGCGTAAGCGAGCACGCTCTGGAGGTAGCCAAACAGGGTCCCGAAGCGGCCGAGGGAGGGCGCCCAAGCGGCCGCCAAGGCCATGAGCACGAGGACGACCCCTCGGCCTACCCAGAGCAGCTGTCGATCGCCAATCTCGGGACGGAGAGGACGTACGAAGTCCATCGTGACCAAGGTCGAGGCCCCGTGAAGGGTCGAGTCGATCTGGGACATGAGGGCCGCCACGAAGCCCGCGCATACGAGGCCCTTGAGCCCCACCGGGAGGAGGTCCATGACGAGGGTGGGAAACACCGCATCTCCCCGGGGGAGGTCCGGGTACAGCAGGACGGCCGCGGTCCCGGGGAGCACCATGACGAAGAGCACCGGGAGCTTGAGGAGCCCGGCGAAGAGCGCCCCCCACGTCGCATGAGCGACGTTCTTCGAACTCAGCACCCGCTGGGCCATGAATTGGTTCGTGCACCAGAAGTAGAAGCCGAGCAGAGGGACGCCGAGAACTAAAGTAGGCCAGGGCATGACCTCGTCGTCGAGGGGTCGCACGAGGCTGAGCCGTTCCGCGGGGACGCTGCTGACGAAGACATCCCATCCACCGACGGCTTCGAAGACCTGGAGGGTAAGGACGACCGACCCCACGAGGAGGATGACCGCCTGAAACGCGTCGGTGTACATGACGGCCTTGAGTCCGCCGGCCGCGGTGTACAGACCCGCCACGAGGGCTAGGGCCGGGATCGATACCCACAGAGAGACCTCTGGATAGATCACCTGAATGAGGAGCCCGCCCGCGTAAAGAGAGCCGGCGGTATCCACCACGATGTTGAGAAAGAGGGTGAGGGCCGAAAAGTAGAGCCGAGCCCCACGAGAGAAGCGACGCTCGAGCAGCTCGGGCATCGTGAAGACCCGCGCGCTCAGCACCGTCGGCAGCATATAGATGACGAAGAAGCCGAGGACGACAGCCGCCATCCACTCGTAGTTGAAGACCGCGATGCCGTGGGCGTAGCCTTCTCCCGCCAAGCCGATGAGGGTGGTGCTGGAGATGTTCGAGGCGAAGAGCGACAGTCCTACCGTCCACCATGCCATCCCGCGGCCGGCGAGAAAGTAGTCCTCCGAGCTCGACTGCCGGCGGGAGAGGAACAGCCCGAGGCCAACGCTGCCTACGAGATAGGCGATCAGCACCGCGATATCGAGAGGGGCGAGGGCGGACGCGTCCGACACCCCTCTCGCCTGCCAAAGTAGGCTGGCTGTGGCAACGCCTCCCCGCGAACGAAGGCGAGAAGCTTCATCCAACCAATCTGAGGATGTGGCGGATAGCCTCCGCCTTCAATCGAACCGATTGGAAGCGGTGCCGCTATGCCTAGATCTTGAACTCAACCATCACAGAGCTAACTCTCCATGTGGTTTGAATGGTTGAGACCAATCAGTCTCTATTCCTGGATGACCACGAGCGCATTTGATGAAGCAAACCTCCCTCTTTCGAGCCCCTCGGAGCCTCCATCGTCTGCCATGACCCAGAGTCTCAGGGCCTACGTCCGTCATCACGGACGAAAACCAAGAGTTCGAGGCTGAGGCGCCGTGACCCCCGGCCGACTCGAGCCGGTCCGAGAGCCACGGGGCCGTAGGGCCAGATGCGCCCGTCAGTTGCCGAACAGGGTGATGGAGTCGACGGCCATATCGGACCGCCATCCGTTGGAGCCCGCCGTGGATTCGCCGCGGAAGCGGATCCGCAGGCTCCCCGAGAAGCCGGACAGGTCCACCGTCTCCGTCGAGTAGGAGGCCGAGGTGCTGGAGTGCTGCTGGCCCTGGATGCTCCACACGTTGGTCCACGAGGAGCCTCCGTTGGTCGAGACCTCCAGGTTGAGCCGCCCCATCGTGGAGCCATACATGTGATAGTAGAACTCCACGCTTCGGTTACTCCCGTTGGGGAGCGTGGGGCTCACCAGGAAGGCGTCCGGATCACCGCTGTCGTACGGCCCTTGGTTGTTCGAGGTCTCCATATAGAAGTACGAGCCGCCGTTGCCCTGCCCGTTGTCGGGGCCGGTGTTGTTGGACGGTGTCGACCCCGACCGGCGGCGCCAGCCATAGTTACCGTCCGGGTTTGACCACCCCTGAGTGCCGCTGCTGAAGTTGTAGCTGGCCAGCTCCGTTGGCGTCCCCGGGTTTGAGGCGTTGCCGTACACGGTGACGTCATCGATGGCGATGTCGTTCTGCCAGCCCACCGAGGGCTCGACCGCCTCTCCGCGGAAGCGCACGAGGAGCGCCCCCGAGAAGCTGGACAGGTCGGCCGTCGCCCGGCGATAGGCGGCGCCTTGCGAGGACTGCTGCTGGCCCTGAATGCTCCACACCGTCGTCCAGCTCGAACCCCCGTTCGTCGAAACCTCGGCGTTGAGTACGCCGATATCACCGCCGAACATGTGATAATAGAACTCGAGGCTGCGGTTGGTGCCGTTGGGGATGCTCGGACTCACGACCGTCGAGTCCGCGTTGCCGGTGTTGTAGGGCCCCTGGCCGTTCGAAGTCTCCATGTACCAATACCAGGTGCTTCCGTTGCCGGTGGTCGGTCCCGTCGAGCTCGAGGGCGTGCCGTTCGAGTCGCGCCGCCAGCCATAGTTTCCGTCCGGGTTCGACCACCCCTGCGCGCCGCTTTCGAAGTCGTAGCTCGCGAGCACCGGAGCTTGGCAGGCCGCGTTGCCAGCGCAGTCGCTGTCCGCGCAGTCCGTATCTCCGTCACCGTCGTCGTCGACGCCGTTGGTGCAGATCTCGGCCGGGCCCGTGTTGAGCGCCTGCACCGTAGCGAGAGCATCCACCCTCGGCGTGGTTCGGTTCATGCGTGCGTCGAGCACACTGACGCCGTTATTCTTGAGCGCGTTCTCCATGGCGCTCCGGCTCAGGGAGCGGCTTCCCCCCGCCGCCTCGAAGGCCAGGGCTCCGACGCCGGCCGCAAACGGAGTTGCAGCCGAAGTGCCACCAAAGCAGGTATTGGTGCCGCTTCCGGTATCTGAAGAGAGCGCGCAGTTGGACGGTGCGAGGATGTCCAAGAAGGAGGTGCTGTTCGAGTACAGAGTCACCTTATCCGCGAAGGTGGAACCCTCGAAGGCGGCGTAGCCGGTGGAGCAGGTCGGGTAGGTCTGGAGGCTGGAGACACAGGCGCTCCCGCTTACGCAGAAACCGGAGTTGCCGACGTCGGCGTCGTACACCGCGCCCACACTGATGACGCTGTCGATACACGCGGGGCGGCCCATCTGCGAGCAGAGGCCGTCGTTTCCGGAGGCGGCGAAGTTCACGATGCCGGCCGCTTCCGCCGCGTTGAGGGCGTTGGTGAGGGCGGTGCTGCTCGCTTCGCAGCTCGACACGTTGGAGAAGGCCCCGCCGCCGAGGCTCATGGAGATGGCCGAGATGTCGTAAACGTCTCGGTTCGTGACCACCCAGTCGACGGCCCCTACGAGGTCTCCGTCGAGGGCCGGCTGGCCGCAGATGCTGGCGCTCTGGATCTTGAGGAACACCAGTCTCGCGTCCTTGGCCACCCCCGTGATGCCTCCGCCGTCTCCGACGAGCATGCCGGCCACGTTGGTGCCGTGGCTCTGGCCGTTGCAGTCGTTGCGGGGGTCGGAGTCGTTCGACCCGAAGTCATAGCCGCCGACGATCTTGCTGGTGGGAAAGCCGGTCAGGCCCCCGAAGGCAGGATGGTCGGACTGGATGCCGTCGTCGATGACGGCCACGGTGATGCCGCTCCCCGTGAAACCGGCATTTTGAGCCAGGTCGACGCGGGTCAGCGGGTGCGATTCGTTGTCGACCTTGTAGTAGACCTCCATGAGCTCGATGCGCTCGACGAGCCCGTGGGCAGCGACGCTCTCGATCTCGGCCGCAGTGAGATTCATCGACAGAGCGGGGATACTTCCGTACGCACGAATCGTCTTCTCGGCGAGGTCCGGCTCGAGGGAGGTGGTGAAGTCCTTCTCGACGGACCGCACGAAGTCGAAGTAGTTCTTGCGTTCGGCTTTGGTCGAACCGAGCACCGCTCGCAAGGCAGCCTTCGAGCTCAGCCCATCACGGCGTAAGCTCACAATGACGCGGTGGCGCTCGGGCACCAGGCTGGGTTTGGCGCCGGCCGCATCGACCGTCTTACGCAGTTTAGCGTTGAGCTTGTCCTGAGCCTCGGCCTTCTGGGCGCCCGCCAGGAGCAGAACCGCGGCGATGGCCGCGAAACCTCTTTGCAACATCAGTATGTCCCCTCTCCTTCGACACGAGAGACCATCTCCCGGTCGATCTGTGACACGCGTCACCTAAGCACCACCAAAAAGTCCGCGACAGGGTCGGGCTGTCCCGATTCGATAAGAGACATCTCAGATCGATATGAACGACAGATTTTTGATAGGTCCGGGGAAAATTGGGCGCATCGCGTTCGCAAGTGCGTCGCGAGACCACCTTTACGCCCTCAGAAGGGATCGAGATCAGCGGTCAAATTGAGAGGACGCGGAGGGAGGAGGGGGCGCCGACTCCAGGCCGGCCACGAAAGATCCCGCGCCGGCGGGGTCCCCCGAACCGAGAGCGTCCGCGAGGGCCCGCTCCAGCTCACCCCTTGAGAAGGGTTTACGGAGAAAGCCGAGCGCCCCCGCTTCGAGGAGAGCCTCGATATCGGCGCCCTTGGGATAGCCGGAGGCGAAAACCACCCGAGCCTCAGGATCGTGACTGCGCAGAGCCTCGAAGACGTCGGGCCCGTTCATGACCGGCATGTCGACGTCGAGGAGCACCAGCTCGAAAGGCGTCTTTCGATAGGCGTCCACCGAGGCAGGCCCCCCTGCCACCGGCGTGACGTCGAACCCGAGGGCCCGGAGGGCACGAGCGGTGGAGTGAAGCACCAAGGGTTCGTCATCGACGACCATCATGCGCACCCCTTCGAAGGAAGCGAGGTCGCCGCGCCGGGCCGTAGTGGGACCTTCGGCGCCGGCCGCAGCCACCGGGAGTAGGACATTCACCACCGTCCCCTTTCCGGGCTCGCTCTCGATGCGGACGTCTCCGCCGTGCTGGCGGACGGTGCCGAACACCATGGAGAGACCGAGGCCGGTGTGGTCGCCGTCCTTGGTCGAGAAGAAGGGCTCGAAGGCTCGCGCCGCCAGCACGGCGGAGACGTCCGCATCGAGAGCGAGCCCGGAAAGGGGACGGTGGTGAATGTCCTACTCCCGGTGGCT
>JBCBRU010000287.1:0-10679 GCA_039819565.1 Myxococcota bacterium | reverse complement strand
CGCTTCCAAGGAGGCCCCGTCGGCGTAGCCCAAGGTGCGAGCGACCGCGTCCGCTTCCGGGCCGCGCGGCAAGGCGTGGGTCTGACGATCTTCGACGAGCTGCACCCGATGCTCCACCGCCCGAAAGAAGAGATAGGCGTCGGCCAGCTGCTCCCGGTCCCGAGCGTTGACGCGGCCAGCCACCTCGAGGGCGCGGAGCGCGTCTAAGGTGCCCGGCGGCCGCAGGCGCGGATCCCGCCCCCCGAAGAGGAGCTGGTGGGCCTGCACGAAGAACTCGATCTCGCGGATACCTCCGCGCCCCAGCTTGACGTCGAAGCCCGCTCCGAGCCGCCGCCGCCGCGCGTCGATCTTCGCCTTGATGTCGAGCACCCCCTCCACCACGGAGAGATCTCGGGTGCGGCGATACACGAAGGGTCGGACGAAGCGCTGCACCTCGTCGAAGAGCTCGAGATCGCCGGCCACGGGACGGGCCTTGACCCAGACGGCCCGCTCCCACGGGCGTCCCCAGGTCTCATAGTAGCGCTCGAGGCCCGCGAGGCTATTGCAAATAGGGCCGGTGCGCCCCTCGGGGCGGAGCTCAGTGTCGACGCGGAAGGCGCGGCCTCGGTCGGTGAGGCGGGACAGCGACTGGGTGACGCGCTCGAAGAGGCGCACGTGAAACTGATGGGAGGTCAGCTCCCCAGCGCGGCCGTCGTCGTGCTCGTAGAGATAAAGGACATCGATGTCGGAGGAGAAATTGAGCTCCCGGCCGCCCAGCTTGCCGAGCCCCACGATCAGATGACGGCACTCCGGAAACGGCGCCCCCGCCGAGGCCACGAGCCGCGGGCGGTGGTGATCGAGGGCTGCCTGGAGGGCCACCGCGGCGAGGTCCGAGAGCTCCGCGGCGGTCTCCCGCAGGTCGGCTCCGCGAAGCTCGCGGAGCGCGATGCGCAGAGCTTCGCGGTTTCGGAGATCCCTGAGCTCAGCTTCGAAGGCGGCGGTGTCGTCGGCGGTGCTGCGGACCAGCGCCGCCCCCTGCCGAAACAGCGCCGGACCGAGCGCGGTGGGGGCCCGGCCCACCGCAGCCGCGGCGTCGCGACCGATCTCCGCCGCCCACGCCGGGTGGGCCTCCAGGAGGCGCGCTGCCCACGCCGAGGCCCCGGCCAGCTCGACGATGATCTCCAGAACCCCGGCCGCGAGAGTTCTCTTGGGATCCGCGTCGAGCACCGCGGCCAGGGTCCGTGCCGCCCGCGCGGAATCGCCAACGGTGGGATCTTCCAGAGCGGCCACGGCGCGATCCGTCCACCGCTCGTCGGGGAGATGAAGCTCCCCCAAGGGTTGGGCCACCGCGGACGGCAGGTGCGAGAAGCGATGCTCGATCATGGGATGGACGGGCGGTGCCCTCGAGCCGCCCGGGAGAGCTTCTTGAGGCCGAGCTGCTTGATCTTCTTGTGTAGATTGGTGCGCTCGATGCCGAGGATCTCGGCGGTGCGGGTCACGTTCCAGCCCGTCTCGTCCAGCTTGAGCCCGATGTAGTCGCGCTCCACCCTCTCTCGCAGCTCCCGCAAGGTCGGTTGTCCGTCAAAAAGGCTAGGGTCGAACGCCGACGAGGACGCCTCGGGCTCCGGGCCGCCGGTGACCACGGCCGGGAGGTCCTCGGGGCGAACCGGGTTGTCGGCGAGGATGACCAGGCGCTCGGCCAGGTTCCGCAGCTCTCGAACGTTTCCGGGAAAGGGATGGCCGGCGATCGCTCGGGCGGCCTCGGCGTCCAGCTCGAGGACCGGATCCACGCCGTGCTCGAAGGAGAAGCGCTCGAGGTAGTGACGCATGAGGAGCAGGGCGTCATCGGCCCGCTCGCGCAAGGGGGGTAGTTCGATGGGGACCACGGAGAGCCGAAAGAAGAGGTCTTCTCGAAAGGCGCCCGCCCGCACCTCCTCCTGGAGGTCCTTGTTGGTGGCGGCCACCACCCGAACATCGACCACGAAGCTGCTCTCGCTGCCCACCCGCACCACCTCGCCGGTTTGGAGGGCCCGCAGCACCTTGGCCTGAGCGTCGATGCTCATGTCCCCGATCTCGTCGAGGAACAAGGTGCCGCCGTGGGCGAGCTCGAAACGCCCTCTTTTTTGGCGCTCCGCCCCCGTGAAGGCGCCTCGCTCGTGTCCGAAGAGCTCGGACTCGATGAGCTCGGCGGGGATGGCGGCGCAATTGACCTTGACGAAGGGACCGTCTCGGCGCTTCGAGGCGCCGTGAACGGCGCGGGCCACCAGCTCCTTGCCGGTTCCGGATTCGCCCGTGACCAGGACCCGGACATGGGTGGCGGCCACCTTGGCGATCTGCTGACGCACCCGCTCCATGGCCTCGGAGCGTCCGAGCATGTCGTAGGTGTCGTCGTCCGCCTCGAGAGCGCGCAGCCGCGCCTCGCGTGCCCCCTCTTTGACGGCGTTCTCAACGCTCACCAGCACCCGCTCTCGCCCGAGGGGCTTCTCGACGAAGTCGGACGCGCCCTGGGCCCGCGCATCGAAGGCTTCCTCAATGGTGGCGTTGCCGCTGATCATGATGACCGGAAGTCCGGGGCGCTCTTGTTTGATGCGGCCGAGGGCGGTGAGCCCGTCGGTCCCCGGCATGCGCACGTCGAGGAGCACGACGTCGAGGCCGGCGCTGTTGAGGCGAGGCAGGAAGGCGTCGGCGGACTCGAAGGTCTCCACCGAATAACCCTCGCCCTCCAAGACCATGGTCAAGGTCCGGCGAATGTTGCGCTCGTCGTCCACGACCGCCACCCGTCTTCCGATGGGGTCGGCCCCGCCCTCCGTCATGCCGGCCACGATCCTCCGAACCGTCGGGGGCCGCAACCGCGAGGGGACGGACGCGCCCGTCCGCCGCGGGGAATCGCCGAGGAGGGGTTGTATCCACGTGGTGTCTGTTGCTCCCGAGGCCGCGCTTCGTGATCCGAACCAGCCACTTCTTGATTCGGCCGACGCGCTGGTCATGATGGAGGGGTGCGCGCGCCACTCGTCGACGCTCTCCTCGCAGGGCGGCCCAGCTATCAGTACCCACGCTTGCGACGAGCGCAGGCCGAACACCTGGTGAACGGCTGCCTCGGCATGATGTTCCCCCACTTCGCGCGATGTCCCGAGACGCGCTCCTTCCTGATGGCCGAGGTCGAGCGGGTCGAAGCGGACCTCGTGGAGCTGCTGGCCGCGGTGGGACTCGAAGGGGAGGCGGCGAGCCAGATCATCGACCGCTTCTTGGCGGTCCTCCCCACCGTAGCGACGTCCCTCACCGCCGACGCCCACTTCATCCACGCCGGGGATCCTGCCGCCGCCTCCATCGACGAGGTGATCCTCGCCTACCCCGGTTTCTTCGCGATCGCGGCCTACCGGCTCGCGCATCACCTCGAGCTCGAGAGCGTGCCGGTGATTCCCCGCCTCATGACCGAGTACGCTCACCAGCGCACCGGCATCGACATCCACCCGGGAGCTCGGATCGGCGCGCCGTTCTTCATCGACCACGGCACCGGGGTGGTGATCGGAGAGACCACCCAGATCGGCGATCGGGTGAAGGTCTACCAGGGGGTGACCCTCGGCGCGCTCAGCGTGAGCAAGGAGGACGCCCACGCGAAGCGACACCCCACCATCGGAAACGACGTCATCCTCTACGCCAGCGCCGTCATCCTCGGCGGCGACACGGAGATTGGCGCCGGGAGCATCGTCGGCGGAAACGTGTGGCTCACCGAGTCCGTCCCCGCCGGCTCGGTCGTCTATCGCTCCGCCGAGATTCGAGTGAAGGGCAAGGGCGATCCCCTCTCGGGGGAGCACCGAGCGGTGGTGGCCTCCCATTGAGCGACCGCCATCCGTCGGTGTCGGAGCTCTGGGCGCGATTCCGGGTCCAGGACCCGGAGGCTCCCGAGACCCCACCGGCGGTGTTCCACTTCTGCGACAATGAGAGGGACGCCAACCTGTGTGCGGAGCTGGTGGCGGCGGGACGCAAGCAGGCCACCGCTGCTTCCCTCGCCGAGCTCGAGGTGGCCGGCGACAAAGCCCCGGAGCCGGGCGACCTGGCCGTGGTCACGGACTGGGCCGGCCGCGCCCGAGCCGTGATCCGCACCCGCTCGGTGGAGATCCGAGAGTTCCAGGACGTGGACGCGGACTTTGCCCGCGACGAAGGAGAGGGAGACCTCAGCCTCGAGTGGTGGCGCGAGGCTCACGAAGCCTATTATCGGAGGGTCCTTGCGGGGACTCGCCACGCGTTCTCCCCCGAGCTGCTCATCGCCTGCGAGCGCTTCGACACCGTGCTCGTCTGAGGACAAGGAGCTCCGCGGCGGGTTCAGCTCTCCAGGAAGTCGTTCATCTGACCGTCCATCCCCTTCAGCAACCGTTCGGGTGCACCTGCCCTCCTTCGGAGGTCACCCCGGGGCGCTTTCAGGGTCGGCCGCCATGGATCGAAGCCTGCATGGACCCTGAACGTGAACATCGCAGACCTCGCCAGCCTCGGACTCGGCGATCGCATCAGCGGTTTAGCCAGCACGAACTCGGTTCGGAGCGAAGTGCAGGCGGCCCTCTCGGATGCCCTCGGCCTCGACCCCGCCACCGTGGACGCGGCCATCGGGGGCATGCTGGGAGACTTCTCGGGCTTTGGTCAGGTCGGGAACGTCGACGTAGGCAAGGCGCTCGCGGGGCTGGCCATGGGCGGGCCCATCGGCGCCATCGCGAGCGTCGGGATGCAGGCCCTGGGCATCGACCCGGTAGGCGCGGTGGCTCGGGGGCTGGGCCTCGAAGGGCTCGCCGATAGCGCTCGAGGCGCCCTCGACGGCCTCTCGGACAAGGTGGGGGATGCTCTAGGGGAAGCTGCCGAGGCCGTAGGAGACGCCATCGGAGACGTCGCCGGCGCCCTTGGGGACGCCGCCGAGGCCGTGGGCGACGCCATCGGAGACGTTGCGGACGCGGTGGGTGACGCCATCGGAGACGTCGCGGACGCGGTGGGCGACGCGGTCGGGGGCACCTCCGACTCGGACGCCGAGAGCGCGGACTCCGCGGACAGCGCGGACTCCGCCGACGGCGCGGACTCGGCCGGCGGAGCGGACGGCGCGGACGGCGCGGACGGAGGCAGCGACGGCGGCGATGGGGACGGAGGCGGCGGTGACCGCTGATCGCAACCCCTCTTCCGAGGTTTCGAAGCCGCCCGAGGGGGCTCCCCCTCCGGTGATGACGGCGGTGCTCGGCCAGCTGCGCAAGACGTCTCGCGGTCTCGAGCTCCCGGAGCTCGGGCGCCGGCGGATCGCGGCCATGGTGGAGATGGCGGCCGCGCACCCCGACGAGAGCTTTGGCGCCGAGGCGCTGGTTCAGGTGGTGCGAGTGGTTCTCGCCCTCGAGAGCCGTAAAGCCCCAGCCGCGGTGGCCCTGCGCCAGGTCCTCACGGACAGCTCCGCGGCGCTGCATCGGCTCGATCGAAGGCGACGGGGAGCGGTGGCCAGAGAGAAGCTGGCCCAGGCCCTGGGCGAGCCCTCCGGACCCCAGCTCTCTTCGGAACCGGTCACGACGGGACAGCCGCTTCGCAACCTCGATCAGTTCCGCCCTCTCGACCCGGATGCCGCCCGAGCGCGCGCCGCCGCCAAGAGGTCCTGACTCGGAGCAAGCCCTCCGACCATCGGGCGCCCGCTCCGGGGAGGTCAGGGCCCGTAGGCGGCCTGGAGCTGATCGAGGTGGGCTACGACATAGTCGATGAAGCCTCGCACCTTGGCCGATGGGTGTCGGCGCTGCGGATAGACCGCGAAGAGACCAGCCTGAAAGTCGACGTATCCATCGAGGACCGTGACGAGCTCCCCGCGGTCGAGCTGCTCGAGGACGAAGAAGCGGGGGAGAAGCGCCACCCCCAAACCGGCGACGGCCAGGTTGCGGGCCAGCTCGCCCCCGTTGACGGCCACGCTGCCCTCGACCGCGACCTTTCGGGGTTTGCCTTCGCTCTTCATCGGCCAGCGGTTTCTGAAGCCAGCCGCCCCGTCCACGATGCAGTTGTGCTCCTCCAGATCTTCGGGGCGTGCGGGAGGGGCGTGGCGCGCGAGATACGATGGGCTGGCCACCGCGACCAGCTCGATGTCGAGGAGCTTGCGGGCTACGAGGGAAGAGTCCGAGAGCTTTCCGATGCGGAGGGCGAGGTCGAAGCCCTCCTCCACCAGATCCACGAAGCGGTCGATGGCCGTGACCTCAACGCGCACCCGGGGATAGGTCTCCAGATAGCCCGGAATGAGGTGATGCAAGCACTCTTTCGCGAAGAAGCTCGGAGCGGTGAGTCGGAGCGTCCCGCGGGGCGCTGGGCCCTCTTCTTTCGCCATAGCCTCGAGCCCGTCGATGTCCTCGAGGATCTGCTGGCAGCGCTCGAAGTATCGTCGACCTTGCTCGGTGAGAGACTGGGTTCGGGTGGTTCTCAGCAGCAGCTCCACCCCGAGCCAGCTTTCGAGGTCGATGACGTGTCGGCTCACGATGGACTTCGAGAGATCCAGGCTCCTCGAAGCCTTCGCGAAGCTCCCTTGCTTGGCGACCTCCACGAAGGCGCGCATCCCCTTGACGACGTTCATGCGATTGTCTCGTTTATCGGCACGGTGCGTCCACCAAGCTGGTCATTCTCCTCGCCGGTCCTGCGAACTAGCGTCGGGGTATGGAGACCAAGCCATGGATGAACGCCGTCGGCTGCGCCGTCAAGTTGGGCCAGCGCCCTATTCTCGTCGCCGCTTTGCTGACCTGGGGCGTCCTCGGTTGTGCGCCGAGCCGAGACGCCGGCCCCCCGCGCTCCGAGACGGCGCTGAAGGCTCGCGTCGCGGAGCTTGAAGAAGGTCTGAGGGCTCATGAGGCGGAGCGGGCGCAGGCCCTCCCTTTAGCGGAGGGGCGGGTGCTTCCGCCCACGGGAAAGACCTTCGAGGTCCGGGTCGCAACCCTCGCCCGTTGGGAGAAGGGGCGAATCGCCGAGGAGCACCTCTTCTGGGACAACGCCCATCTGAATCGTCAGATCGGCTTGGTGATGACGCCATGAAGACCAAGGAGATGAGCGCGCTTCCCGCGCGACGTGGATCCCGGCCGCGGACTACGGACACCAACCCCCACACGCAGCTGGATCAGAACGCGCCGCATCACATGCAATCGAAGTTGGCCGACTTCATGTTCAGCCTGGACTGCGTGGAAGAGCGGAGCTCCCTCGTATCCGTTCCGGGGGCCAGGGCCATGTGGCTGGAGGCTTCCTGCCACGCCGGACCGACCCGAGCCTTCATGGCCGGCCGAGAGTTCTGCCACATACATCCTGCGAGCGATGGGAGCCTGCACCTCAACCTTCCCGAGTCCGTCATCTCGGAGGCCATCGAGAAGGGATGGGCCGAGAACCACCCCCTCGCCCTGCGCGGAGTCATCCCCAGGAACGTAGTGATGGTGTACGGGCCCCGGGACGAAGCGGAGTTAGAGGTCGTGAAGGGGCTCGTCGCCGCATCTCACGCCTTCGCCCACCCGAACTGAGGGCCGAAGGCCTGCCCTCGTCGGCTCATCCCCCTCAGGGCCTGGAAGCTCGCGGCGAGCCGCGCTCGAGGTATCCGAGGCCGCTCAGAGCCGAGGACCACTCTCCGTCGGAGAGGGGAGCGAGTCGATTCAGGGCCTTCCGAATGCGGTCGTTAGCTCCGGTTAACGCCCCCACGGACTCCGGTATGCGGGATGCTCAGCGCGCCGTAGCTGGGCCTCCGCATCGGGCAGAGAAAGACGGGTTTCGGGGCCGTCCCGGACTTTCGATGCCCTCCGACTACCTAGTCCTCTCCACGAGCTCGACCAGCTCCGGGTCTTCCAGGGTGGCGACGACCTGGTCGAAGGCGGACACGGAGATCTCTCCCCGGGCGATCACGTCCAGGTCCGCCGGGAGCCCAGACTCGGAGGCTCGGTCCGGGGCGTCGGCGAGCCCCCGAAACCGGTGGCGGTAGGTGGCCGGCCGCTCCGGGTCGGCCTCGAACACCCCTTTATAGAAGGTCTCCTTCAATCGGGTGAGCCGCACCGGGGTGGTCTCCTCTGCCGCCCACGGCAGGTTGATGGACAGCAGTTTAGCCTTCGCGGCGAAGTCCCGCGCGATCAGTGAGCCGCAGACCGCAACCCCGACCCGGACGACCCGCTGCCAGTGCTCGACGAGGGCAGGGTCGCGGAAGCTGCCGTCGGTCCATTGAGCGAAGACCTCTCGCGGTACGGTTGCGGATAGGGCTAGGCCCGGCACCTGGTTGAGGAGCCCCTCGATGGTTCCCCCGACGGTGCCCGAGCTGAGCACGAAGGCTCTCCCGGCGTTCACGCCGACGTTGATCCCCGAGACCACGAGATCGGCCCGTTCCGAGTAGAGGTTCCAGAGACCGAGCTCGACGCAATCAGCCGGGGTTCCCGCGGAGCCGCCCGCGGTGGCCACCACGTGGCCAGCCACGGAGCCGAATCGATGCTCCTTCACCGTGAGCGGGTCGAACTTGGTGATCGCCTTGGCGATCCAGCTCCTCTCCTGGGCGGGCACCACCACCCTCAGCTCCTCGCACCAAGGCGCTGCCGCGAGGGCCTCCGCGAACGGGGCAATCAGCGGCGACTCGGGCCCGTCGTCGTTGGTCAGAAGCACTTTGAGCGCCATCGGGGACCTTCTGCCCGATCGCTCACGCTGCGGTCGACTGGTTCTGCCCGGCGATTCGCGGTGACCCGCCCCTGAGGGATGGATCTCGGCGGATAGCTACGCCGATTCACGCTACTCGAAGGTGAAGACGGCGAACTGAGTCATCTCCTGGCGAGACATGAAGTACATCCCGTCGGGCGGAGCCGCCTCGAGCGTGAACCAATAGAACGCGTCCGCAATCCCGATGTCGCGATAGTAGCTGAGGAAGGGCAGATGCTGGTCCGAGTCCCTGGGGAACTGGGTTGCGACGACCTCCATGCCGTTGCCGTCGTCGCCCGCCCATGAGTGCACCCCTACGCGGCCGCCGGCGAAGACCGCGCGCTGCTGTCCGCTGAGAAGAAAATCGCTCCCCCCGGAGGCCACCAGGCCCCCGGCCGGGACGCAGGTGCCGAGGCCGCGTCGGCGCACTTCGCGGCCGCCCACCAGGTTGCCCTCCATCGACACGTCCGAACCTCCCATGTTGGCGAGGACCAAGGTCCGCACGCCGGGGTTCGCGTCGAGGAGTCGGAAGAGCTCGGCGGACGTGGCGTCGACGTAGACCCCGCGAACGACGAGCCGCGTCCCGTCCACCCTGAAGGTGGCCGGCGCATCGACATCGGACACGTCGAAGGTGCCGGCGCAGTCCTCCCTCACCTGAGCGGCGGTGGTCGCCCCCGCGTTCGGCGTCCCCACCTCTTCGTCTCCGCAGGCCGAGAGCAGCGGAAACGCAAGGGCCACGGTCAGGATATTTCGCATGAGCCACCATAGCTCGCTTAAGTGAAAGCCGGGAGCCCACCCCTCGCGTCCTCTTCCGCCCCTCGACGGGAGGCCGACCACGGTGAGGACGTCGCGCCGTCCCGCGCGCGATCTCGTCGGGATTCCGGGGCACGCGGCATCGTCCGTGATAAAGGACGCCCCATGCAGTTTCACAGCAGCGTCATCGACGCGATCGGCCACACGCCGCTCATCAAGCTGCGACGCGCATCGGAAGCCACCGGCTGCACGATCCTGGGCAAGGCCGAGTTCCTGAATCCTGGCCAGTCCGTAAAGGACCGAGCCGCCCTCGGCATCGTCCGAGACGCCATCGCCCGCGGCGCCCTCCGGCCGGGGGGCACGATCGTCGAGGGCACGGCCGGGAACACCGGCATCGGCCTCTCGATGGTGGCCCAGGCCATGGGCTTCAAGACGGTGATCGTGATTCCCGAGACCCAGTCCGAGGAAAAGAAGGATGCCTTGCGCCTCGCCGGGGCCGAGCTCATCCAGGTGCCGGCGAAGCCGTACCGCGACCCCATGAACTACGTGAAGTACTCGGGGCGCCTGGCCGAGAAGCTCAACGAGCAAGTTCCGGAGGGTGCGATCTGGGCGAACCAGTTCGACAACGTCGCCAACCGCGACGCCCACTATGAGACCACCGGGCCCGAGATCTGGGAGCAGACCAAGGGCGAGGTCGATGGGTTCATCTGCGCCATCGGGAGCGGCGGGACCTTGGGCGGAGTCTCGAAGTATCTGCGGGAGAAGTCGGCCCAGGTCCGCATCGGGCTCGCCGACCCGATGGGGGCGGCGCTATTCAACTACTATGCCCACGGTGAGCTCAAAGCCGAGGGCAGCTCCATCACCGAGGGCATCGGCCAAGGGCGGATCACCGCCAATATCACCGAGCTCCAGGTGGACGACCCCTTCCAGGTGACGGACGCCGAAGCCCTCGAGCAGGTCTTCGACATGGCGGAGCACGAGGGCATGGTCCTCGGGGGCTCGGCCGGGCTGAACGTGGCCGGCGCCATCAAGATGGCCCAGAAGATGGGGCCCGGCCACACGCTGGTGACGGTCCTGTGCGACTACGGCCAGCGCTACCAAAGCAAGATCTTCAACCCTACCTTCCTCCGCGAAAAGGGGCTCCCGGTGGCTCCGTGGCTCGAGCGCCGCGACCGCGCCATGATCGAAGCCTGAGCCTCCCCTTCTCTCCGGGCCACTTTGGCCGGCTGACTTGGCGCGCGGCTCGAGGTCTTCACCCGCCCTCGGTGCGTCCGCGCATGGCCCCCTGCTTGCTCTGGGCGAGG
>JBCBRU010000286.1:0-10685 GCA_039819565.1 Myxococcota bacterium | reverse complement strand
GTGCTTCGCGCCCTCTTGCAGGAAGGATTGCTGCCCGCGATCCTCTCGGGCTCGAGCGGAGGCGCGGCGGTGGCGGCGATGGTGGGGACGCGCCGACCCGAGGACCCCGGCCGCGAAAACCTCCGACCCGGCCGCGCGGTAGGCCCCTTCGATGATCGCCTTGGCGCGCTCGAGCTTCTCCGCGAAGAGGGCGCGCTGCTGTTCAAGGCGCTTGTCGACGAGCGCGCGAACGAACACCGGAGGGCGCCACTCGTCGTGTTCGACCACGCGGGTGCCCACGAACCCCTGCCGATCGGGAGGGAGAGGGCTGAAGTGGAGGGTGCGCCGAGCGCCCTGGAGGGGCCAGCTCAGAAACACGTCCTCGATGCGCTCCGCCGGTCGGAGGACCTCGGTTCGGAAGCGAAGACGCACCCGATGCTTCCCCTGCTCGAGGCACACTTGGTGACAGAGGCCCTCGGCCACCCGCTGACCCGGCCTCGGACACCATTCGCGCCGACCTCCCGGGCTCACGAGGCGAAGGTGGTCCAACCAGGCAAAGAACTCGTACGTCGTGCGCGGAGGAGCTTCCACGCACGTCTGAGACTCGATCTTCACCGCAACCCCCTCCGAACACCGTACCACAGGCTCTCGCCTCTCCGCTCGAACCCGCGGACGGCTCGCCGTCGAGCGGCTGGTATGGAAACGCTCGCGGGGCCTCAGAGCGTGGCCAGGATGCGGTCCAGGGTTCGACTGACCTTGGTCTGAATACGGATGCGCTCGAGGTGAGGCCAGGTCGCGCGCTCGCCGGTCCGGATCATCTCCCGAGCCTCGTCCTCCGAACGGTAGGCCAAGACTCGAAAGGGATTCATGGCCGGCTGGGGCGGGAGGATGTTGATGTCTCCCAGGTAGTCCTGGTTGAGCACCGAAAGGAGCATGTTGGCGGTCTGGGTCAGTCGACGTCGACCCGTGAGCGAAGGAAGGACCATCGCGGCGCTGCCGTTCAGGAGCTCTCGCAAGGTACGTTGACTGGTGCGCCGAAGGACCGAGAGAGGCCCCACGTCGAGGTTGGCGTCGGTGACGAACGGCAGCACGTGAGGGTTGGTCTGGCTCACGATGTAATGGTTGACGCCAAACAGCCGGGCCAGCCGTTTGGCGGGAAGGTCGTCGCTCACCGAGCCATCCACCCACTGCCGATCCGGGAGATAGGGCTGACGCTGACCATCCACACTCTTGGCCATGAGGGTCACGGCGGGAAAGATGCCGGGGATTGCGCTCGACGCCATGACCGACTCGCGGACGCAGACGTGAGGAGAGGTGATCGCGTTCAGAAGCCGGGAGCTTTGGTGAAGATCGGTGGGCGCAATGGAGACATTGATGGCCATCCCGCTGGTCTCGAAGGCTTCCTCGAAGGTGTAGTCGGGGAGCATCTCGTCGAGGAGCTCTTGCTGCTTCTGGATCACCTTCCGATGAATGCTCGTAGGGACCGTCCGCCGGCGGTTCTGAATGAAGTGATGGAAGGTATCGACAGTGAGGACGGAAAGCTGGTCCTCGGGTCGGCGCGTCCCCACCATCGCCGCCACCGCCGCGCCTCCGCTCGAGCCCGAGAGGATCGCGGGCAGCAATCCTTCCTGCAAGAGGGCGCGAAGCACGCCGATGTGAAAGAAAAAGAAGGTGCCGGAGCCGCTCAGCATGAGGGCGGTGTGTCCGTAGCAGAGGCTGGCCCGCCGAAAGAAGTTGCGCTTGGCCGCCCGGGAGATTCCGGAGCTCTCCTCGACCGCGAGGTGCTCCAGCGCCTCGACCACGGCGTCGACGTAGTCGACGATGAGCTGCTTCGTTCCGAAGGCGGACTGTCGGTAGAGAACCGACCGCCCCATGTTCCCGAGGTTTCCGTGGATGCCTTCGTTCAGGGCGAACAGGAGCTTGGAGTCCTCGCCCCCCGCGCGCAGGCGCAGCAGCTCATCGAGGCGACGTCGGATGAGGGCGTGGTCGTAGTGAGGAGAGGTGTCTTCCTCGCGCCAGCGATCCTGCCCGGTGAGGCGATCGTAGCGCTGAGCCGCGGATCTCCACTCCGCGTACGACTCGGCCTTCTGCATCTGACGAGAGGCGGAACGTACGGCCGAGCCCGCCCCCCCTCCGAACAAGGAGAGACCCAAGCTCGTCATCATCGTCCCTCCCACATAGTGCAACGGTGTAATATCAGGGCCATCGGATCCGGTCGAGGAAGCTCGCAGCTCAATACAAACGCTCCAAGGTCGCGCGGTCCTCCAAGTGGCGAAGCATCAAAGCTCCGAGCCCCCCGAGCTGGCCGAGGAGGATGCTCCAGGTCTCGCTAATGCCTCGTACGAGATTCACCAAGGGAACCTTCTCCGCTCCCAGATGCCGCTTCATTCGGTAGCCGGTGGGCTCGAGAGAGAGCATCCCGCCCCCTTTGCGTTCCTCGAGGGCTTCTTCGAGCACGTGGTACAGCAGCCGAAAATACACGGCGTCCCGTCGGTAGTAATCCGGGTGCACCCCGATGCGGCCAGCCTGAAAGCCTTCCACGTCTCGAAACGACACGACGAAGCCGATCAGCTCGCCTTCCCGAGACCGGGCCACGTGGAGCCGCACGTCGTCTCCAAGCTCCGTGAGCTTGGCGAAGTACTCGAGGGTGTGGGGCTGCCAGCGGACCGTCGCCCGCTCGAAGAACGGGCGATAGCAGGCGTAGATCGGATCCCCGAGGCCGGCCGCGTCCCGAATCCGCTCCAGAACGTGCCCCGCACGCTCGAACTTGCGGATGTTTCTTCGAATCCCGCTCCGATCGCCCTGGGGGAGGGTCTTCAGGTGGGCCTCGAAGTCCGGGGTGGCGAGGTGCACAACGGTGTCGGGAAAGCTCGGGAGGCTCCACCAGCCGGCCGCGCGCCAGCGCTCCAGAGGCACCGCCGACGGCCGGACGTTCGTCAGCACCGCGACCTCGCGGCGGTGACGGCGAGAGGCCGCGTCCACCCGATCCGTGAGCTCGAACACATCGGGCATCTCTCGCAGGAGGTGACTCTGGTCGTAACGCTCAAAGGGCGTGCCCAGGAACAGGGCGGGCGGCGTGACCAAGGCGGGGGCGCACGTGCGCAGAAGCTCCATCGCGCGGCGCGCGGGCCCCACCCGGAGAGGCTCGCGCACATCGAGCGGGGCGAGAAAGGATGGGACGCCGCCGAGGCGGGCGTCGTCGATGGCCAGCTCCGGATGGGTCTCCGATAGAAAACGCCGGTAGGCGGGGGCATCGAGGAGTGCCGCCACGCCGAAGGCGTTTCACAGGGGACGGCCGCGGCCAAGCCAACGTGGGGGGCGCGACCATCGGTGTCCTTGACGCGCGCTGAGACGGTTGGACGATGGGGGCATGAGCCCCGTGCCGCAAGAGCACCGCTTGGCCGTTGGGGGCCTCAGCTGCGCCGCCTGCGCCCGCCGCGCGGAGCGTGCGCTGGCCGAGACCGAGGGCGTCTTGACCGCGCACGTCAGCTTCGCGGCGGAAACCGCGTCGGTGGCGGTCGAATCCGACGTCGACCCCTCGCGGCTCGTGGCCGCGGTAGAGCGAGCGGGCTTCACCGCCGCTCCGGAGGCGGACGACCGCGCGGAAGCCGAACGCAGCGCGCGGGCAGAAAAGGCAGACCGGCGGGACCTCTATCTCCTCGCGGGGGCCGTGGTCCTGACCGTCCCGCTTCTCCTTCCGATGGTCCTCGCCCCTTGGGGCCTGGCCTTCGAGATGCCAGGGAGCTTGCAGCTCGCCCTGGCCCTGCCGATTCAGGTTCTGGTCGGGGCGCGTTTTTATCGGGGGGCCCTCGCCGCTCTCCGTCACCGGGCCACCAACATGGACGTGCTGGTGGCCCTCGGCACCACGGCGGCCTTCGGGCTTTCGCTGGTGGGCTTGAGCTCGGGCGGCCCTCTGTACTTCGAGAGCTCCGCCGTCATCCTCACGGCGCTGCTCCTCGGAAAGACGCTGGAGCGTCGCGCGAAGCGGCAAACCCTCAGCGCCCTTCGAGCCCTCTCGGAGCTCACCCCCACAAGCGCCGAGCTCGAGACCGAGCGGGGCGGAGTGCGGGTGCCCCTCGACGCCATCGGGGCGGGGCGCGTGGTCGTGGTCCGCCCCGGAGAGCGTCTCCCGGTGGATGGAAAGATCGTCGAGGGAGACAGCGTGGTGGACGAGTCGATGGTCACCGGGGAGTCGATCTACGTGGCGCGGGGCCCCGGGGATACGGTGCTCGGAGGTACGCTCAACGGCTCCGGCTTACTCCGCGTCGAAGCGACCGCGGTTGGCGACGCAAGTACACTTGCAGGCATCGCAAGATCCGTCAAGAACGCCCAGCTCGCCAAGGCCCCGGTGGAACACCGGGTCGACCGCATCGCCGCCGTCTTTGTACCCATCGTGCTCCTGATCGCGGGACTCACGGTCTTGGGCTGGCTCGCCGCGGGAGCTCCGCTTTCGCAAGCAATCCTGACGGCCGTGTCGGTCTTGGTCATCGCCTGTCCCTGCGCGCTGGGTTTGGCCACCCCCGCGGCTCTCATGGTGGGGATGGGGGCCGCCGCCCGCGCGGGCATTCTCGTCAAGAACGCAGAGGCGCTGGAGCGGGCGGAGGGCCTGAGCGCCGTGGTTTTCGACAAGACCGGCACCCTGACGAAAGGCCGCCCCACGCTACGCGCCACCCTGCCCGCGGAGGGTGTGGACGAGACCGCTCTCCTCGAGACCGCGGCTCGGATCCAGGCCGGATCCGAGCACCCGCTGGCCGGGGCCGTCCTCGACGCCTGGCGGGAGGCGGGACATCCGCCGCCGCCGGCTCCATCGAGCGCCCACGCGGTCCTGGGCAAGGGCGTAGAGGCCGTCCTCGAGGACGGACGTCGGGGGGCGGTGGGGAGTCTCCGCTGGCTCCAGGAGCGAGGCTGCGATCTCGACCGAGTCGCTTCGGCCCACGAGCACGAGCGATGGGGCACCGTCATCGGGGTCGAGAGGGACGGCGAGCTGATCGGGGCCCTGGCCGTGGCCGATGAGCTCCGACCGACGTCGCGCCCGGCGGTACAGCGGCTCCAGGCCGAGGGCGTGCGTGTGTATATGCTCACCGGCGACAACGCCGCCGTGGCGAGCGCCGTGGCGGAGACGGTAGGCATCGAAGACTTCGAGGCGGAGGTGGACCCCCATCGCAAGTCAGCCTTCATCGCCGAACTTCGCAAGGAGGGAGCCCGGGTCGGTATGGTGGGGGACGGTATCAACGACGCCCCTGCCCTGGCCGCCGCCGACCTCGGACTGGCCGTGAGCTCCGGCACCGACGTGGCCACCCACACGGCAGACCTGACCTTGCTGCGGGGCGATCCGCTGCTCGTGGCCGGCGCCCTCGACATCGCCCGGCGCACCAACGCCAAGATCCGTCAGAACCTTTTTTGGGCGTTCATCTATAACGCCCTCGGCCTCCCCCTCGCCGCGCTGGGCTTTCTCTCCCCGATGGTCGCGGGCGCCGCGATGGCCCTCTCCAGCGTCAGCGTGCTCGGCAACGCCCTGCTCCTGAGAGGTTGGCGGCCGGCGCTCTCCGGGCGCATCTAGTTGAGCCCGAAGGCGATGGTCACGGTCTCGTGGGCCCCGCCGATGAGCTTGGGGTAGCGCAACCACGTGAGGCGCTCGGCCACGCAGCCCTCGGCGAGCTCGGCGTGGCGACGCGGGACGATCTCAGGGGAGGCGGCCCGACCACCATCGTCCACCACCCAGCTGAGCTCGAGCCGGACGCCGGAATAGCGCTCCGGATCGGCCCGGGCGTGGGTCAGCAGGCAGTCCTCGAGAGCCACGGTGGCTTCGGCGTGGAGAGCCTCGACAACCTCGGGAGGACGCTGGGCCCGAGCGCGACCTCCGGAGTGGTCGGTGATCAAGAAGCGCCGCGTGCGCTTTCGAACCTGACGCGCGCACGCCTCCGCGCCCAAGTCGCGGCAGGCCGTGCGCAAGAGACGATCCGGACGCAAGGGGCCGTCTTTGTCTTCGTCGGGAGCATCCAAGATCCGCCAGGCCGCCGCCAGCGCAGCCGGGCCTGCCTGCTCGAGGGCGAGATGTGCCTCGGCCTGGGCCTGTCGCGCCAACCGGCGGACGGAACGGGTCTTGGACCGCACGAGCCGGTCCAAACCCCGGAGCGCTCGCTCGGGCTGCTCGGAGCGCGCCAGCACCCACCGCCGCACCGCGGAGGCGTAGCTTGCACGTCGGCGATCTCCGAGCTCGAGCAGAGTCTTGCGCGCCGCATCGAGCTCCTTCAGGCGTCTCTCGAGCTGTCGCTCCGACTGCCGGGGTCGGGCCGCCAAACGGTCGACGACGCGGTCCGCCCGAGCCAGGGTCGTAGTGGGGCTCAGCGGTCGCCGGCTCGCGTGGAGCGCGCGGCGCCAGTCCGCACGAAGTCGAGCCCGCAACTTTGGTTTCACCGGGACGGCGAAGAGCGCAGCTCGGAACATCTTGACCGCCGCTCGAGCCCGGTCCCGCCGAAGCTCGATCTTTCCGCACAACTGAAGAGCGAGGGCTTCCTCGACCTCCTCACCTTCCTTCGCCGCGGCCCGACAGAGCTCTGCGGCGGCGTCGAGGTCGCGGCCTCGAAGGGCGGTCCGGGCCTCGTCGAGAAGCCGACCGGCATCGGTGGGCGGGGCCACTCCGAGTGCGAGAGCGAGAAGCGCCAGCACCCGCCGAACCTAGGGTGCGTGTCCCGCGCTCGTCAGGTCCCGCACGTTCGACCCCGCCCCGTCCGGCCGACCACGCCGAAGCCGTACGGACGAGTCCCCGGTCAGGGTGATGAGTTGCATAAGTGGAGAGGCAGTTTGCGCCCCTGGCGTTCACGCGAGAAGGGCGCATATTTGCCATATGCAACCGACGAGGCGCTAGGGACGAAAAGCGCCCGCGAATTATGTAAGGAATCATCCTGACAGGGGACGAGATGCGCCCGGCGTGAATTTTGAGCCGCCCCTCCGGGCGATGGATCTCGCCGCGTGGTCGTTCGGTGAAGAGGAAGCCTACCGAGGTAGGCGACGATGAGAGTCGCGAAGCGACGGCCGAGCGAGCACGCGGCCGGGGGGATCAGAATTTACGCCGGGCGCATCTAAATGCTCAGGGCGCGCCCCGCCCCGCGCGCAGCTCCGCCACGTAACCCTCGAGCACCCCACTGAGATCCGCCCCGTCCACGACGAAGGATCCCGTGGCGAAGTAGCCGGCCCGAAAAGCATCTTCGATCACGGAGGCTTGCTGTTCGGTCTCGAGTTCCGACCACGGAGCCCCGACGTCGTTCTGCCAGTCGTAGCCCCGTCCGAAAGCTTGAGAGAGCAAGGACTCGAGCATGTAGTCGGCCCCTCCGTGCTGGTACTGCCAAAAATGCACGGCCTCATGGACCAAGATAGGAGGGGTGAGGGTCCAGCTCTTCAGATACAAGCAGTGACCGTGCACGAAGGGTCGGCTCGTGAGACTTGCGACGCCAGCCGGACCTTCCTTCACGCGAAGCGGTTCGAGGTCGAGCGCATCGCCGAAGACCCGCTGAAGGGTGGCCCGCTCGTTCGGATTCAGGGCACGCCCCGGGGCCTCGAGACCGAACCCCGTCTGGAACGCAGAGAGCACCTTTCCCACTCCGAGGAACAGCGCCGCCGCCGAGAGGGACAGGGCGGCCCGGGGGAGCCCGAGGAGCAGCCCCCACGACGCCCCCCGATCTTCTCCGAGCCCCCAGGCCAGACAGGCTGTCTTGACACAGGCGCGCAGAGTTCCGTGACCCGCTTCGATGATCCGCGCCGACACCGCGCCGGAGGGGCGTCGTGGAGGCCGTCCGGCCCGCCGCAAGCGGGCCTCGAGCCGCTCTCGAGCCGGTGAGGAGAGCATGGTGACCACCGGGAGCCCCATCAGCGACGGGCCTCGAGCTGCTCCAGCCGCCGCTCGAGCGCCGCGAAGGCGGCGGAGGTGCGGGCCGAGGTGATCCGAGCGGAGAGACGCGTGAGCGCCCGCTGAAACCGACCGTCGAAGTTTCGGCCCCGGAGGGTGCGAACCCGGTCCACGAGCGCATGCTGGCGGGCTTGAAGCTGTGCGGAAAGCCCCGGCGTGGTGCGTGGGGCCTGGGCCTTGGGAGAGCGGCGCCGCGAGGGAGGCTTCGAATCCGGGGGGGTGATCGGGGCAAAGGCCCGGCCTCGAGCGGCTTCTCCGGCCAACGTGGGCGCAAGCTCCGGAGGAGAGACCAAGGGCACCGCCTCGACGGGCGCTTCGACCCGGGGGGTCGCAGGGGCGGAGAGCTCGCTCGTCAGCCACGCCGTGGCCAGAGTCACGAAGAGCATCAGCCCCCCGAGGAGAAAGAGGGCCTGCGGTGTAGGGCGACCCCCCGCGAGGGCGTCCTTTATCTGGGCCCAGGCTCCCGCAACGGTGACCGCCTCCGAAGCTGGGCTCGACGAAGGCTCAGGAGGCACCAGGGGCCGCCCTTCGGCTTCATTCCTTCCCGCACGACGCACGTACGCCGAGACGTCGCCCACGAACACCCGAGCGACCTCGCCGGAATCGGAGAGCATAGTCAATCCAGCCTGACGATCCTCTTCGAGCTGACGAGCCTCCTGAGCCTGCAGGGTGGCGCACGACGACTCCAGCCATGCGGCCACGGAACTCTCGTTCCCACCGCCGAGGCGCTTGAGCTCTTCTCGCAGGCCATCCTGCAAGAGCCCGATATGGGGAAGACGTTCGTCGGGATCCGGCTCCATGGCTCTGAGGAGGAGACTCTCGAAGCGCGCCGAGAGCTCCGGGCGAAGGTTACGGATGGTCTCCGGCCGAACCGACATGCACCGCTCGATGCGCTCGCGCACCGACTCCACCCGAATCCGACGACGTCCCGCGAGAAGCTCCCATATCGTCACCGCCAGCGCGTACACATCGGCCCGACCGTCCACGGGGAGACCGACGGCCTGCTCCGGAGGCATATAGTCGGGCGATCCGGCGAGAATCTCGGCCGACGTTTGCCACTCGGAAAGCACCGACTTCCCCAGTCCCAGATCGATGACGCGCGCACGACCGTCGAAGCCCACCATGACGTTTCGAGCTCCCAGGTCCCGGTGCACCAATCCCAGAGGCGCCTCGGTCTCACGGTGGACGGCGCTGTGAATCCCCGCCACCCCCGTGGCCATCTGAAGGCCCAGACATAGAGCGGGCCGCAGAGGCGCGGAGGGCGTGGCCTGATCTTCGATGCGGTCCACGAGCGTGGCCAGGGGCACCCCGAAGACGTACTCCGTAGCCAGGAACGGTTCAGACGCCACCGTCCCCATGGCCACGAGCTCCGCGACGTGGGGGTTACGGACGTGGGAGGCAACCTCGGCCTCGTGGACGAAGCGCTGGAGCATGGTGGGCTCGGACGCCATCCCCGTGTGAAGTCGCTTGACGACAAAGATTCCGCCCGCGGGCCCGTCGGGGGCGTGGAGGGCCAGCCAGACCGAGCCCATTCCTCCTGCGCCCAGCGAGCGCAAGAGCACGAAAGGCCCGAAGCGCTGAGGGTGAGCAGGACGCGTCACCCGTGCAGGATACTCGACCGTGAGCGATTCGGCAGCCGACGATCTTCCGGGGGGCTTGGACAAACATGGCCCGGCAGGCATGCCGCCGGGCCGTACGCGCTAGCGCGCCGTTTCGGAGGGGAGGCCCCAGAGGGTCTCGTCGAAGCGGGCGATGTCACACTCCCCATCGCCGTCGAAGTCGGCGGTATGGACCTGCATGTTCGTGGTGTAGTCCGTGGCTAAAGTGGTGAAGTCGGACTGGTAGTCGAAGTTTGAACCGTCCGACAGATGGAGCCACGATCGCACATTATCGTACGCGGGATACACGTTCACGAGGTCGTCCCGACCGTCGCCGTCGAAGTCGCAGCTTCGCCAGAACTGCCGGGTGCTGAAGTTGGCGAAGAGCCGGGCGCTCGAATAAGTACTCGTGAACCCCGTGCCCACGGAGCGGTACACGTTGGCGCGGGCTCGGGAGCTCTGCTCGAGGATGTGAACCATGTCCTTGCGCCCATCGCCGTCCACGTCGGCGAACAGAACCTCGTCCTGCGCCTGCATCCGGGCCCGAGTGAGCACCGTGAAGCTGCTCTTGTACCCGAAGGCCCCATTGTAGGACTTGTGCACCCAGATCCGCGGGGTGGTCCCGTTCAGGTAGACATTGACGAGGTCCGCCTTCCCATCTCCGGTGACGTCCGCCAGTGACCACCGAAAGTCGGGCCTGAAGCCGGCCAGGATAGACATCGCATGGTAGTGAAAACCGCTCGGCGTCGAGAGGTACGTGCGGTACACGGCGCGCCCCGCGTCGTTGGCGGTGATCATGACGATGTCATCCCGGCCGTCGCCGTTGGCGTCTCCCACGAGCATGACGGCGTTGGGATCCTCGTAGGGTCCCCTCGGCACGAGCTCGAGGATCTGGTGAGCTCCAAATCCCGCGGGCTGGAAGTAACGCTCACCGGGCACCACGCCTATCGGCGCGAGCTCCGGATCCTCCTTCTGGAGGTAGACCTTGCGATCGGAGACGGTAAAGACGTCGGCCAGCCCGTTGCCGTCGAAGTCCCCGACCTTCATGTCCGTGTAGTCGGCGTTGAACGCGGGATACCAGCGGCCCGCCACCCGCCGAAAAGTTGCGTTGGCGAACTTGTCGACGCGAGCTTCGCCAAAAGTATCGCCCTCCCGGGGATAGGCGAAGAGCGTGTTGCGATAGCTTTGAATACCCTGGTTAT
>JBCBRU010000285.1:0-10703 GCA_039819565.1 Myxococcota bacterium | reverse complement strand
GTCGAGCTACTCCGGGTAGACGCCGACCGAAGTCCCCTTGCCCTTGGTGACGGACTCGACCCAGTCGACGAGCTCTTCATCGACCTCCAGGGTGTCGAGATGGCGCTCGAGCGCGCGGCTCAAAAAGAGGCAGCGGGAAGGCTGGCTTTTGCGGGGCTTCAGCTCATCAAAGGCCGGCCAAAGCCCGAAACCGTCACCCCCGGGGATAGGGAGGAGAAGGCTGCCGATAAGTAGCTGGAATGACTATGGGCACAGCTGGATTCGAACCAGCGACTTCCACCGTGTGAAGATGGCACTCTAACCGGACTGAGTTATGCGCCCGAAGGGGACCGGGAGAATACCCGACCGCTGTCCCAAGCCAAGCAAAAAATCGGGCTGGTGCCTGGGCCGGAAGCCGCTTGGCCTAGGGGACCGAATCGCTAAGCTGGGGCTGGGTCCACGCCATGAAGCCGAGCGCCACCGAGGTTCGAAACGACCGTGACAACGCGCGGATGCTGATCGTCTGGGACGACGGCGTGCGCCTTCAGTACCCGTACGACGACCTCCACAACGCCTGCCCGTCCGCGACCTGCCGCGGCCACGGCGGCGAGAAGGAGCCGCCGAACCTCAAGGGCATGCAGCTCCTCGGCATCGAAGAGGTCGGCACCTACGCGCTCCGCTTCAAGTGGAGCGAAGGCGGCTGCAACGACGGGATCTACACCTGGCCCTACCTCCGCGAGCTCGGCGTTGCCGCCGAGTCTTGACGTCCGAAGTCGAAAGACCCGCGGACCGCCGAGGGCATCCGTCCTCGCGACGCGGAGGGTCAGGCTTTTCTTTCGAGCCGCGCCCCGAGCTCCTGCAGCCGCTCGTCGATGCGCTCGTAGCCGCGGTCGATCTGGCGCACGTTGTGGATGACGCTGGTGCCGCGCGCGGTGAGAGCGGCGATGACCAGGGCCATCCCGGCGCGGATGTCCGGGCTCACCAGCTCCATCCCCACCAGCTCTGACTTTCCGGCTACCACCACGCGGTGGGGGTCGCAGAGGATCAGGCGGGCGCCCATGGCGGCGAGGCGGTCGGTGAAGAACAGCCGGGACTCGAACATCTTCTCGAAGATGAGGATGGTGCCCTCGGTCTGGGTGGCGCCCACCACCGCGATGGAGGTGAGGTCGGCAGGGAAGCCGGGCCAGGTCGAGTCCTCAATCTTGGGCACCGCTCCGAGGAGGTCGTGGGCCACCCGGAGCTCCTGGCCGCCGGGCACCACGATGTCTTCTCCGTCGGCTTCAAAGCGCAAGCCGAGTTTCTCGAAGGCGAGGCGGGTGGAGCGATGCTCGTTCGGCCGGGCCTCCACGAGCCGAAGCTCCCCGCCGGTGACGGCCGCCAAAGTGATGAAGGAGCCGACCTCGATATAGTCCGGGCCCAGCTTGTAGGTGGCCCCCTGAAGCCGGCTCTGGCCGTGAATGGTGAGCCGGTTAGTGCCGATACCCTCGATCTTCGAGCCCATGGCCACGAGGAGGCGGCAGAGGTCCTGGACGTGGGGCTCGCAGGCGGCGTTCTCGATGACGGTGGTGCCGTGGGCGAGCGCGGCGGCCATGACCGCGTTCTCGGTGCCCGTCACCGACGCTTCGTCCAGGAAGACCTCCGCGCCCTGCAACCGGTCCTTCGCGGTGAAGGCGAAGTGGCGCGGGGTGGCCTCGACCTCCGCCCCGAGCGCCGTCAGGGCGAGCACATGGGTGTCGAGGCGGCGACGCCCGATGCTGTCTCCCCCCGGCGGAGGGAGGCGCACGTGGCCCCGCCGGGCGGTGAGGGGGCCCGCGAGGAGCATCGAGGCGCGGATACGCTTACAGGTCTCCTCGGGGGGATCCGACTCTCCAATGACCCGAGCCTGAATGGCCCAGGTCGAGGGGCCGCGCTGCGAGACGGTAGCCCCCACGTCCTCGAGGAGCTCCAGCATGACTCGGACGTCGACGATGTCCGGGACATTCTCTAGCACCACCTCCTCCTCGGTGAGGAGGGTGGCGGCGAGGAGAGGAAGCGCTGCGTTCTTATTGCCGCTCGGGCGGAGGGTTCCCGAAATGGGATGCCCGCCCTCGATAACGAAACTTGCCATGTCAATTAGTCCTGCGTTCGGTGAAGATCACGCCGCCGCCGGTCGTGGTGGCGACCACGGAGGCGTTACCTCCGCCCGCGGTCTCTCGATAGGGGATGCTTGCGGGCCGGGACGGGAGGTCTCTGTGCATCGAGGTCACGCCCTGAGTGGAGGCGGCGTCTACGTTCGCGTCGAGAGGCACCGGCAGGTCGACCTGCACGTTGCCGTTGCCCACCGCAATATCCACGCGCGCTCCGGCGCGGAGCTGGTGGTCGGCGCGGACGTCCCCCGACTCGACCCGGATCACGAGATCGTCGTCGGCGGCCGCGACCTGGACGGCACCCACCGAGTCGATCTCGATCCCGCGCTCCATATCCGCGACGCCCACGGTGCCGCCGCGCTGAAGGATGCGAAGGTCGACGTCCCGCGGAGCACGGACCACTGCGGAGCCGCCGAGAAACCCGTCCGAAGGGGGCCCGACCACCACGAAGGCGGTGCCGCCCTCGTTCCCTTCGCCCAGGGTCCAGGCATCCAGGGCCCGCTGCGCCACGTCGGTCGCCGACGCGGTGACGCTCAGGTCGAGCTCCACCACCACGTCGTCGCGGCGCTCGCCGACAATGACCAAAGGCACCAGCACGTCGACCTGGAGACGGATGGCGTTGCCGATCGTCACCGTCGACGTGAAGCTACGCGTCTCCGTGAACGAGGCTCCGGAGTCGCAGGCCAGGGGAAGCAAGCTCCCCCCGAGGCTCGTCATCGCGGCCATCACGAGGGCCCAACGCCGGCGGTCGCGCACCGCCTTCCCTTACCCCATCGACGCGCAGCGGTCTTGTCAGCGGTCCCGAAGGTTTGGGAGCTTTCCGGGCTCGGAATGGCGAAGCGCAAGAAGGGCGAGCGGCCGGGGTTCGTGGCGGTCGAGGGGCCGCCGGCGGTAGGGAAAGCCGCGCTGGTGGGGCACCTCGCCGCTCGGAGCCGCGTGCGCACCGTCAAGCTCGACCCTCGGGAGAATCCCTTCTTGTCCGCGGCCCTCTCCATCGAAGCGGTGGCCGGGGCGAGCGCGAGCCCGGACGAAGCCACGGCGGGGCGGGCGTTCTCGGCCCAGATGTTCTGCCTCCTCGCCCGCCACGCGCAGCAGGACGGCTTGCGTCAAGGGGAGCTCTTCGAACGACGGGCGCTGTCCGTGGGGACCTTCGCTCGGGACCGCGTCTTTGCCGAGGCCACCCTCAGCTCCGAGGAGCTAGCCCTCTACGATCGGATCCACGCCGTCCTGGCTCCCCGCGCGGTGCGTCCTGACCTGACCGTGCTGCTGATGGATCGGCCGGAGATCCTGCATGCGCGTCTCCGGGCCCGCTTGAGGCCCTGGGAGCGGCAGGTGTCGGTCCCGTGGATGGAGCGTCTCGTGCAAGGGTTTGGCCGGATGGCGGAGAGGTGGCAGAGCGGGCCGCTTCTGCGGATCGAGCTGGGCGGCGTGGAGCTCGGGGAGGACGAAGATGCACTCGAGTCGGTGGCTCAGGAGGTCGTGAAAGCTGCGGCAGAGCTAGGGTCGGCAGATCGTCGAATCGTGCGCATGGGCGCAAGACCTTGATCTCTTCGCCCACTTTTTGTTTCCTCTTTGACTACAAGTCCTCGTCCCCACGTCGAACAACCACAAACAACCACCAAGCGAAGCGGTGACCCTCGCGGCACCGACCGAGTGAGGCCTGAGAATGAGCAAGACCCCGTCCCCCGTTCCGAAAAAAGTCACGACCGTACGTCTGCGCGCCATGAAGGAGCGCGGCGAACGCATCACCATGGTGACGGCCTACGACGCCATGTTCGCCCGCCTCGCCGAAGAAGGCGGCGCGGAGGTCCTCCTGGTGGGGGACAGCCTGGGCATGGTCGTCCAAGGCCACGACGACACCCTCGGGGTGACCGTCGACGACATCATCTACCACACCCGCGCCGTCACACGCGGGGCCAAGACCGCCCACGTCGTGGCGGATCTTCCGTTCATGAGCTACCAGGCCGACCCCGTCGAAGGGATCAAGAACGCCGGTCGACTCCTGAAGGACGGAGGGGCCCACGCGGTCAAGCTGGAGGGCGGAGCCGAGCTTGCGCCCATGGTCGAGAAGATGGTCCGGGCCGGGATCCCGGTGATGGGGCATCTGGGCCTCACCCCGCAGTCCGTCCACGCCATGGGAGGATTCAAGATCCAGGGCAAGAACGCGGCGGACGCCGAGCGCATCGTCGACGACGCCCGCGCCCTCGAGGCGGCCGGCGCCTACGCGCTGGTGCTGGAGGGCGTCCCCGTGGAGCTTTCCCGAGTGATCACCCAGGCCCTCGACATCCCCACCATTGGGATTGGAGCGGGCGTCGAGTGCGATGGCCAGGTGCTGGTCATTCAGGACCTCCTGGGCATGGACCTTGGTTTTGCGCCCAAGTTCGTGAAGCGCTTCGCTCGCCTGGGTGAGACCATTCCCGCCGCCATCCGGGCCTACCGCGATGAGGTGCGCGAAGGGATCTTCCCGGGGGAGGAGCACACCTTCCACGCCAAGGACCCGCTGTTCGGACCGCGTGAAGTGAAGGACCTCCTCGAGGCGTGAGGCGCTTCGAGGGCGTCGCTGAGCTGAAAGCGAGCCTGCGGACCTTGAGCCGGGAGGGTCTTCGGGTGGGCCTCGTGCCCACCATGGGGGCCCTCCACGACGGCCATCTGTCCCTCGTCGACGCGGTGCGGGCGGCCGGAGCCGAGCACATCGTGACCTCCATCTTCGTGAACCCGAAGCAGTTTGGGCCCCATGAGGATCTAGACCGCTACCCTCGGGACCTCGAAGGGGACCTTGCAAAGCTCGAGGCGGCCGGCGTCCACGCGGTATTCTTTCCGAGCCCAGAGAGCATGTATCCGTCTGGCTTTCAGACCCAGGTCGAGGTCGAGAAGGCCACTCAAGGGCTGTGCGGCGCGCACCGCCCGGGACACTTCCTGGGCGTGACCACGGTGGTGCTCAAGCTCTTCAATATCGTGCGTCCCGACGTGGCGGTGTTCGGAGAGAAGGACTTTCAGCAGCTCGTAGCCCTCCGTATCCTGGCGCGGGATCTCGACCTGGACGTCGAGGTCCTGGGGGCTCCTCTCGTCCGGGAGCCCGATGGTCTGGCCATGTCCTCCCGAAACCGGCTCCTGTCCTCCGCGGAGCGGGCGCAGGCGCTCTCGATCTCACGGGGGCTCTTTGCGGCCGAGGCTGCCTACCACCAGGGGGAGCGGGACGCCGGTGTGCTTCTCGAAGCGGCGCGGATGAGCATGGCTGCGTCCCACGTGGAGCCGGAGTACCTCGAGCTGAGAAGCTTCTACGATCTGGAGCCGCTCGAGTCTGCGGACCGACCCTGCGTGATCCTCACGGCCGCGCCGCTCGGATCAACCCGTCTGATCGACAACATCATCCTCAAGCGGAGCTGACCCCTTCCTCGTGGGCAAAGCCTCTGAGCGCTCGCGTTCGGTGGAGATCTGTAAAACCTCGCGGGTCTATCTCTAATTTTTCTCCCCAGGTGCCCCATTTTCGAAAAGTGGCGTAATTTGCGTTTCCCCACCCGGCCGCCGCGGCGTACGGGTCATGTAGTCCATCGTCATGAGTCTTCGCACACTTCTATTCGCTCAAATCTTCGCCTTCGTGGGCCTCCTCGGCATCGTGCTGTGGGCGACGCTCCAGCTCGCCAGCTCCGACGGCGGTGACGCCCTCTACATCAACGTCGCGGGGCGCCAGCGGATGCTGAGCCAGCGCGCCACGAAGGAGGCGCTCGAATACGCGCAGAGTCCCAGTCGCGCTCAACGCGAGCGGCTGGAGGCTACAGTGCATCTGTTCGCCCAATCTCATCGAGCGTTGAGACTCGGTGGGGATGCGCAGGCCGGCCTCCAAGAGGGGGTGAAGGTGAGCTTGCGGGGGGCGGCAGATGCGAAGCTGGTCGGCCTGCTGGACGCGGTAGATGCGGAGTGGAAGGTTGTCGTGGGAAGCATCGACACTCTCCTCGAGACCTCGCCGCGGAGGGCCACGGCGGTGGCACGCCTCGCGGAGAAAGCGCCCCAGGTCCTGACCAATATGGACCAAGCGGTGCGGTACTTCACCACCGTCGAGAAGCCGAACTACGCCGCTATCGATGTGGCTGGACGACAGCGGATGCTCAGCCAGCGAGCGGCGCTTCAGGCTTTGGGTTATGACGCTCGTCCGAGCTCCCAGTCGCTCGCCGCCCTCCAGGCCACCGTGGCGCTGTTCAGTCGTTCGCATGTTGCCTTGCGCGACGGCGGTCGAGTGCCAACCCGCCTCGACGGAACTGGGGTGACGCGTCTTCCTGTCAACCGGGACGAACGCATCCGCGCCAAGCTGGACGAGGTCGAGGACTTTTGGGTGGCGGAGCGAGAGGCGATCGAGGTGCTCGCTGAAGACCCCAACCAGCATCGAGAGGCGCTTCAGGCCCTCCGCGTGGCTAACCCCGCCGTGCTCGCCACCATGAATGACGCCGTGTTTCGGGCCCAGGAGGTTGCCGAAGAGAATCTCCGGCAGCTCGAGACCGTCCAGTTGGTAGCGCTTGGCCTGGGCCTCGGGGCCGCGCTCCTCGGGGGACTTCTGGCGTTCAACATCAGCAGCACCTTGAATCGCCTTCGCGGCATGGCCGACGAGATCAGTCGGGGGCGCGTAGGGGAGCCGGTGCCTCCGATTGGAATCGGGGAGGTGCGTGCGCTGTCCCAGTCTTTCGAGCGGATGCGCTTCAGCCTAAACGCGACGATGAAGATGCAGGAGGGCTCGCAAGATACCCAGCCCGGGGAAACGGGGGACAGCTATGCCTCCCTCTTCTGAGCTCACGAACCCGCTCCGGAGGGAAGTCGAGCGCCCGGCGCGAAGGCACGCGCCGGTGGTGGTGGTGCTGGACGCCGACGCCGTGTATCGCCTCGGGGACCTGCTGCGTCGCGTCTGTCGCGGGGTCGAGCTCGACGTGATCTCCGCCCACGAGCTTGCGCGCTCCAATTCGTGGGAGATGCAGCATCGCGTGCGATTCGTGCTCGTCGAGCAGGGGACCGATGCGCGGCCTTGGCGATCCACGGTTGATGTTGCGGCGGTGCGCGGCATCCCCGTGGCCCTCCTCGCTCCGTCGGGCCTCTCGGAAGAGCAGCGCGAAGTTGCTCGCAAGGCCGGCGTCTCCGTCGTGGTGAAGGGCATCTCCGAGGACGCCCGCACCTTTCTCGAGCTTCTCCAGTCGCCGCAGTGGCTCGCGAGTCGGCTCGAGCGGGTGCCCATCGCCGACACCCTGCAGCTGCTCTCGGCTTCTAATCACAAAGGCCTTTTGGTTCTACTCTGCCCTCACAGCCCTCCTTTCACCCCGGTGCCGTGGGTCGAAACCGCCACGAGGTGTCGGGGAGACGAGGCCTGCCGTGGAGCGGTCGCGAGGGTATATATCCACGATGGACGGCCCGTGCACGCCGAGACCGCCTCGGCCGAAGGTCTCGCGGCTTTGGCCGAGTGTCTCGAGTTCGGGTCCGGCATCGCCCGTTTTCACGAAGTGTATCTTCCGTCCGAGCGCGAGACGATTCAGGGATCGATGTCCGAGGTCATCCTGCAAGCTGCCTTCAGTACTGATGAGTCGGTGCGGTTGGCGGGCTACGACGAGTCTCTCGATCCCTATGAGACCGCCGACGTCGATATGAGTACGCCTTCCCCAGACCATCCACGGTCCTCCGCCCCTACGGTCCCCGAACAGCTTCAGGACGTTCTCGAGAAGACTCGCGTCGTCGTTCACGCGGACGGTCAGGGGGCTCTGCATGATGCGGTGGGCGTCGAGGAGGGTGACGGCGTGGCCGCGGTAGCGGCAATGATGAATCAAGCTTTCGACGCCGCCACCCATGCCCTCGGGCTCGGCGCCACGGAGGGATGGACCGTGGTCGCCGAGGAGTCGTCCTGCGTCGCCGCGAGCCGCGGCGGAGATATCGCCGCCGCGACCTTGGCGGCTCCAAAGGACGCGTTCCGGCAGCTCGATAGGTTCGTCCAGCGCGCCCAGGAAGTTCTCGAGGGTCAGGAAGATGTCTGAGCTGCTGGTTAATCTATGCGGAGTTCCTAAGGTCTGGGGAGCTGCTCTCTATACCGAAGAGGGCGTATGCATCGAAAGCCGACTCGAGGCTCCCTTCGAGGAGGGTTTTGTTCATACCGTCCTCAAGGACCTCGTGGCTGCCACGGAGTCCTACCGCTTTCTCGATCCCGCCCCGATCTCGATGGCGGTTGCGCAGGCCCATAGCGGTCTTCTTGCTTTCATGTCCCGCAACCGCATGCGGGTGCTGGCCCTCGCGGGACGGGAGGTTAACCCCGTCTTCCTTCACGTTGCGTTCGGATCTTTGGCCAAGCGACTCGACGCCTTTGACTCCGACATGGTGCTGAGCCTGAGCCATTCGTCTCCGGTCGCCCCCGTGTCGGGAAGTCATCTCACCATCGAGGCGAGCCAGATCGAGCGGGTGCCCCCCGTGGGCGCGGTGACGGTGGAGGAGATGCGGCAGATCCTCATTGCCTTCACCGAGTTCGCCGGGCCGGCCGCCAAGATGGTGCTCAAACAACAGCTGCGGGAGCTGGGCTACGGCTCGAGCTCGCTCCCCCGAGGCCAGCTCGAGATCTTCCTCGACCGGCTCACCCTGCGACTCCCGACGCCATCGCAGCGAGAGAAGTTTCGGGCGAGCCTGAGACGTCGGTGAGCACCGACACGCTGCCAGCGCCGTACCCCCGTCTGGGCCGCTTCCTCCTTCGCCGCAGCCTCGGGCGGGGCGCCGAGGGTGAGGTCTATCTCGCCCTCGACACCCGCGATCGGCGTGCGGTGGCCCTCAAGGTCATCCGGCGTAGCCTCTCCTCCGACGTCTCGCTCCGGGCGCGTCGAGAAGCAAGCTTCATTGCGAGCCTCGTCCATCCAAACATCGTTCGGGTTCTGGCCGTCGGACATCATCGTCAGATCTGGTACATCGCCACCGAGTACGTCGATGGGGGCTCGCTGTTCGAACATGTGCAGCGGGAAGGGGCCGTCGAGGTGGGCTGGGCGCTCCGGGTAGTCGCGGAAGCCGCTGACGCCCTCGACGCGGTCCATCGCCTCGGAGTCGTGCACTGCGACGTCACGCCGAAGAACATCCTTCTGGAACGGGACTCGGGCTCGCCCCGGCTGGTCGACTTTGGACTGGCCCAGCTTGGCGTCGACGTCCAGCGGAGTCGCTTCGTGGGCACTCCGCAGTATGTGGCGCCGGAGGTCTGGAGAGGCGGCAAGCCCAGCCCGAAGTCCGACATCTATGCGCTGGGGCTTTGCCTGTTCTACATGCTCCAAGGGACCTCGGCGGTCGGCGCCCGCGACGTGGCCTCGTGTCGCCGGATCCATGAGCGCGGTCTCGCGAAGCCCCCGACCGCGTGGCCCGAGGCTCTCCGCTCGTTGTTCGTCGACGCGACCGAGCGGGCTGAAGTCCGGCTTTCGGCTCGCGATTTGGCTCAGCGCGCTCGTGCGCTTATCAGCGACCTACCCGCCTCAGAATCCCTGATCCCTCCGCAGCGCCATGGCCGTCCGCCCCACGGGCTGGATTCTCACCTCCACGTAGATACGCTCCTCGCGAGGCTTCGCCCCCTCTTGCAGCAACACCTCGAGCCTCCCGTTCTCGTCACGCCCGATGCGCTTCTGCTCCTCGGCGAGGCCCTCGCGGGAGGGCAGGCGTCCATCGAAGCGATGATCGCCGAGGCCGACGGCCGTCGGCGGCGGGACCATCGGCTGTGGCTCGGGAGCTCGGACCTCATCGGGTCGGAGCTCACGCGGGCCCGGCGGGAGGCGCTGAGGCAAGTGATCGGCGCGGTGGGGCCGCTGGTTCTCCCGGACGAGCTCAGGTGGGACTAGCCTAGGCGAGTTAGTCGAAGCGGAAGTACTGCGAGGACGACTCCCGGATTTGATAGATGCTGTTCGTCGAGGGGTCGTAGCCGAGGCTCTCGTCGTCACCTACTCCGGCCCCGAAGGGTCCGGCAAAGGCAGGTACGGTCCCCCCGGGCTGACACACATAGAAGGTCGCTCCGGTGGCGCTCGTGGTGCTGCCGTTGTTGTCTCCCTGCACGTAGGCGACGTCCGCGATGCCGTCGCTGTCTGGGTCGGCGATCTGCACCCCGCCCCAGCTGCCGGAGGAGATGCTCAGGGTGAGCTCGGCCACCGGCTCCGCCACGAGGGTGGTTCGGCGAATCCGAATGAGACCCTCGGCGCCGTTTCCGATGTCGTCGCAGGCCGAGTAGAAGTACATGCTGTCGACCTCGAGCCCGTTGCAGGTATCGATGTCCGGGTAGGTAGCCTCGAGCCGCGCCGGCGTTGGGAAGGTCGAGGCGCTGAGATCCAGGGACCAGAGCTGAAGGTCCGTGGTGTCGTTGGTGATCATCCACAGTCGTCCATCGGCCTCCGCTACCCCCTGAAGGGCGTCGTTGGGCGAGGTGGCAAAGCTCCCCAAATCCACCACCCGAAACGACCCCCCGCCATCGTTGCTGATCCGGCGGATGCAGTCGCTGGTGCACGTGATGGCGTCGTTCGTGAGATAGATGTTCGGGCCAATTACGTGCACCGTGTTGATGACGCCGCCGGCCAGTCCGAGCGTGGGGAGCAAGTCTGTGGACGCCGACCCGTCCTTTCG
>JBCBRU010000284.1:0-10731 GCA_039819565.1 Myxococcota bacterium | reverse complement strand
GTCCCCGGGCGAGATGATCGCATCCTCGCCCTTCAGGTCAGCTCGACGCTCGAGCTCGCGCTCTCCGACCCGAGCGCCGGCGTGGTTCCGCGCTCCGAGGTGCCAGGTGGACGTCAGGGCGAGGCGGGTTCTAGCGCTCGCTGAGCACGCTGAGCAAACGGACCCTGCGGAAAACGCTGAAGATAGAGGTCGGCCCAGGTCGCGGCTCGGGCACCTCCCAGGGCGACGAGCTCGCCCAGGGCTTGCTCGGCCAAGGGACCGTGGGGCGCCTCCTCGAAGTAGCGAACGAACCACGTTCGCGCTTCGCGCCGGTCCTCCCGCTCCATAGCCAGCCGCCCGAGCAAATAGGCGGCCAGGGGGGCTTCGACGGGGGCGGTCGAGTGGTGGGTTCGGACGCACAACAGGACCGTTCGCGCGGCGGCGCGGTCCCGCGAGTAGCGCGCCGCATCCACGAGGCTGAGCAGCGCCGACGGCGGCTCCTCCCGGCACAGCGCTTCGAGGCCGTAGGCTCGAGCCACCTCAACCGCCGCCGAGAAGGCACGACGGCGGATGAGGCTCTTCCAGTCGCCCCGACCCTTGGGGCCTGCGGACGTTGGCGCCGGGCGGAGCCGCCGCCCGGCGGCGCGACTTCTAGCCTTCGCGGGACGGCGAGGGGGCGCGATGCGCTCCGAGGGGGAGGCCGGGACGGCCTCGGTGGAGAGGGCGGGGTCCCGGTGCGGGGCGCCTACCGGCGGAGGGCTCGGCTCCGCCGCCGTCGGCTCCGATGGGCTCGCGGCCGCTGCGGGGGCTGAGGCTGCGGAGGCTGAGGTGGCCGAGAAGCGGTCGCCCGGTCCCAGCTTCGCGGGAGGGCTCAGCTCCGGACCGCGAACCTCGATCTCTCCCTCGTGAACGTGGACCTCGAGGCGGCTCTCGTGGGGCGCCCAGGAGAAGGTGAAGCGCGTGCCGAGAATGCGGATTTCGTAGGGGCCGCATCGTATCTGCCAGGCGTTGGCGGCGCGGTGTTCGCCGCGAAACCGGGCTTGGCCGCGGTTGAGGTCCAGCGTCGCTCCGCTCGGGGCCACCGAGATCACCTCCGCCTGGCTCCCTCTATCCAGCACGAGGGTGGTGCCGTCCGCGAAGACCAGAGTCTGAGGGGCATCCACGGCCGCGTACGGTCGAGGGCCGTCCACCGCTCGCGGGGTGGGCCGCCCTACGATGAGGATGATGAGGAGGAGGCCCAAGGCGACGGCCGCCGCCGACACCCCCGCCCATCGAAGGCGGCCGGCCCGAGGCGCGCTCGGTGGCTCCTGCGCGAGCACGGCGCGGAGGCCGAAGGCTCGATCGAACTTGGGACGCTGCCGATCCAGCTCGGAGCGCATGGCCTCGTAGACGCGAGCCATCTCGGGTTGTTCCTTCATGGCCGGCCTCCGCTCAGGGGCGTCTCTCGCTCGGCCACGGCCCGCTCCACGCGGCGTCGGGCCTTCGCGAAGCGCCGTTTGGCGGTCGACAGAGAGACCCCCGCGACCTCCGCGACCTCTTCCAGGGTCATTTGCTGGATCACGTGGAGGCTGAACACGAGGCGCTCCTCGGGGCCGAGACGGGCCACCGCGTCAAAGGCGAGGCGCAGGCTCGTCTGGATCTCGGGGTTGTCGGCGGACGGGGCCTCGGGGAGTTCGCCCGACGCGCTCAGGCCCACGAAGCGGCGGACGCGACGACGCCGAAGCAGCTTTCGGGCGCGATGCACCGCGATCTTGGCCAACCAGGGCCTCAACGAAGGCTCCTGTCCCCGGAACCGCCCGAAGCTCTCGATCGCGCTCAAGAAGACCTCCTGCACGAGGTCCTGATGGCTCGGATCCGGCCCCAGGACCCGGTACATCAGGCGCTCGATGTACTCGACCTGCTCGCGGTACAGGCGCGTGAGGGCGGCCGGTTCTCGCCGCCGGAGCCGCTGGACGTAGTCGGACTCCGAGCTGACCCTCGCGTGGTCCAAGCCAAGGTCAGGTGCGGAGGTCAAGGGGGCGGCGCTCCCGGACGAGACTGGGCCTTTCTGGACGACTCATCCCGCCAACAGTGCCCTCCGGGTCCCGGAGAGGGTCATCTTTTGTGACCCTCCTTCATCGAGGCGGGGGAGGCGGCCCTCCGATCGCATCCAGCACCTTGAGGGCGGCCGCGCGGAGCTGGGCGTTGCAGGGGTCGCAGCCGCTGAGGCAGCAGTCGGGCCAGTCCGCGGGGTCCGTCTTTATCCACTGCTCCACCGCGCGGGCCGCCATCGGATTCAGCTCGAGCTCGACGCAGACGCGCTCGATGAGCGGGCGGAGATCTTCTTGGGGCGCCGCCGTCATCGGCGCGAAAGGGCCGAAGCCGGGCCCGAGCGGCAAGCCAAACCCGCCGCGGAGCCTCGAATTGGCTCGTTTTCCCGGCCGGACGAGCCCAGAGGGGCTGAGCCTAGGCATTTTGCTTCATTCGTTGCCTCAAAGGTCGTGAGCGAATCGCCTAAAAATGATTCCAACCAACTTAAATATAACTAGTGTCTATCATTATTCAAAACAGACCATTTTCGGGCAAATAGGAGTTGCTGCCGAAATGGTTGAGGTTTTCTAGGAGCTTTGGTGGGTTCATTTTTAGGTGGTTTGAGCAGCCGCACCGACCTCTGCCTAGCCGGATCCCCTCGGATTGAGACGGGATAGAGCTTTGTCCAACCTCAAGGTCTCGCCGCGATCTCTGCGAGCACCGACCGCAGGCGCTCCTTTCGAAGAGGCTTCGTGAGGTGGTCCATCATCCCGACCTCCCGGTAGCGAAGAGTATCCGCCGGAGAGGCGTTGGCGGTCAGAGCAACGATGGGCAGGCTGGCTCCGCGCGCCGTAGCCCGAATGCGGTCCGTCGCTTCGATACCATCGACTCCAGGCATCTGAACGTCCATGAGCACGAGGTCGAAGGTGGAGCGGGCCACGGCGTCGACGGCCTGCTGCCCGTCTCCTACGATCTCGATCGAGCAACCGAGGCCCTCGACGAGCACGTGGCGCATCAGCGCCTGATTGGTTGGGTTGTCCTCGGCGACGAGCACCCGCAGGCCGAGCGAGGCCGAGCTCGACGCCGATGGCGAGGCGACACGGCCCTCGTACGGTGCCAGTCGTCGCGCGAGGCCTCCGGCGGAGAGGGGGCGGGGAAGGACGCCCTCGAAGCCCTCCGGCACCCGAGCTCCACTCTCGGCGACAATCTGCCACCAGCTCACGCCCGCGGATGGGGGCGAGACGTCCGGGGCTGCATCGGTCATGACGAAGTCGAAGTCGAGGTCCGAGCCCGGCTCTAGGCAAGCGACGGCGACGACCTCCGCTCCGGCTCGCTCGAGCTCCCGCTGGGCGGCCTGACGGGAAGGGGCCCATGCTTCCGCGAGGAGGACGCGCTTGCCGGCAAGTGGACTTGGGTTCGCCTCGACGGGCCTCGACGGAACGGAGAGCGGGAGCCTCGCGATAAACGTCGTCCCGACGCCGAGTGCGCTCTCCAAGGCGATCTCACCGCCCATGATCCCGCAGATCTTCTTGCATATGGACAGTCCGAGACCCGTCCCGCCGAAGCGACGGGCCGTCGACGCATCCACCTGCCGGAAGGGTTGAAAGAGGTCCTGCTGCCGCTCGCGAGCTATGCCGATTCCGGAATCGCTCACCCTCATCTCGATCTCGACCCCCTCGGCCTCGCGGCTGGGCCCCCGACGGCCGATCTCGACGATCACGCCCCCCTCCAGGGTGAACTTGATGGCGTTTCCCACGAGGTTGAGGAGCAACTGGCGCAGCCGGGTGGGATCGCCCAGAACCACGGTCGGCAGCTGGGGGTCCAGGGAGAGACCCAGACGAAGGTCCTTCTTCGCCGCTCTCGCGGCCAACAGCCCCAGAGCCTCTTCGGCGAGACTCTCGAGTTCGACCGGCTCCGTCTCGAGCTCCATGGCTCCCGCTTCGATCTTGGAGTGGTCGAGGATGTCGTTGAGGAGGCTCAAGAGAAGCTGACCCGAGTTCTGGACGTGAGCCACGAACTCTCGCTGCGCCGGGTCGAGTTCGGTTTCGGCCAGGAGGTCCGCGAAGCCCAGGACCCCGTTCATGGGGGTTCTGATCTCGTGGCTCATGGTGGCGAGGAACCGGGACTTGGCCACGTTGGCGTCATTCGCGGCATCTCGGGCTCGGGCGAGCACCCGTCGGCTCCGTACGAGGCCAAAGCCCACCGCCGCGAGCAGGAGCGCGAGGACGGTCAGCAGCCCGAGGATGCTCCGCTGTCGCCCGATCAACGCCCTAGCCAGATCGACGTGCTTCTTCTCCTCGTCGAGCAGCTGGCGGGTCCGCTCGAGGCTGACCTCGATGGTGGCGTGGAGCTTGCGGGCGTCGGCCGCCGAGGACCGACTCTGTTCCTGCTGCAGAACCTCGCCGTATCGACGAAGATGCGAGACCTCTGCGCGAAGGTCGCCCTGCGCCGAGGCCACCGCGGCCTTGGCGAGCTCGAGCGGACTCTCGAGTCGCAATCGACTCCCGGCCCCCGCCCGTACGAGCTCGTCGACGGAGGCGATGAGCTGCTTCGCGGCCTCGACGCGGCCGAGCCGCGCGTAGGCCTCGGCCATGCGCGCCTGGATGCGGGGCCGGAACGGCATAGGCAGGTCTGCGACCTGCTCGAGGGGGACCGAGGCGAGCTCGTCGAACTTTCCCCGTCGGGCGAAGATGTCGAAGAGCAGCCACCCCGTTACGGTGCGTACCGGTCCGAGGCGGGCTTGGTGGAGTCGAGCGGCCCGCTCCGCGAGCCTGAGGTCGCCTCCGCGCGCCGCCGCCTGGGCGCAGGAGTAGAAATAGATGGGGTAGGCGGGGGGCATCTCACCGGGACGGAGGTCCGCTTCGATGGCTTCGATGGCGGCGATGAGGCCGCGGGTGTCTTTCATGTATCCGCGCGAGACCCGCTCCACCTCCCGCGCGATTCTCGAGGCCACCCGAGCGATCGGACTTGCCTCGCCTTCCAGGCTGGCGAAGGCGTCGTTGGCGTGGTGAACCGCCGACGGAAAGCGGCCCTCTCGATAGCGAAGAAAGGACATCAGGGCATGAGCCAGCCCCTGTTCTACGGCATCGGGGCTACGGGAGAGGACTTCCACCGGATCCTCGCCTTCGAGCTTCTCGCCGGGCTCTCGCTGAAAGGTCTCGGCCACCAACCGATGAAGCGGCGCTTCGTCCGCTTTCTCGGCCAGCGCTCTCGCCCGTTGGGGTGTGTCCAAAAAACCGTTGGTGATGGCCCACAAGAGCCCCCAAAGTCGCTGATCGAGGCTCCCCGTGGCCTCCGCCTCGGCCTCGAATCGTCCCGCGCCCTCGGCGGCGGTGGGGCCGGACTCCCGAGCCATCCTTTCGATGGCCGCCGTCAGCTGGACGATCTCTTCACTCGGAGAAGTGGCGCTCGCCCGGGATCCCGAGAGCGTCATACCCACGAGGAGGAGGGTGCTCAGCGTCGGACGACCGAGACCGTGGGGGGCCACGTCATCCGCCATCGGCCGCTCTCGTTCGGGACCGACTCGGCCGGTCTCGCCGCACCTTCGTCCGACCCAGAATGGGACGCCTGCGACCCTTGGGCGGTGCGCCCCGGCCACATCCGAGAAAAATGAGTGCGTGGGGGAACCGTGGCTCCGCGTTCTACGTGTAAGGGGCGTGAGGGCGATGGCCATCGGACGCCGCATCCCGACTGCGCTCGGGAGCCGGGCCGCTCCGGCCCCGCGATCCGCCGGTCGGACGAGCGCCGGCGAGCTCGATGCCCTTACGTTGGCCCGGGCGCGCAAGGGCGACGCCCACGCCTTCCGGGACCTCGTTCTCGCTTACGAAGGCCGAGTCTTCGGCCTCGTGGGGCGGATTTTGGGTTCTAGCCGCCGGGCCCACGTCGAAGACGTGGCTCAGGAGACCTTCGTCAAGGTGCATCGCGGGCTCTCGAGCTTCGACCCGCGGGGCTCGGCTCGGCTCTCGACCTGGATCCTCACCATCGCGACCCGCACTGCGGTGGACCTGGTGCGGCGGGAAAAGGTTACGGTGGCCCTCCCTGAAGGCCTGCCGTCCGAGCAAGATATCGAGGCCACCGCCGCGGCGAGGGTCGAGGCCCATCAGGTGGAGCGGGCCTTGGCGAAGCTCTCGCCGGAGCACCGAGCCATCCTCGCGCTGCGAGCCTTTCACGACCTCGACTACTCCGAGATCGCCGAGGCCCTCGATCTGAGCGTGGGCACCGTGAAGTCCCGACTCGCTCGCGCGCGGACGGCGCTCCGGGCGGCCGTCGAAGGAGATACTCATGCATCCTGACCTCGACAGCTGGTCTTCCGAGGAGCGGCGCGCCCTGGAGGCGTGGGTCCCCGCTTTGCCTCCGCCCGGTTTCGCGGAGCGGGCCACCCGGGCCGCGGAGGCGACCCGGGCGCGGTCCGCGCGTCGGCGACGACGAAGCCTCGCGGCGGCCGCGGCTGCGGCGGCGCTGATCGCCCTCGGGGGCATGGAGCTGCGGCGCCGTTCGGGAGGTGAGGCCAGCGAAGGCTCTCTTGCGGACCTCGCGGAGCGCACCTCGGTCCGGCTGGGATCGCGAGGCGTCCTGGTGGCCGAGGTGGGCAGCGCGGCGCGTTGGACCATCGATGGGGAGGGCCGGGCGCGGGTCCACCACACGGCCGGCAACATCTTCTATCGCGTGGATCCGGGCGGTCCCTTCATCGTCGAAACCCCCGCCGGCACCGTTCGGGTGACCGGCACCTGCTTCAGAATCGAGGTTGTTTCCATGAAAGCATTTCCCGCTGCCTTTTTGGGCGGGGCCGCCGGGGCGGCCCTGGCCGGTACCTTGGTGACGGTGTCCGTGTCGGAAGGGGCGGTGGTCGCGGAGGCCGCGAAAGGCCCCTCCGTGGTGCGCGCGGGCGAAACCGTGACCCTCCGGAGCGCCCCCGATGGGGGGGCCGTGGCCACCGGGGCTCCGCCCTCCGCGGCCCGTCGAGCGCCCGAGGCATCAGAAGAGCGCGCCGAGCTTCTCGCCACCCTCCCCGTCGAGGTGCGCAGGCAGATCGAGGGCGTGCTCGCGGAGCGGGACGCGCTCGTCGAGCGTCGGAGCCAGCTCGAGAGTGAGCTCCGAGACACTCAGGAGAAGCTCGCGGCCGCGGAGCGGGACCTGAAGGAAGACGCCATCGTCGACATCGACCAAGGCACCCTGAACCGGATGGCGGAAGAGTGTGAGCTTCGCTTCGATCACCTCGCGCTCACCGCCGAACCTCCCAACATGAGCCCGGCCAAGATGGACCGGCTCGAGATCACCCCGGAGGAAAAGGCGGTCGCGGACGAGGTCTTCGCGCAGCATCACGAGGAGCTGGTGGCCACCATTCGGGCCCTCTACACCGAGGTCACCGGAGATCGGGACACAGGCAGCCTGGCCCCCAACGCCATGGCCAGCGAGATGAACGACAAGGTCCCCACCCTCGAGATTCAGCAGGCCTTCCAGCGCCTCGCTCTGGAACGCGCAGGACAGCTTCCGCCCCCCGCCAACCCCGGGGCGGAGTCGCCCATCTATCGCCTGTATCGAGCCTTCATGACCTCCGGGGACCGCCTCGAGGCCGCCATCTCGGATCGGATGGGGCCGGACTTCGCCCATCGCTACCGGAGGCTGGAGGACGGCTGGGGAAGCAAGCGTCGAGGCTCCTACGGCTGCCCCGGCGAACACCCCTGACCCGCCGGCGTGAAATGACCATTCTCTCGGTGGACGACGCCACACGGTTACACCACCGGCACCCCTCCCCGACCCCGCTGCCCTCACCCCCGAAAAGAAACGGCACGGTCTTCGAATCTTCGACCGACCGCTTAGCCATGCGCGGCATCCGGTAGGCTGCGAAACAACCTGAACTACGTTAGTGGATTGGTCATGCGAAAGAGGTTGATTCTGCTTATTCTATCCGGGATAGCAGTGCCGCCTCAGTGGGCGGACGCGACTTCTTACGGCAAGCACGGCGAGGTGCTTCCACATACTCGCTTGATAGATTTCTTCGACTAGCTGAACGGTGGAGATGTCATTCAGCTGCACCTTCGACTTCCAGTGGAGCAGGTTCCTGAGGCTAAGGTCTGCCGGATGGACGTGAGTGTGGCGTTGACAAATCCCGAGAAGGGAGTCTCGGCCGAGATGCACCTCGGAGAAGCCGCGCTCGAAGATCTTCTAAGGGGACATCTCTATATGGATGGTCTGGGCAAGAGGTTGACCGTCCGTCTGGAGTATGCGGCAGGGGCCGGGTGTCGAATGCAGAAGGGTTTCGAAGACCTAGGTCTGATTCAGTTGATCTTCTTCAGCGTTGAAGATCGCAAGGTCCTCCCCAAGGACTCGTGGAAGGTCCGAGCAGGACGGTAGAAAACCAGACTTCTGGCTGGCTAGACTGTCGTCGCGCTCGGTGGACTTCGCAATGGCGCCCCAATGGGGAGGAGCGTGCTCGCACAGCGGGGTCCGGAGCTCCGGCTGCGGAGCGGTTTCGCGATGAAATCGGACATTCCTGCTGCCTCGCATCGCTGCCGGTCCTCGGACTTGGCATTGGCCGTCAGCGCGATGATGGGGGGAGATCGACCGCCGCCTTCCTCACGATCTCGCGGGTTGCGGTGAGGCCGTCCATCTCCGGCATCTGCATGTCCATGAAGATGAGATCGTATCGATGAGTACGCGCCTTCTCGACGGCCTCTCTTCCGTTGTGAGCGGCATCGATCTTCACCCCCATACGCTCGAACATTCGCTGCGCCACCTTGAGGTTGATGAGGTTGTCGTCCACGACGAGGACGTCGAGGGAGAAGGTCATCGGGTCGCTCTCCGGGGCGACCTTGGACGGCTGGAGGTCTGCTGATCAGGAATCCGTTGACGTGGCGGCGCCACCGGCGCCGAGCGGGCGCGTCGGCCTGACGACCGAGGGCCGCTCGCGCTCTCTCCGCGCTCGTCGTACGCGGCCAAGGCCGGTGTCTCGCTCTCTCCGCCTCGGTCAAGGACCTATCCTCGAGGAGCGCCCCTCGGGTCCGAAGCGCCCAAAGGGAGACCCATCGCTTCCGTGTTCGACGGGGAATCGGGTGTCCGCCGGCCGCGTCGAGCCGCGAGCCGGGGCCGAAGGCCCCAGCGTGCCGAAATGAGCCCCCCGTCCCGCTCAAGTTCCAACGGCTCTCTCCGCGCTGGACGGTCCTCGCCATTCCCAGATGGGCCGGGCAGGTGCCGCTGGCCGATTTCGGACGGTTCCTTACATAGGGGTGTTTCCCTCTAGAGGGCCTTGTCGACGCGTGCGTGGAGGAGCAGCCTGGCTTCAGCGTGACTCGCAGAGCGCCAAAGGGCCGATGGGGTGCTGCGGAGATGAGGATGGTTGCATGTTTGGCGCTGGGTATACAGGTCTGCAGTATGGCCTGCGTGAGTCAGGTGCCTCCACGTGTGTTTAAGCTGCCGGAGTTGATGACGCAGGCGAAAGGGCTCGATGGGTCGAGGGTGCGGGTAGAAGGGGTCATCGTGATCAGGCGAGGCAACGTAAATCTCTTTGCCTCGGAAAAAGATGCGAGACGCTTCGCCCCGAGCACTGCAGGAAGATGTATGTCGCTCGATCTCTCGACGGAGCAATGGGATGAATGGGAGACGCGCTCTGGCTCAAAGGTCGTCATGGAGGCAGAGGTCGACTGGGATTTTTGCCGGGATCCAGAGTGGATATGTATGCTCTCGTGCACTCCTGAGGGGTTGATAAACATCTCGTCTATCGAGGAGCAGGATTAGGCAGGGGACTAGACGCCTCGCGCCACGGAGGCGGCAAAAGCTGCTTCCGACGCTGCGGTCCGACCCGTGGTGCCGTGTCATGGGGGGGCGTCTGCGCTTCGAGGAGCGTCCGGGTGGGGGCGCGACGGCGGTGCTCGAGATTCCCTACCTTCCTTCCTCGGCCGCCCCCCCTTGCGATGGCCCCGCGGAGCCGAACCCGACGGTCTTGGTGGTCGACGACAATCAGGTCAACCGGCTCGTCCTACGGCGCATGCTGGGCGGGATGGGGTGCACCGTCGAGCTCGCCGAGAACGGCGCCGAAGCCCTCGAGCGGCTCGATGGAGCCACCTTCGACCTTGTGCTCATGGATTGCGAGATGCCCATCCCGGACGGGTTCGGAGCCACCGCGCAGGCCCGCTCCCGAGGGGACCGAACCCCGATCGTGGCAGTCACGGCCTACACCTCGGAAGCCGAGTTTCTGGCCAAGCGGGTGGTCCCGAGCCTCCTCTCAGCCGTCGTGCAGCGCTTCACGGCTCGCGCCGGCCCCTGAGCGCACAAAGCGAAGCTGGTGGGGTCCTGGCCAGGAAGGGGTGAACTCTCAGCCCGGGTCGAGGGTGAGCTCGAGGGGAGGGAAGACCTCCGCAGACACCTCCTCGCCGAAGAGATAGGCCTCCTGCCCCTCCGGCATCGCAGTACAGCCCCGCGTGATCCAATACGGACTCGAGATGCGGGGGCCGAGCGAGAAGACCCGTACGCGCGGCAGGCTCGCCCCCGCGGCGGAAGCCGCGCCGTCGCTGGTCCGGACGAAGCGTGGAGGGTTGGATCCGGCGGAAAGGGCCACCGCCTTCGTCGAGCAGTCTGCGTCGGCGTACACCTGTCGAAAGGTTAGGTGCGCAGCTGGGGACTCCGGCGCGCAGCGTAGCTCCTCACCCATCCAAGCTGGACCACACGCGGCGGCCTCGTCCGCGAGCTCGAAGAGCTCGTCCAGCGCGAGTGAGCTCTGAGCGTCGATCGGCGCGCCCGCGAGCG
>JBCBRU010000283.1:0-10776 GCA_039819565.1 Myxococcota bacterium | reverse complement strand
TGGAGGAACGTACGCCTGGCCCACTCGTCCTTCCCCGAAGGCAAGGAGCATCGCCAGATTGCGCAGGTCATATTGCAGCAGCAGCGTGAAGCAGGCGTAGAGATCGTCCCCCCGGAAGAGGTGCAGGACATGATGAATGCGGATCTCGCCCGCTTGAGACAGCTCTTCGGCGGTTGAGCTTGCCCCTCACTCGAGGAGAGTGAGCAGGCTGCGAGCGAACGCCCTTCGGTATCTCGCGAGCAAGGGATGGCTCGCCTCCAGCAGCGCCTGACGTCGAAGCAGCTCCGCGGACTCGGCGGCCACGTCCGCGGCGGTCTTAGGCTCGAGGGCCTCAAGCGCCGACATGCGACGGGCCGCGAGCGCCTCCCCGGTGGCGTGGAGGCGGTTCAGGTCGGCCCCGGTCTGGGCGAGGTGAAGGGATAGATCTTGGATGGCGTCGTCGATCGTCGAGAGGTCGAGGCGCTCCGAAGATAGATTTCGCTGAGCCTCGAGGTCTCCGTAGGTCCCCGCCGATGTCCCCTGGATGGTTTGACCGGCCCCGGGGGTGATCTCCGAGAGGGCGTGGCCGGGGTCTGCCCCCCCGATGGAAATCGGGGCCGCCGAGCGAAGGGCGATGGTCTGCCGCACTCTCACGTCGTCGAGCAGCCCTCCCACTCCGTCGGCGTCGGACTCGCTGAAGGTGAGGATGTCGGGCCCCGAACCGCCCACCACTTCGAAGGCGAAGTAGCTCCAGGCGGTGTTCGTGGCGGCCACGACGGTGCCCAAGGCGGCTCCGTTCCAGGCGACGTCGACCTCGTTGCGGCCGCTGAAGAAGAACTCGATGCGCCGCCGGGTGGCAAAGACCAGAAGCCGGCGTTCTCCCGGGTCCAAGTCGTATTCACGGCTGAACGCGTTGGTTCCGTTGTTCACGTCGACTTCCGCAAAGCGACCTCCGTCGGCCGCTCCCGTGGGGCTGTTCTGGAAGACTTGGAGGTCGCCCTGCCAGCCGTCGACCTCGACGAGAACCCAGTCCCCTTCCGTGGCCGCGGTGATCGGTCCGGCGAAAGAAACCTCCTCGAAACTGGAGTTCGGAGGTTCAACGAAGTCGGGGGACTTTAGCTCCGCTCGAACTCCGGTTTCGGCGCTCCGGCGGTTGATGGCGTCGACGACATCCTCCTCCGTGGCCTGCCCGCCCACCTCCGGGGGCTCGATGACCACGCCGTTGATCTCGAGGTCACCCGAGGCCCAGGCGCCGGTGTTGCTCACGACATCGTGCCGGTAGCGAATCCCCAGGAGGTCCGGCTGGCTGCGCAGCTCGGCAATGGTCACGGGTGCCTCGGTTCCCACGGCGATGGCCAGATTCTGCGCCCTCCCCGAAAGTACCTCTCGGTCGTTGAAGGCGGCGCGGGTGGTCGCGTCGTTCATGCTGTCGATGAGCGCTCTCGCCTCCCGGTGGAGGGCCATCCGCGCCTGGTGGGACAGGGAGGTCTGAGCGTTGCGGACGGCCAGATCCCGAAGGCGATGGAGGGCGCTCATCTGCTCTTGGAGTCCGGACTCCCGAACACGAAGCAGCGACAGCGCGTCATTGAGGTTGCGCAGACCCTGGGTGGCCGCTCGCGAGGTGGCCTCGGCAGTCTGGACAGCCGAGACCGAGCCCGGGTCATCGCGGGCGGACAGAAGCCGGGTGCCGGCGGCCAAGCGGGCCAAGCTTCGGTCCCTTCGCTTTCGATGACCGTCCAGGGCGAGCGCGAAGCGGCCGAGCGGCGAACCCGAGATGCGCATGCCCGCTCAGGTTTCGGGGCCCGCAGCCCCGAAGCTTTCGAGGATGGCGAAGAGCTCGGGCGGACGGAAGGGCTTGGTGAGATAGTCGTCCATGCCTGCCTCGAGTGCGGACTCGCGGTCCTCAGGGCGAGCGTTTGCGCTCAAACCGACGATCCAGGCCGCGCGACCTCGTTCGGTGGCTCTCAGGCTTCGGGTCGCCTCGAGCCCATCGACTTCGGGCATCTGCAGGTCCATGAGGACCAGCTCGAATCGGCCACCTTCGAAGGTTTCGAGACCTTCGGCGGCACCTTCGGCGGTCTCGACTTCGAAGCCATGACGCTCGAGGAGCTTCGCAGCCACTCGGAGGTTCACCACGTTGTCGTCGATGATCAGGGTTCGGGGTCGCCGAAACTCTTTCTCGGCGACGCGCTGTTGTTCCGCCCTCGGGTCAGGTGCCGGGCAAGCCTCGAGCGGGAGACTAAAGGAGAAGGTGCTTCCCACCCCCACCGTGGATTCGACGGAGATGGCTCCTCCCATCAGCTCCACGAGTCGCCGGCAAATGGTCAGCCCGAGCCCGGTGCCTCCGTAGCGACGCGAGGTCGAGGCTTCAGCCTGAACGAAGGGGTCGAAGAGGTGGGCAAGCTTGTCGGGGGCAATCCCGACACCGCTGTCGCTCACCTCGAAGCGCACACCAGACTCGGCGCAAGCCACGGTGACCACCACGCCGCCGTCGTGCGTGAACTTGAGCGCGTTGCTGGTCAGGTTGATGAGAATCTGCCTCAGCCGAACGGCGTCTCCGCGCACCCACGGGGGGAGGTTGGGGTCGAGGACGACGCGCAGGTCCAGCCCTCCGTCCTCGGCCACCCCCCGCTGAAGACGAGCGGCCCCTTCCACGACCTCTTGCACGCAGACGGGCGCGCTTTCGACCTGGAACTTGCCCGCGTCGAGCTTCGAATAGTCGAGAATGTCGTTGAGGAGGGTCAGGAGTGACTCGCCGCAGCTCTCGAGAGTGCGGAGGTTGTCCTGAGCCTCTGATGTGAGGGTCTCGTCTTCGAGAAGTTTGGCGAGACCGAGGATCCCGTTGAGCGGCGTTCGGACTTCATGACTCATCACCGCCAGGAGGTTGCTCTTGGCGCGGGCGGCTCCCCGCGCGGACCACTCCGCCGCTCTCCGGATTTCGACCTCATCCTCGAGACGGTCGAGGGCCTCGAGGGCTCGCCCGATCGCAACCTTTTGGCGCTGGTTGAAGATGACCGCAAGCCCGCCGGTCATGCACAGGGCGATGGCGTGGATGTTGGCCGCGAACCTATCTTCGTCAGACCACGGAGATCCCGGCTCGAAGAGGAATCGACCGTCGCTCAAGTCGTAGGCGAGAGCCAGGATCAACGGAAACGCGAAAAGAAGAACCCGAGTGCCGGAAATGAGGCCCACGATGAGAGGGAGGACGATGAACAGAGCGTGCAGGGCATCCTGCCCGGGCCTCGTCCCCCAGGCACCTGCGACCACGACCACCGTGGCCAGGAATCCTGAGAGGCCGGCCGCGGTCGCGACGCAGCCTCGACCGATCAGCGGAATGACGACCAGCGCGACAACCGCCACCGCTACGTCTACGACGGCGACCTGGTCGAGACCAAAGGCCAGGTTGAGCGCGGCGCCCCCGAAGAGCGCGCCCTCGAACAGAGGGACCGCGGCGAGGAGGAGCTTGGCGCGCTGACGTCGACTCGAGTCCTCTACGTCTGCGGCCAAAGAGACATAGCGCGCCCACAGTCGTCGCGCTCCGTGGACCACGTGAAGGTCATCGACCTTCGGGACGTAGATCCGAACCCGAGACCGAGCAAGCCCTCTGGACTGCCTCGTTCCGGAACGCCAACTTCTTTGGTCATGTCGGCGCGAACCCCCTAGAAGGCACAGTCTGAGGGCTGGGGAGAGGCGGTCTCCAGGTCGACCCCGAAACCCTCTGCGGTGCGCGTCGAGGTGAAGGTAGATTGCGCCGTGCCGGATTGAGCGACGCCGTATCCTCCGGTGTTGAGATGGGCGCGCACCACCACGACTTGGTCGGCGCGAGCGGGGACGGGCCCGCCGGAGCGGGTGAAGGGCTGCTCCGAAACGTGACTGTGCAGGAGTATGCGGCGATAAAGGAGCGCGCCGGTGGCGGCATCGACCACCTCCCACCAGTCCGCATAGCGGTCGCAGCCGGTGTCCGGGCTCCGGACTCGAACCGAGAAGCGGTAGGCGCTCTCGACCCCCGACACCGAGACCTGCGTGACATCCGCCGTGGCGGCGGTCGCTGGCGGCGATTCGCTCGCCGGGGCCTCCTCGGCGGAGCACGCTACGAAAAGCGGGAGGAGGCGAATCAGTAGTCGTGTCGGCATCATGGTTTCAGAACGAAAAGGAGAGACGCTGCAGAGGCGCGCAGTCGCTGGTCGGGAGCTCGAGCTGGGTCCTCTTGTCGTCCATGTCCTGGACGATCGCGGACCAAGCCTGAGCGGCAGCGATGCCGGCTTCGGGATCGAGAGCATGGGTGGCCTCGATGTGGTCGCTCACCCAGCTCCCGCAGACCACCGCTTCGACCTCCTGGAGGACATAGGTCTCGATCTCTCCCGGGTCTGTGGGACGATCGGGCGCGAGGTGAAAACGCCGCCAGCGGTCCGCGGACGCGGCGGCGCTGCTGGCGTAGAAGAGCGCTCCGTACATACCGCTCGAGAGGGGGCCGATGAGGTCCGGGAAGGTCCAAATCGGGGCCTGACCCACGGCCTCCGCTCGGATGGCTCGTTCCATGACGCGCTGGATACGAGCGAGGAAGTAGCCGTAGGGGTCGGCCTGACCGTCCTGAGCCGAACACTCTGCGTTTCGGGTCGGCTCGCTGGGGTTGACGGTCTCGATGCAGTAGGGAGGGACGTCCACCACGGGCTCCGCTCCGTAGGCAAAGCGCAGCGCCGCCGCGTCGTAGTCTCCGAGCTCTCCTCGATGTCGGGCCCCTCGCCAGACGTACTCCATGACGCTGCTGGTGGGCGGGCCAGCTCCGTCGTCGGCGAGGCTGCCCATGAAGTTGTGCCCCAAACCCAGCGTGTGGCCGATCTCATGGGCGACGAGGTTTCGGAAGTATCCGAACATATAGTCCTCGAAGGTGACCTCCGGGGGCCGGTCCTCGAAGAACTGGGTAACGCGGTCCTCCATGGAGTCGCACCCCTTCTCGGCCGCTCGGATTTCGAGCTCCCCTAAGTGGAGGACGGTGGGCTCCGAAGACGCCGAACGCGACCCCAGCTTCTGTCGCCGAAGGCCAAGCAGCTTCTGTCCGCTCGCGTCGTCCAGGACGTCGATATCGAACCAGTCCCGATAAAGTTCGAGGATCCCCGGACCTTGGACGAGGATAGCTCCCCAAAAGATCTCCCCGGTGGCGGGGTCCGCCAGTCGAGGGCCAATCCCTCCGTAGGCGGCTACGTTCGTCGTATCCCACTCCACGACGTTGGCCCGAATGTCGCCCGTCACGAGCGAAGCCTCTCGAGGATCACCGGGGGGAATGAACTCATAGGACACGATGTCTCGACCGAGAACCTCCTGGCTCAGGACGTTCCAGATGTCGAAGCCCGACCGGAAGGCGGGGATGTAGAGGTCGGGAACACCCTTCACGAAGAAGTGCACCGGCTCCTCGAGCCTCCAGCGGGTGGTCAGCGGGGCCGCCGAGCGCTGCGTCGTAAACAGGCCGATATCCTCGCGCGGACCCAACAGAGCAAAGTCGCGATGGAGCATCGTCGGGCGGGCGAGCGTCCAGCGTACCGTGACCCCGAACGAGGTCCTCTCTTGTTCACGAAGGATCTGAGCCTCGACATCGAAGATGAACAGCTCGTCGTCCGCGTCGACGAGGGCGGCGCTCGACGCCTCGACGCTAAGTCCCTCGTCTCCCACCAGCGAAGACACCGCAAAGCTCTCCGCAACCGAGGTGAGGTCCAACTCGAGAGCTCCCTCGGAAGTGTCGAGAACCGGGATGGTCAGAACTTCGCTCTGCGCCCCGCGACCGCAGTCGCGGATACATGCCGAAAGGCGAAGGAGCGAAGCGGACTCATCGAAACGCGCCGTTGCGTTGTAGGCGGAGGCTCGTATCTTGAGATTGCCCAGGTTCTCGTCGCCCCCGTCCTCAACCCCGATGACCACTCCGGCGAGGAGCAGCGGGGTGTCCAGCAGCGCCCGATCGATGACGGCTCCGCGACCGCCAAACACGTCGTCGCAGGCCGGCGTGAGCGCCGTCACTGCGGTGAGCAACAGGAGAGGTCCGCGGGCGTCGGGAAGCGGCATGTGGCCCGGACAAGATAGAGGTCGTCGAGGTCTCCGACAAGGTTGTTAGAACCCTGTAACTTCTCTGCCATCCAGGAAGAAAATCGAGCCGAAAGGACCGCTACAAGGATAGGTCGCGCACAAAGTAGGCGTTGATGCGAGGAGCGATGAGCCAGGCGAACTCCCCATCGCCGAGGGGCTCTCCTGCGTCGTTCGTCCACGCCTGACCGTCCCACTGAAAGTCGGGCGGCCGACGCTCATCCCGCTCGAGTACGTAGAGCCAGCCGTTGTGAAGGGCGAGAGGCGTCCACGTTCGGCGTCGAAAGAGGATACAGCTCCCGTCGATGGAGCCCGCGCAGGACCTGAAATCGGTCGAGCTTCGAGGATGAGAGATCTCGACCTCTCCCTGCGAGAGGCGATAGGTCCAAAAGTCTTCGATGGTGAAGGCGGCGTCGATCACCGAGTAGAAGACCCGCTCCGCCGCATCCGCGGGCAAGAAGCGGAAGCCGAAGAGCTCTCGCGCTGCGACCTCGGCTCCCGGCGGGGGGGTATTCGGCTCCCGATTGATGGTGTTTTGCCAGTACCGGCCCATTGGGGTCAGAAGCTCGCTCGCAGTGAGCGCAAGGCTCGTGTCCACCTCTGCGGCTCGCATGTATTCGACGTTGATCCCCTCCGGGCGCGTGAGGGTGGAAAAGAGGCCCACCTCTCCTCCGACCTCGGCGTAGAGCCCGAAGGTCTGCAGCATCCCGTCCGCGTAGCGGAGCTCGAGCTGCCCGGTCGGGGTCAGGCTCCAGGTCATGCTAGGGGCGGGGGCGAAACCGTGGTTGCGAAGCGTCACGGACTGGGTGGGATCGTCGTTGAGGGTGACGACGGCGGCCATGACGATGTCCTCCCCGGACCCAAAGCTGTCCGTGAAGAAAGAGGGGTTGAGGCTGGGGCCATAGATACGAAGGACCCAAGTCTTTCCCCGGAGCTGCGCATCCGAGAAGCGATCGAAGGCGACCCCAGATGCGTCCCGCCATAGCCTCCCCAAGACAACATCCGGGGCGGGTGCATCGGGAATGGACAGGCCCGTCCCGGCGAAGGCTTCTGTGAAACGGTAGGTCCAGCGCTGCTCCTCGATCACCCAGTCGACATCGACGTCGCCCGGTGCACGCAAGAGTACCGAGCCCGTCTGCTCCAGGGGGACTTCTAGGGGCCCTCGCTGTTCGTAGAGGAAGCGAATCGTCTCTTCCAGAGCGGGGTTATTGATGGCAGCGAGGACGGTATCAACGTCGGGGACGGCCGTCGTCCTCAGAGCCGGAGCGGCGAAGCTCACCTCGATCGCGGGGCCCGAGCGCAACCACGTGAAGCCGGCGTTGGCCACGAGCCTTCCGTCGCTTGCCGCTCCCTGCCGCAAGATGCCGTTCTGGGTTGTTTGAAAGTCCCAGCGCTGGCCGCGCCGGAGCGCAACCGCGCCGCGGCGTTGACGCCGAAGGTCTGAGATATATTCGACATTGCGAAGCTCGGTGGCAGCCTCCCAGCTGGGCCGGAAGAGCTCCCTCCGAGCGATGAGGGCACCGACCGCGGCATCCTGCTCGTCCTTTGTCAGGCTCTCCGAAAACACCTGGGAGAGGGCGCCATCGGTGGCCAGGGAGAGGGTGGTGGTCGCGGTCGCGGGGAGTCGCAAGGGGTCCTGCAAGGCGAGGTCGATGAGGGCGGCCGTGACCACGAAGTCAGGACCGGGAGCCTCGTTGGCCCGTCGATCTGCGATCTGCAGGTCCGCGCGGGTGTCCGGCACCGCGGCCCCGTGCACCTGCCAGATCATTCCGAAGCGGGCCGTGGTCAGGGCCGAGAGGTGGTTCCCCGGCGCCTCCAGGACATCCAGCACCCGATCCGGCCCGGCCCGCGCGAGCAGGTTGTCGACCGTATCCAGCACCGAGGCGAGAACCCGCTGCGGGTTGGGCGCCGGGGCCCGGGCCTCGAGCCACACCACCGCTGGACCCCGCCCGTCCACGGGGATCTCTCTCGAGAAGCGGCCGTCCGTCCCGGCCGTCACGGCGAAGACCTCCGTGCCCACGTGCACCTCGACGGCGAAGGAAGGGAGGGCCTCACCTTCGAGGCGGAGGAGACCCGCGGCGGTCCCGGCGTCGGAGCCACTGTCGAGGGTTCCCGTGTCCTCGGCACCGGCATCCTCGGCCGCTCCGAGGTCCGTGGCGCCGACGTCGGTTTCGAGGATCGCGGCATCCTTGGCGAGGTCGACCGCCCCGGCGTCAGCTGGGCCGTCGGGCTCGGGCTCGTCCGCATCGCAGCCAATGACGAGAAGAAGTCCCAAGAGGGCGAGGGCAGGGCGTAAGGAGCTCGAACGCATCTCTCCCGAAGTACAATGCGTCTTAGTTCCCTGGGTAGGGTGTGCTACCTCACGTAGACGCGTGGAGCCGAGCGACTTCACCCTCCTCTTGGCCAGGGCCCGCGAGGGCGATGACACCGCTCAAGATGCGCTCTTACCGCTGGTGTACGGCGAGCTTCGCGCGATCGCCCAAAGTCGAGTGGGCGGAAGGCGCGGGCATACGCTGCAGGCCACGGCGCTGGTTCACGAAGCCTATCTTCGGTCGCTCGGGGGTCATCAAGATTTCGAGAACCGTCGCCACTTCTTGTTCGTAGCTTCTCGGGCCATGCGGGACATTCTCGTAGAGCACGCGCGACGTAAGTCGTCTCAAAAGCGCGGCGGCGACACGCCCGTGGTGCCCATCGAAGACGACGTGGCTGGAGCCATCGCCCCCCCCGTCGAGGACATGCTCGCTCTCAACGACGCGCTCGAGCTCCTCGAAGCCTCCTACGAGCGACCGTACCAGGTCGTGATGCTGAGATTCTTCGGCGGGCTGACCAACGCGGACGCCGCGGAGGTCCTCGAGGTGACGCCGCGAACTGCGCAGCGAGACTGGGAGTTCGCGCGGGCATTTCTGTTCTCGAAACTCGCTGACTCGACCCCTTAGCTCGGTAGGGACCCGGCTTCCGTCGGGCCTCTGCCGTGCGATTGCTCGGGCCCGTGGTCGAGAGCTGGCGCCACTTCACTGCATTGATCTTCTGGTGAAAACGTCTACTGTCTTAGATGTCGTGAGTCTTATCCAGAGTGCAAGATTCTTCGTCCCGCTGCTCGGCGCCGTGCTCCTTCTCGAGAGCACCCCGGCGGAGGCCTCGGCGCCCTTTCTGCGGGTGAAGTTCGAGGAGCCGGGGTGGGGAAGCATCCAAGGGCGCTCGGGATGGCGCTTGAGCCTGAAGGTGACCTTCACCGACCGCGCGATCACCTTCGCCGGGGACCTCCCGACCTACGGGAGCGGGAGCACCGCCATTCTCCGCGACGTGGACGGGTGTCTTGCGTTCGAAGACTGCAGTCAGAACGTGCCTCAGTGTCCCCCGGGGGACGAGAATCCCTTCTGTCTCCGCGACGTCCTGCTCTTCGTTCAGCCCGACGTCGACATTCCGGGGCTTCTGGATCCACGAGGCTACGGGGGCTTTCGAAATCCCCCGGGGCCTCCGAACCTCATCTTCTACGACAACCAAGCCGCTTTCGTGGGCCCCGCCGGGGATGAGCTCGCGGGTATCGACTACGGAAGAAATGAAGACTTCCGGGGACTGGTGATCCTCTCCAACGTGGGAGCGGGGAGATTCCTGGAGGGGGTGGTGACGGCGCGGGATGCCCAGGGTCGCCCGACGGACTACGCGCTGCGGGAGATACAGCCTCTGGCGCGACGCAACCTAGCTGGCCTCATGACGGACGTCACCTTCGAGCTTCGGAACCGACCCATCCCCCTGCGGCCGACTTCGAGCGTGGGGGTGAGCATGGTGGTGCCGCCCTTCCTCTTTGCCCGCTATCGCTTCGTGGATCGCTGCGTCGGCGGCAACGGAGACCCGGACACCTGCCTAACCTCGGAGTTCATCGATCGCCCCGAACCGTTGACCGTGGATCCGCGGTTCGCGCGCTGGTTCTTCCCCGGCATCGACATCAACTCCGCCGAAAACGCCATCGTGCGACTCCAAGCCTTCGTGGTTGAGGGCCAGGCTCCGGACGCGCTCCCGGACTGTGACAACGACGGCGACGTCGACGTCGAGGACGCCCGCTGCGCGGGGTACAACGTCCTTTCCGACGTGGGTCGGGTGTCCTTCGCGACCACCGAGAACCACTGGTGCTTCTCCCTCGATGGGATCTCCTTCGGCATCCCGTGGTTTCTCCAAAAGAGCGAGATCGAGGTCGACCTCGACGGCAACGGTCAAACGAGGTTTCCGTTCTCGTGCGGCGACCCCGGCGGCGGCGGGGCGACGCGGCGCAAGTCACCTCCGATGTGAGCGGGGGCTTCTAGGGAGGCGGAGCTTCGGTCGAGCTGAGTCGAGCGAAGTCCGCTTCCACTTCGGCGCGCTCCTCACTCAGGTCCTCACCTTCAGACTCTGCGGATCTCAAGAGCTCCAGGGCGCTTAGATAGAAGCGCCTCGCCTCTTCGTCTTTGCCCTGATCCCTCAAGCTATTCGCGAGACTCGCGCGCGAACGTCCCCTCCACACGGTGGCGGCCTCGTCCGTATCGAGGATCGCTACCGCCCGACGGAGGAGCGGTTCGGCCTCTGCCGGTTTCCCGAGATGGTCGCTGAGGACCCAGCCCCAATTGTTCATGAGCCCGCCTACGCCCGGGCCTTTGGGTCCGATCACGCGGCGATGGGCGAGCTCCGCGGCCTGATAGTTCGCGGCGGCCTCCTCCCAGCGCTCGAGCCGGCCGTACACCCAGGCAAGCT
>JBCBRU010000282.1:0-10819 GCA_039819565.1 Myxococcota bacterium | reverse complement strand
TTCGACCTTCAGGCGAGGGCTCAGCGTCTCCCGGACTCCGAGGCTGACGCTTTGGGACTCAATGAACAGGTCCGGGTTCGCATGACCCGGAAACGTACGGGGGAGGATCTCAGTGACCCCGTATCCGAGCTCGAGGACGGAGACGGTGAGGCCTCAGAGGCCGTGGTCTTCGTTCACCCCCGTCAGGTGCACGCGAACCCGGACCTGTTCATTGAGTCCCAAAGCGTCAGCCTCGGAGTCCGGGAGACGCTGAGCCCTCGCCTGAAGGTCGAAGCCGTAGCGGGCGCGGATCTTCGACTCGGCAAGGAAGCCACAGAGACCTTCGGACGCCTTTCGGATCCTTCGGACGACCCCGGGGGTCCTCAGGGTGAGGACTCCGAGCCCCCTGGGAAAGATCTGAGAACGTGGCTCCAGGACTGGGCGGAGGCCGCCTCTGGGGGCGGTGAGGCCGGCTCACTGCGCACGGCCGTCGAAGTCCCGGGAGCTCGGATGCGATTTCGATTCGGCGTCGATGGGCCCGGCGCCTTCTCCATGGCCGCAAGCTTGGAGCCCCCTCTTCCCCGGTCGGCTTCAATGCCTACCGCCCGCAAAGAGGCGGCCGCGGGACGCTCGGTCGTCCTCCGGGGGAGCGGGACGTTGCACGCGGGCGGACGCCTCGAGGATGTGCGCCTGGAGCTCGAGGACCGAGCTCGATCTACCCCCCAGCGCGACCGAGCGCTTTCTCAGCTTGAACGCCTGGCTCCCGAGGAGGCGGGCCGCGAAGTCGAACGGCGACGCCCTCGAGAACCCGACCTAGGCCTCGACTGGATGGCCCGGGAGATGGCCCGACTCCCGCTGGCGCGCTTCGACGGCGGCACTGGCCCCACCCTCTCCGGACTCCTCTCGGGAGGGCCGTCGACACGAGAGGAGCCTCGCCTGTCCTTGGACTGGGACGATCAGGGGGAGCCGAAGCTGGCGGTGTCGATAGGAGACGCCGCAGTTCGCGATGCCCCCGAAGTGATGGACATTCTGGATCGCATCGCTCGCTACATGTCGGCGGCGTCGACTTCCACCTGAACCCGGCCCTCAGCCGGCGTCATCCGCACCTGAGCGCTGAGAAAGCGCCCGAGGGTCCTGACTTGGGTCTCGAAGTGCCGCGTGGTCGGTACCGTCAGGAAGCTGCCTCCGGCCCCGAGGGCGAGGTACAGGAGGAGCTGATCCGCGAGGAACGGGCCGACGGGGGCCTCGGCTTTGAGATGCGCGCGAGCCGACTCGACCGCCTCGTCGACGACGTGCTCCGTCGGCCGGCCCTTCTCCCCGAGCGCCGTGACGACGTCGACGGCCTTATTGGCCTTCACTTCCACGCACACCGCAAGGCCCGGTCCCGGGCTGGGCGCAAGACCCTCGTCCGGAAGCGACGCCACGCCGCAATTCTTCAGCCGACGCTCCGCGCGCTCCGTGACGTGGCTCGGCAGCTTTCCGACATGGCATGTGCCCCGCAACTGGGCGGTCTTGATCGCGACCGTCTCGCTCCGCGAGAGGGGGTGTAGCTCCGTCCAAGGCTCGACCCTAAGCACCATGCGCCCGCCCCCCTTCGGGAAGAATCCTGGCCGCTCCAGAGTCAGCTCGGCACGAATCCCCATCTCGGCCAGAGCCGGCAAGAACGCGTACCTCACGTGCTCGAAGGGCGGGGCTGACCTCACGTGAGTTCCGCCCTCAAAGACGACCTCCGAGGGCTCGGGAGCACGGAGAAGCGCTGGCAGGACAGCATGCAAGACTAAGCCTGCGCTCCCGGCGGTGGCTACGCGAAAATCAAAGCGCCCGCCCCGGAGCTTCCCCGGGACAAAACGAAAACGCTCGGCCCCTAGCCGGAGGCCGTCCGTGTCGGCTTCGCAAACCGTAGCCACGGCTTTTACCGCGGCCAAATGCTGAGCTTGAAGACCGGGCTTAGCGCGCCCGGCGCGCACGCGAATCAACCGCAAGGGGCGGCCCGTAACCGCGGACAGAGCCACGCTCGTCCGGACGATCTGGCCGCCCCCTTCACCGTCCCGGCCGTCGATCTCGAGAGGTTCGAAAGCCTCCATGTCAGCCCTTCACGCAAACCACCTGGCGGAGGGTGTGGACGATCTCGACCAGGTCTTCCTGAGCCTTCATCACCGCGTCGATGTCCTTGTAGGCCATCGGTGTCTCGTCGATGACGCCAGGGTCCTTTCGACACTCCACCCCTCGTGTCGCCTCGACGTGATCCGCTACCGTGAACGCCTTCTTGGCGGCGGAGCGCGACATGACCCGTCCTGCCCCATGGCTACAGGAGCAAAACGCCTCCGCGTTCCCCTTGCCCTTCACGATGAATGATTTGGCCCCCATCGAGCCTGGGATAATGCCTAGGTCGCCCACGCGAGCCCGAACTGCGCCCTTGCGGGTCACCCAGATCTCGCGACCGAAGTGCGCCTCCCGCTCGACGTAGTTGTGATGGCAGTTCACCGCCTGAGCCTCGAGCGTAAAGGGAGGAAGCGTCCGCCGAAGGGCCTCGAGCACCGCCTCCATCATCAGCTCTCGGTTCACGCGGGCGTAGTCCTGCGCCCAGCCCACGGCTTCGACGTAGTCGTCAAAGCGGGTAGTGCCCTCCTCGAGGTAGGCCAGGTCGCGATCCGGCAAATTCACGCGATGCCGTCGCATGTCCTGCCGGGCCATCTCGATGAAGTACCGACCGATGCGATTGCCCACGCCGCGCGAGCCGGAGTGGAGCATCACCCAGACCTTGTCCCGCTCGTCGAGACACAGCTCAATGAAGTGGTTCCCACCCCCCAGGGTTCCGAGCTGCAGGACATCCTGCCCCTGGCCGAGCCGAGGATGCTTGTCCACTACCTGCTCATAGCGAGGACGGAGCTTTTTCCACGCTCTCGTCACTCGACCGGGCTCCTGACGAAACGAGCCCTGGTCCCGTCCCCGCTGACCGTGGTGAGAGCGCCCGTGCGGCACCGCAGCCTCGATATCGACTCGGGTGGCCCGAAGACTATCCGGCAGCTCTGAAGCTCCGAGGCTCGTTTCGACGGCCATCATCCCGCACCCGAGGTCGACACCCACGGCGGCCGGGATGATGGCGCGCTCCGTGGGGAGCACGGTGCCCACCGTCGCCCCAATGCCAGCGTGAACGTCCGGCATCACGGCAATGTGCTTGTAGATGAACGGAAGCTGGGCCGCGTTGTAGAGCTGACGCTCCGCGCTCGGGTCCATGGGCACCCCATCCGTCCACGCTTTGATAGGCTTGGCGCCCGTCTCGATGGTGTTGACCATGCCCCGCGACTCTACACAGGCCGTGCCAATCCCCAGAGCGCTTCCTTCCTGGAGCTCGGAGGCGTGTCCCGCGACCTGGGGATAAACGTCTCGCCGCAGATATCAGGAGCCTGTTTCGAGGTCGCCAAACCTGAGCACGAAGCCCAGCGAAAAAGCGGCGTCCACCACTGCGTAGCCCTGCCCTGCGTCCGTGGTGACTACTGCCTCCGGATGCAAGCCAAAGCGGGGCAGGACCCAAAAACGAACTCCCCCCCCTTGGCGTATGAGGAAGCCCGTGACCCCTTCGCGTCCCTCCTGTGGGGGTATGAAGCCCACCCCAGGTCCAACGAACACTGTACCCCTCACCCTGGGGCTTCCGATCGTGGCCAGCAAGGAGGCGTCCGCAGTGAAGAACGCGCTGAGGTTTTCGCTGCTCTCCAGCCCTAGGGCCCCCGCAGCCACAGCGGGACTCAGCGAGAGGGTCAAAGGCCCCGCCTCCACCAAGCGAAAAGTGGCGTCGAGTCGAAGTTGAACCGGCCCGAGAACCGCCCCAACGTCGATGCCCGAAGCGATCCCCACCCGCACCCCGAGCGCAGAGAGCGGTGCGGGCCAGCCCGCCTCGCTTTCGTAGAAGCCTCCGGCCGCGGCGAGGGCCTCCACTTGACCGGGAGCCACCGGGGTCGCCTCCCGGTGGCCGTTGACCGATACGCATCCCACCCCGGCGGCAAGGCCGAGGAGGGGCCCAACATAGCCCCTCACGCTGCCGCCGAACGTCAGCGCCGGCGACGGGTGAAGATGAGACCGAAGCCGGCCAGGCCGAGCAGCAAAAGCCCCGCGCTGGGGCGACCCGCATGCCGAGCGCAGGTGCAGCCCCGTCCGTTGCCAAGGAGGTTGTCGATGACGGACCGGTTGTCCACAACATCAACTCCTTCGTTGAGCTGTCGAACACGGCGGGCCGCCGGCAAGGCAGCCTGCACGGCACCGATCTCTTCGAGCTCTATCTCGTCGCCGGTGTCTTCGATACGAAGATACTCGCGGGTGACGTCGCCCGCAAAGCCGCATTCGCTAACCTGGGTAGCCACATGCACGTTGCTCACGTCTGGGAGATCGCTTCGGAAAGCAAACTCTGGATCCACCGTCATCTCCTCCGGGGAGATGAGGGTATAGAGCCGGGTGGCGTAGGTCTGTTGATCGAAGAGCTGCTGAGTCCGCTCCTCCGGCTTCACGATGCGGGTCCACACCTCCTCGATGACCGCATCGACGTCGATCTCACCGGGCTGGTCCGAGAAGCAGACCGGACACCGGTCAAAGTTTGCCGCCTGCGCATCCAGCTCCGTCTTGAGCGCCCCCTGGGCGTGGCGGCGGAGGATGGGGCCAACCCCGGGCTTGTTGACCAACGCCGCATCCGAGAGCGCCGTCACCAGTTCAGGAAAGTCCCCGGCGGCGAGAAGGAAGGCTCGAGGATACCCGCCCCGAGGATAGACTTGTCCATCAAAGAGGCGCGCGCTCCCCGCGAACTCGGTAGTGAACGCGTTGCCATCGCCCTCATCAGCCGCGTCAGCCACGAGCTCTCGATAGTTTCCACCCCGCGAAAACCAATCCAGTCGAGCAAGGTTCAGCTCCACCTCGAAGTAGTTTTCGGGGACGGCGCGCCCCTCGCTCGAGAGCACCGTGACCGTCACGTCCATATCCTGAACGGCGGCGATAGCGGTTAGACGGAGGGGCACGCAGACCTCGTCTCCGGCCATCGTTACGTGCACCGGCTGAATGTCCCCGGCGTCGTTGTCCTTGCGGAGCTTGAGGGCCAGGAGAACATCACCCTTTTGGAGGTACGGAATGACCTGCATCATCATCGCGTCCGTCACCGCGAAGCCGTTGTCGACCAGCCACGTCCGCACCGCCTCCGGAGTCTCACCGGCCAGTACCACCGTATCGTAGGGACCCACCTCCTTGCGGGCGATTACCTGAACCCCAGCGTCTTGTGGAGGAGCGGCCTCGCTCGCAAGCGAATTTTCGTCATCCGGGGAGACGAACCTCGTCGTGTCGCGGCACGCGCCTTTCGTCTCGAACCGCAGGTTGAACTGCGGACTCGTGAGGTTATTGATGGTCTGAAAGGCGCTTTGCGGGCCGACCTGAAGCTCGGTCGGGGCGGACTGAAGGGGGAGCATCCACGCAAACTCCTCCGCGGGACCGGAGTAACGGATGTTGATGATGGCATCGACGGTGCCAGCGGTACGATCGACCGAAAACAAGATCTGCTCTCCGGTCTGGATCACCGGCTGTGCCGGCTGGCAGAACAGGCCGCCACAGGCCCGAGCGGGGCGGGCGTCTAGGAGCGTTCCGGTGGTCAACAGAGCGGCCGGCAACAGCCACGGAAGAGGGGCAGACTTCATGCCCCTCGAAGCCTAGCAGGGACGGGGCCAAGTGCCATCGCTCACATGCAGGGTTGAGACTTCGGGGGTTTCTGCCATGGCCCTCGTCGCGAGCCCAGCCGAAGGGCAGCCCACCCGGACATTCCTGTCGTGCCGGTCTCGACTGCCTGGCGGGTAGGCTCGGCCCGCGCATGGTCGCCCCGATGTCCCGAGACCACCATCGCCTCTCTGCTCTGGATCGTGGCTTTCTCGATCTCGAGAGCGGCGATCTGCACAAGCATGCGGGCTCGGTGTCGATCTTCGAAGCAGCGGGTTTGGGACGGCCCGATCGACGACCACGTGCGCCACACCGCCCTCCCCCGCCCGATCGTCGCGACTAGCTTCGGACGACCGATGTCGCAGCAGCTCGAGCCTAAGGACTCGAAGCAAGCTCTGGGCGCGGACGTCCTGACCTCCGTGGCCGAGTTCATCGCCCCCGCGCTCGTCACCCTCTCCGCCCGCCTGAGCTATCGCCACCGTGCCGGGAACATGGTCGTCACGAATGTACCCGCGCCGCAGATTCCCCTGTACCTTGTCGACAGCCCATGGCGGAGACCTATCCCCTCGTGCCCCTCTATCTCGAGCAAGGCGTCGGCATTGCCCTGTCCAGCTACGTCGGAAGGCTCTTTTGGGGCTTCAACGCCGACCGAGACGTCGCGCCGGACGCGGACCGGCTCGCCGAGCTCGTCGGCGAAGCCTTCGACGAGCTCGAATGAGCATCGATACCGTCGCCCTGGGCATCATCGGCACGACCCTCGACCGCGGCCGGAGCGCGAAGCGCTGGCAGCGTTGGCGGCCCACCGTCGATCTCGCTCGGCAAGACAGTCTGCAGGTCAGCCGGCTCGAGTTGCTGCATGGACCAGGCAGCGACGCGCTGGCTCAGTTCGTGGCGGAGGATATTCGCAGCGTCTCCGAGACAACTGAGGTTCGGGTCCATCCCGTCGGAGTGACTAACTGGTGGGATTTCGAGGACGTGTACGGAGCCCTCTACGACTTCGTGGATACCTATCCCTTCGACGCCGAGCGCGAGCGGTACCTGGTGCACATGACCACCGGAAGCCACGTCGCTCAGATCTGCTGGTTTCTTCTCGTCGAGGCCCGCCTCATCCCCGGCCGCCTCCTTCAGACCTCCCCGCCGCGCGAGGACCGCTCCGCTCCCGGGAAGCACTCCATCATTGACCTGGACCTGTCCCGATATGACGCCATTGCCCGTCGATTCTCGAGCCGCGCCGAGGAGGGTGTCTCTTTTCTCAAGTCGGGCATCGATACCCGCAATGCTTCCTTCAACCTCCTCATCGAGGAGCTCGAGCGGGTCGCGGTGGCCAGTGTAGCTCCGATCCTCCTCCTCGGCCCGACGGGGGCCGGAAAGTCTCAGCTGGCGCGCAACCTCTACGAACTGCGTAGGCGCCGCCGACGTATCGAAGGGCGCTTTGTGGAGGTAAACTGCGCCACGCTTCGCGGCGACCAAGCAATGTCGGCCCTGTTCGGACACGAACGAGGCGCGTTCACCGGGGCGGTTTCCGCCCGCCCCGGCCTCCTCCGCAGCGCTCACCAGGGCATGCTGTTCCTCGACGAGATCGGCGAGCTCGGCCTCGATGAGCAAGCGATGTTGCTCCGCGCCCTGGAAGAGAAGCGATTTCTTCCCGTGGGCGCAGACCGCGAGGTCGAGAGCGACTTCGTACTCGTAGCCGGAACCAATCGAGACCTTTCTGCCCAGGTGGCGGAGGGTGGCTTCCGGGATGACCTCCTCGCCCGGATCGATCTCTGGACGTTCGAGCTTCCCGGCCTTGCGGACCGTCCCGAGGACATCGAGCCCAACCTCGAGTACGAGATTCGGCGCATCGAGCGAGCGACGGGAAGCCGGGTGTCCTTCAACCGAGAGGCTCGGGACCAGTTCGTGGCCTTCGCCACCGGAGCTCCGTGGCCTCGAAACTTCCGGGACTTCGGTGCCAGTCTGACCCGCATGGCCACCCTGGCTCCGGGGGGACGCATCGACCTCGATACCGTCGAGCACGAGATGGCGCGGCTGCAGCGAGCGTGGCGAAATCATCGTCCCGCCGCAGCCACGTCCGCGACGCCGGGCCCCGAGCTCCCGGAGCGCTTTGGAGCTCTAGACCTCTTCGACGAAGTGGCCCTCAAAGAGGTTCTCAGGGTGTGCGCCCGCGCCGAGAGCCTCAGCGCCGCCGGACGCCGGCTCTTCGCGGAGTCGCGGAAGTCTCGCAAAGGCACCCCGAACGATGCAGACCGACTGCGTAAGTATCTCGCCCGACACGGTGTCGACTTCGCGGAGGCCCAGCACGCGGCGCGATCGTGGCTGGGCTTGAAGATCGATTCCGGGTCGCAGGGCGGTGAGTGACGCGCAGGTGGTTGCGCCCCAGGGAGAGCCACGCAAGCCCTCGCGCGAAGCGCCCGAAGGATGCGCAAAACCACGCCTGCGGAACGCCCCTCCAAGCTGGCCCGAAGCCTGCATTCGACCCGGGCATGCGCACCCCCGCTGCGAGCCCCGAAAGAAACGAAGCCCCGGTACTGTGGCGTCCCTCCCGCGATGAAGCGACCGATCTCCACCGCTCGCTCGACGCTCTCGAAAGCGCCCTCGCCTTCGGTGCCCGGACCCGCGCCCGCCTCCACCTCCTCGAAGACCGCCTGGTCGGCATGCAGACCCTCGCCGAAGACGTTGGGGAGGCACCGGGCTCCGTGGAGGACCGAGAGGTCGCCTGTGCGAAGATAGAGCTCCTGGCCCAGCAGTTCGATGTCCTCGCCAAAAAGGCCGTGCACGAGAGCGTCCCGGTCCTGGAGGGCGGGAGCTTCCGCTTCTCGGAGGTCGACCTCGAGATCGAGATTCCCAACCTCCGCGCCCGGGGAGCGAACTCCCTCGGTCTTTTCGAGCACGTAGAACAGATGTTGGCCCGGCTCGGTCCCGGAGGTTGCGTGCTTGCCGGTCAGGCCGTCCCGGTGGCCTCCGACGAGGACCCTTGGGTTTCGGACGACGGCGACGAGCCGCCTCCGTCCGAGGGCCTACCAGAGGGGGAGTACCGGGTCGAAGTCACATACTACGCGGCGGATGCGAGTCTGGTTGGGCTCCGGCTTCTTGGCCCCGATGACCGGATTTGGGCTGAGCACCACGACCTCGATCTCTCGGCCGACGTCGACCCCGAAGAGGTCGATCTCGGCGTTGGGCTGGCGCTTGTCCTCGAGCGTCTCGGGGGCTCCGAGGAGGTCGAGCTCGAGCACCAAACGGTCCAAACGCTGGAGTGGAAGCATGACACGGGCGAGCGTCTAGAGAGCCTCGAGGGCTGGTTTCACGAGACCGTGCAGCCCCGAGACTTCGAGCTCTACGCCCTATACCTCGAGCAGCCTCTGGGGACGGTTCGATCCGTACGCGAGGAGGTCGAGGCTTTCATTAACCGTGCAGATGCCGCCGTGGACGCACTCCTTGAACCCCTGGGCCTAGCGGAGCAGATCTCCGCGGAGGAGTTTCTCCCCGGTGCCGACGCCTGGAGCCTCTTCGACACCTCGCGTCTCCCGACCGATCCCAGCCCCTCGGCGGGCGGCGTGGCTCGGTTTTACCTGAGCCATCTCAAGGCCACGGCGGGGGCGCCGGACCTTCTTCTCCGGTCCGTCGAACAGGCTTTGCGGGAACTATCCGATGGCGACGCCGACGCCTTCGCCCGACTTCTTGGGCGGGTTCGCCAAGCCCTCCAATTTGAGATGGGCCATGGTCCTCAAGCCGCCTGGATCGCGAGATCTCTGCTGAGTGCCGCCCACTACGCCCTCGGAGGAGACCTTGAGGACGCCCGCGACGAAGTCCTTCCCCTTCGAGAGGCCAGTGACGCGGCGCGTCCTGGTATGAGACGGGCCGCGTAAGAATCCCTCATCGATCTCCCTCTTCAACGTACACCGAGTGGGTGACGTCACATCGACTTACACGTTACGCTCGCGAGATGCTCCGGCCAGCGATGGGCGTCCCCAACGGATGTCGCCTCGACACTGATGTATGCGTGGTGGGTTCGGGCCCCGCCGGAGTGACTCTCGCGAAACTTCTCGCCCCGCGGTTCCACGTCGTCGTTATCCCGGGCGGCGAAAAACGCCGCTCTTCGCAAGCCACGAGCCTCTACCGAGGGGAGACGGTGGGGGACGCATACGGACGGCTCGAGCACCTCCGATCCCGACAGTTCGGAGGCACTTCGAACCTTTGGTGCATTCGGCTCGGCGATGGCTCGATAGGAGTTCGCTATGTACCCTTCGACCCCATCGACTTTGAAGCCCGTAGTTGGATCCCCCACAGCGGTTGGCCTATCAGTCGAGCCGACTTAAACCCGTACTACCGGCGCGCCCATGAACAGCTACGCATCGGCTCCTTCGCCTACGATAATGAGGACGAGAACCCCGGTATCCATACCCTCGAGGCCCTCGGCTTAGAGGCAAGCCTGTTCCGATTCGGACCCTCCGACGTCTTCTTAGACCCGGAGATCAACGGGCTTGGTAGCCATCAAAACATCGACGTGCTGCTCGGGGCTCATGCCGTGGATCTCACCACCACGAGCTCCCGCGACCATGTCGACGAGGTCAAGGTCGCCACTCTTCAGGGCCGCCGCTTTACAGTTCGCGCCAAGAGGGTCGTGGTCGCCGCAGGAGGTATAGAATCCGCCCGCATCCTTCTCTCAGCTCAAGGAGGACGAGGCATCGGGTCGTCCCGGGCGCTCGGCCGCTACTATATGGACCACTATCTGGTGCCCATGGCCCGATGGCACTTCCGAAACCCGCAAGAGATGCGGGCCCTCTCGTACTTCGACCTCCGCCGCGTTCTAGATCGAAGCGGAACCGCTCCCGTGATGGGTAAGATCAGCCTTGGGCGACAGCTTCAGATCCGAGACCGGCTCGTCAATGCGTGCATTTCGCTTCTCCCTCTCGCCGCCGAAAAAGACCTGAGGGCGGTGCAAGGCGTGAAGAAGGTCTTCGAGTCCGTGAGAACCCGTCGACCTCGCGACGTCGTCAGCGGGGCCCAGGAAGCCCTCAAGCGCCTCGGCTACGTGAAAGTAGCCTTGCGCGACCGACTCCAATCCGGAGTCGGTCTCATTCCGGGATTCGCCAAGGGCGGGTGGTCTCGTCTCGAGCGGCTCGACTGGCGCTTCCAGGACTTCGAGCTGTTCGCC
>JBCBRU010000281.1:0-10828 GCA_039819565.1 Myxococcota bacterium | reverse complement strand
GAAAGATGGACACGGTGTTGGCGCTCTTGGAGCGCAGCACCGGCTCGAGGTGGCGGGCCAAGCGGGAGTGCCGATCATCGTGGCTGGGGTCTCGGAGGCCAAGATAGAGCGCGTTCGTCCTCGCGCGGATGCGAAGACCGAGGTGTTCGATCTGCTCTGCTTGCAGTGCAACGAGCGAGAGTTTGCGGCGCTCTGCCAGCACCTCATGCTGGACTGCCCGCTGGTTCCTTCCGCTGATTCCCCTCATCTTGGCGCTCTGGGAGCCCAGGTGTGTCGCAAGATGCGGAGCCAATGCGTGCTCGTCACCCACGGGGAAGCGGGAATGACCTTTCTCTATGCCGACGGCCATACCCTGCATTCTGCGGCCCCCGGAGGTTTGGAGGTCACCTCCAGCTGTGGTGCGGGCGACGCCGTGACGGCGGCGGTGGCGGGACACGTCTGCTCAGCGCAGGCGCTCCCTCGAGGACTCGGGGATCAGGTGATGTGGAATGAGCGCGCGGCCCGCCACCTCGAGCCGGTGCTGCGCTCCAAGAGCGCCAACACCGTGTCCATCTTTCCCGATGAGCTTGTGCCGTACACGTCCGGCCACGGGTGGGCGAGGTACTCCCGCTACCATTCCTTGGCCCGCTTGATTCGTTTCATCTGGGACGTGGAGCCCAATAGTAAGCTCACGCCCCGTTTTAGAGAGTACGCGGAGTTCGAGCTGGGGCTTCAGAAGAGGTCGGACAGGAAGTGGCGCATCCGGCTCGATCTCTTGGAGCAGGCGGATCCTCAGGCGGCCGAGCGTTTGGTGGCCTACGAGCGAGACCGAGGCCGAGGCGACTAACCCAAACTAAGCCGCGTTGGCGACGGAGCGAAGGGTTGGCAGTATGGCTTGCGCAACCTCCTCGGGACGCTCTTCGTGGACGAATAGCTTCATGTCGGGAATCACCTGAAGACTGGCCTGCGGAAAAGTCGAGACCATCTCACGCGCCCACTCCACTGGAAAGAAGGGGTCCTTCTCGCCCCACACGAGCTTCACGGGCACGTCGATGCGGGCGTGCACCGAGGCCAGCTCCTTGATGTAGCGGGTGTCGAAGCTCCGAACGAGGGCGCCCGAGGCCCAGCGACGGTCCTCGTTCTCACGGAGGGGGGCCAAAAACAGCTCTTCAAAGGCACCGTCGAGATGGGAGCGATCGTGAAAGCAGTCCCCGAGCAGGAAGGGGTTCCTCCGCAGCTTGGGTTGCATAGCCGCCCAGGCCAGAATGTGCTCGAAGCCGGGCATGCGCGCCATCCACAGAAACTGACGGAAACGCCACCCGAGACCTTGGGGCTGCTCGGTGTTCACGAGGGCCAGGGAGCGCAGGCGAGGATCCCCCGCCAAAGCGTGGCGAGCGATCATTCCTCCGCTGTCGTGGCCTACGGCCGAGAAGGCCTGCAGGCCCAGGGCGTCCACCGCCTTGCGCACGCTCTCAACATGGAGCTCGAGGCTGACGGGAGAGCTGCGGTCGAATCGACTGTCCCCGGCTCCCACGAGGTCCAAGACATGGCAGGTGACCTGCGGAGCAAGGCTCGGAAGGAGCTTCCGAAAGGTGGCTCCACTCACGGGATAGCCATGGACGAACAGCACGTCCGGCCCTTCGCCCACCCGGCGATAGGCGATCTCTCCGCCTCCGACGTCGATGTAGCGCTCCGGAGGCTCTCGAAACAGGTTTTCGGCTTGTTCGTCGGTGAGGGTCGACATGCCGATATCGTTCTCGGGGCCTCGAGGGTCGGCAATTCCCTCGGGAGGTAGGTGACGGCGGCCGCCCCAGCATCGATCCTCGCCATCGTGACGGGACAGGCAGGTCTCTTTCCGGCGCTTCTGAAGCATTGGCGTCATCGACGGGGTCTGAGTCAGCTCGATCTCGCTCTCGCCGCGGACGTTTCGAGCCGGCACGTGAGCTTTCTCGAGACCGGACGCTCCGTCCCCAGCGCCGAGATGATCCTGCGTCTCTCGGCCGCCCTCGACGTGCCGCTTCGGCAGGTGAACGCGCTGCTCCGGGCGGCAGGACAGGACCCCGTGTACCCCGAGCCCGGTCCGGGTCGAGCCCTGACCCCCGACGTGGCTCGAGCCCTCGAGATGCTCAAGAACAACCAGGAGCCCTTCCCGCTGGTGGTCATCGACCGCGCCTACGAAGTCGTAGACGTCAACCGAGGAGCCCTCCGCCTCTTCGCCGGTTTGATGCCCGGTCTCACCCAGGAGGGCGTTCGAGGCCTCAACCTGCTGCGGGCCACCTTCGCACCGGGCGGGGTCCGCGACGCCATCGTCAACCAGGACGAAGTTGGGCGCGCTCTGCTCTGGCGGGTGCAGCGTGAGGTTTTGGCGGATCGGGATGGGCCCCTCAGCGGCGTCCTCGAGGAGGTCCTCACCTTTCCGTCGGTGGCGGAGGACTGGCGTGAGGTCGATCTCTCCGCTCCCGCTTCGCCCACCCTGGTCATCCACCTTCGGATCGACGAGCGCGAGTATCGCTTCGTCACCCTGGTCACGACCTTCGATGCGCCGCAGGCGGTATGGCTGGACGAGCTCCGCATCGAGACCTGGCTTCCCGCCGATGAACGCACCGCGGCGGCTTGCCGAGAAGTCGTCATCCCCGATTGAGATCTTGACCTCCTTGGAAGGAGGTTTCCACTTAGGCGCAAAAACTTCGCGATTCGTTTGACCGCTCAGAGACCCACGGGGCAACACCCGCGCCTCCTGGTCTTATGAGTATTCGCGTCAAAGTAGCGAGCAGCCCCGCGGAAATTCGCGCTCTTCTCGAAGTTCGCCACCGCGTCTTCGTGGACGAGGAGGGCTACATGCCCTCGCAGGGGGGCGCCATCGTGGACCTCTTTGATGCCCTCCCCACGACGCGAAATCTCCTCGCGGTTTCGGCCGGAGAGGTGTGCGGCGGACTGAGAGTCACCCTGGACTCCGAAGCGGGCATGCCTGCGGATCGGTTCTTCGACTACCGCGCGATTCTCCCCGAGGGAGCCCGACCTGCCTCAGCGAGCATGCTGTGCCTCCGTAAGTCGGTGCGTGGACCGCGCCGGTTGATCTCGGGTATGCTCCAAATGTGTGTCTATTGGGCACACGCGAGGGGCCTTACGCATCTTTGTTGTCCCATCAATCCTAGGGTTGCCCCTCTAATGAAGCCCATCGGGTTGGAGCCCGTCGGTGACGAGTTCGTCGACGCCAAGGGTCTGCCCACGCTGCCCATGGTGCTCGACATGTCCAACCTGGGACCGCGATACGCGGACTTCGTCCATCGACAGGATGTCGGTCTTTGGCTGGACAGCTTCGAGCGCGCTTTTTTCCAAGCCGGAGAGGCCATCGTCCGTGAGGGCGAGCCCGGCCGGGAAGCGTTCCTCGTGGTGGACGGCGCCGCCGCTGCGCTCGCTGCCGGCACGGGCGAGAATGGGCCCGTGGTGCAGGGTTTCGCTCCGGGTCAGGTCTTCGGTGAGCTCGCCCTGCTCACCGACCTCCCGCGCTCCACGACCGTGGTAGCCACCGAGCCGACGGACCTCATGGTCATCTCTCGCGACAACTTCGAGCGCCAGGTTTCGACCAACCCGGACCTCGCGCTCTCGATGATGTCCTCGATCGGGGAGCGTTTTTATCAGGCCGTTACGGCCTCCGGAGCTCCCTCCGAGGCTGACGAAGCCTCCGCTGAGTACTCAGGAGCTGAGGCATGAAGGAGGAGCAAGCCAGCGCTACCGCCTTCCTCGTCCAGCAGGGTCTGCTTTACTCGGCCACCCGGTGGACCACCGCTCACCTCGTCTCGGACGAGAGTCGCGACGCCTCCATCCGGCTGCTCTCTCGACTTCCAGAAGGTCAACGATACTTGCGTCAGCTCGACTCTCCGGCCCGGCTCCAGATCGCGCTGAAGGAACGTCTGCTTCTCCCCGGGGCCTGCCTCCACTACGCGCTCCGAAAGGGGTGGCTCGAGTCCAAGGTCAGAGCCGCGGTCGCGGGTGGGGCCCGTCAGGTCATCAATCTGGGAGCGGGTTTCGACACCTTGATCCTTCGTCTTGCCGCCGAAGACCCACAGCTTCGCCTGATCGAGGTCGACCATCCGGCAACCTTGGCGGCCAAGACCGAGGCCCTGGCTACGGAGCCCCACGCCGACCGGGTGGAGCTCTTGGCCGTAGACTTCACGCGGGAGTCTCTCGAGTCCCGGCTGCCCACCGCCAAGAGCTTCGCGCCCGCCGAACCCACCGTGATCATCATCGAGGGCGTTCTCCCCTACCTGAACGAGGAAGAAACACGTCAGCTCTTCCGCAGCCTCAATGGTCTCTTTGAGGGGCCCCTCGACGTCGTCTTCACCTTCCTGGGAGAGAGCTCTCCGACGGGCACTCAGCCCTATGGCCCGCTCCTCCGTGCCTTCCTCGCGGTCAAGAAGGAGACGGTCAGACTGCGTTGCGACCCGCCCGCCCTAAAAGTGCTGTTGTCCGAGGAGGGTTTTAGGCTCAACGAATTTGCGATGGGTCCGGACCTCCTCCGAGAGGCGGGTGACCTTCGCTACGATGGTCCCGTGCACGACCTCGAGATGCTGGCGCACGCCCAACGGACGTCATGAGCGACTCGGGGCCCCAGGGAGGCTCCGCCCCCGGCGGAACCTTCGACCTTCAGGCTGGAGCCCGCCTTGCCGTCCCCGAGGAAGTATCCCTCGTCCTGACCGACGTCGTCGACTCGACCCGCCTCGCCGCGGTCCTGGGCGACGCTCATAATGGCGCTCTCTGGGATACTCACGATCAGGTCGCCCGCGGCCTTGTCGGGACCTGGAACGGACGCGAAGTGGAGCGTACGGACGGGATCCTCGTGCTCTTCAGAGAGCGCGAGGCCGCCCTCGGCTTCGTGCGGGACTATCTAGCGGAGCTCGCCCGCGCCGCCCCCGAGCTCGAAGCGAGGGTCGGTATCCACCGCGGGCCTCTCGTGGTGCGGGCCAATCCCACCGACCACATTCGGCGGGGCGCAAAGGTTCTCGAGGCCGACGGTCTCGCTCTGTCCGTGGCGGCGCGGGTGGCCGCGGTGGCGCGAGGCCGGCAGATCCTCATGACCGACTCCGCCCGGATCGATGGGGAAGCAGCCAGCTCACAAGGCTTCTGGAACCTGAAGGGCGCGCCCGAGCCCCTGGAGCTGTTCGCGCTGGACGACCAAGCAACCGCGTCGATGCTCGAGGACGGGGAGAAGGCCTTCCGGGTCGTTCGCGATGGCGACCACTGGATTCCCGTCCATAATATCCCCAAGACCCTCCCCGCCGAGTGGGATGGTTTCTTCGGTCGCGAGGACGCCCTTCGGGGACTGCGTCAGACCCTGGGCGGTGAGACCCGCCTCGTGACCCTGACGGGTGTCGGCGGCATCGGTAAGACCCGCTTGGCCTGTCGTTTTGCGTGGTCGACCCTGGCCGACTACCCGGGCGGATGTTGGTTCTGCGATCTGTCCGACGCTCGCGACGCCGCCGATGTCATTCGAGGGGCAGCGGTGGCGCTCGGCGTTCCAATCGACGCGGTCGACGCCGCCGACCAGATCGGTCGCGCCATGGCCGGGCGAGGGCGCGCGCTGATCATCCTAGATAACTTTGAGCAGCTCGTCGGGGCTGCGCGGGAGACCGTCGGGCGCTGGTTGAGTCTCGCTCCTCGCGCTCGATTTCTCCTGACCAGTCGAGAGCGGCTCGACCTCCCCGGGGAGTTCGTCTTTTCCCTGGAGCTGCTGGCCGCGGAAGCTGCCGTCCGGCTGTTCAAGGCTCGCGCTACGGCGGTCAAGCCCGACTTCAAGCTGGAGCCTGGCGACGATGAGAGGCTGACCGCGCTCGTGCGCCAGCTCGACTTTCTTCCTCTCGCCATCGAGCTCGCCGCACCGCGGGTGCGGGTCATGTCCACGGCCGAGCTCTTGGAGCGCCTCACCTCGCGACTTGCCGCTCTCGATCTCACCGGCCGGCGTGACAAACGGCAGGCCAATTTGCGCGCGAATTTGGACTGGTCATGGGAGCTCCTCGACGCCGCGGGGCAGGGGGGTCTGGCCCAGCTCTCGGTCTTCGAGGGGGGGTTCACGCGGGCGGCGGCGGAGGCGATTCTCGACGTTCGAGATCCGATACGGGTGCTCGAGGATCTCGTCGATCGCTCTCTCGTGCGCCCACTCGAAGGTCAGCGATTCGACCTGCTCAGGCTCGTCAAGGACTACGCTAGCGAGCGGCTCGCGGCTCGGGAGGAGCGCTTGGACGTGGAGGCCCGCCACGGACGCTACTACGCAGGACGAGCGACCACCTCCATCGACGAGCAGCTGGCTGTGGCCCGGGACCTCGACAACGTAGTTGCGGCTTGTCATCGCGCCGTGGCGCGGGGCGATGCGGAGGTGGCCCTGACTACCCTCCGCATGGCGTGGGCGGTGACGGACCGCCAAGGGCCGCTGTCTCTGGCCGCCCAGCTCGCGACCGAGGTTGGTGACCTCCCTGGTTTGAAGCCAGGATTGCGGGACCGTCTCAAGGCGGAGGCGATGCTGGCCTCAGGGTCCTACATCGAGGGACAAAAGCAGCTGCGGGTGGCTCTTCGCGCCCTCGGGTATCCCGAACCGCGCAGTCTTCCCGCGCTGATGTTTCGGATCGTGAGCCGCGTCCTCCGTCAGGTGTGGCGGCGGCGCGTCCGTAGGCCGCTCCTGCCCTTCAAGGGTGACGCCGAGGTCCGTATGGCCGCGACCCGGGCCTACCAGCGGCTGGTCGAGACCTATTGGTTCGAGAGCCAACCCCCTCGAATGCTCGGATCTGCCCTGTCCGCTCTGGATCTTTGCGAGCCTCTGGGGCCGTCGCCAGAGCTGGCTCGGGCGCACGCGACCTTGGCTTTGGCCTCGAGCGGTCTGCGCTTCGACGAGGTCGCGGATCGATACGCGGCCTTGGCCCGCGAAGCGGCCGAGGGCAGCGGGGCGCCCGTGGCGGAGGCCTACGTGCGCTTTCTCGCCAGCGTCTATCGGATTGGGCTCGGACGCTTCGAGGAGGTGGAGAAGGATCTGAAGGTTGCCTTGCCGCTCTTCGAGCAGGTCGAAGATCGCCGGCTCCTCGGGGACGCGCGCACCGTCGCGGCTCTCGCCCACCAATATCAGGGCCGCTTCGAACGGGCTCGGGAGGGCTTCGAGGAGGTCCTCTCGGAAGGCCGTCGGCTCGGAAACCGCCAGCACCAGGTGTGGGGGCTCCTCGGCGTGGGGGACACTGCACTGAGGTTAGGATGTCCCGAGGTCGGCCACCGTCACGTGCTCGAGGCACTGGAAGTCCTCGAGGCCTTCCCCAGTGTTGCCGACATCGCGCGCGCCACCGGGCTGCTGTCCCGTCTGGAGCTGGAGCTCGGGCGCGGCGATGAGGCGGAGCGGCAGGCGGACGAGGCGGAGCGCCGCTTTCGCGCCTTGGGTCCACCGGCCGCTCATTACTTGTTCGAAGGCTACGCTTCGGTCGCCGAGGTCCGGGTCTTGGGCCACGGACCATCCGGCCGTGCCATGCGCCTGATGCGCCGCTACGCTCAGACCTTCCCGATCGGGGAGGCGAGGCTGGCGTGGCTCGAGGCCGAAGGCCTTCGGCGTCGCGGCCGCGGCGATGCGGCCGGTCGCAAGGTCGCCCAAGGCCGGGCGAAGGCTCGAGCCCTCGGCATGTGGTTCGAAGTCGAACGCTTCCGGGACACGGAAGCGTAACCCGAGCCCGGTCGGGGTCGCCCCGGGGTAGCGCTCCCTCCCGGATCTGACCTGGGTTCGGGTGGCCCAGCCCCTGCACGAGTACTCATCGGGAAGGCAGCCTGCTTTCCGAGGGGAGTACTCATGCTCGAACAAGCCACCATCCTTGTTGGAACCGATCTCACCGAACACTCGACGGCCGCGGTCGAGGCTGCATCCGCCATCGCCAAACGCTTCGGGGCCCGGCGGCTCGTACTCGTGCACGGCGTTCGAGATGCCCCTTTCGCGGGACTGGGAGAAGGCGCTGCCCGGGCTCTGGGCCGAGCTCAGATGTCCACCGAGGCGCTCCGCGCCCAAGTCGCGCGTGAGATGGCCGAGGAAGGCTCGGCGGTCAACGTCACCTCCGTGGTGCGCAGCGGTCGACCGGCCCAGGTGCTCGTGGAGTCGGCGGAGGAGCAGTCGGCGGCGCTCGTCGTCGTGTCCAGCCACGGCTACGGGTCGCTCCGTCGCGCCCTCGTCGGGAGCGTAGCCGCGGAGACGGTGCGCGCGGCGCGGTGTCCGGTCCTCGTGGTGGGTCCGAACCGGTCTGGTCGAGGGCGGATCGAAGCCATCACCGCGGCCGTGGACCTCTCACCGGTCTCGGAGCGCGTGCTGGCCTCGGCGGTGGCTTTCGGGTCGGCCTACGACGCCCCGGTCCGAGCCATCACGGTGTGCGAAGCGGCCGGGCTTCTCGTCAGCGACGTGGGTGGGTTTCCGGGAGCCACGCCCGGAGAGATCGACATCATCCGGGCCGAGCAGCGGGAAGGGCTCGCCAAGCTCGCGACGACCGATCCCAACCACGGGGTCGAGGTCGAAGCGGAGCTTCTGGAGGGCGCCTACCCACCAGACGTGATTCTCCAAGACGTGGCCCGCACCGCCGCCTCGTTGGTGGTGGTGGGCACGAGCGGACAGGACGCTTGGCATCGTTTCGTCCTCGGTTCGACCGCCGACCACGTTCTCAGCGAGGCGCCTTGTCCGGTGCTGGTGGTTCCCTTCGCGTCCCCAGCCCTGGAGCCCAGCGCGGTATGAAGGCCGGGCGCGGACCTGGCTCTCCTCTCTCCTCTTCTCTCGTCCTTGATCCGGTACACTCGGGGCATGCGCGTCTTCGTCGTCGGCGCCACCGGCTACATCGGGCGCCAGGTCGTGCGGGCCCTGCTCGATCGCGGCCATGAGGTGGTGGCCTTCGCTCGGCCTCGGTCGGGGGTGGGAGCAGGCTCCGACGAGGCCGCCACCCGGGAGGTCCTCGACGGAGCCGAGGTCCGTTTCGGCGAGGTTACTCAGGTATCGTCAATCTCGCAGGATGGTTTTCGCGGTGAGTCCTTCGAGGCGGTGGTTTCTTGCCTCGCGACGCGCACTGGCGGGGTCGAGGACGCCTGGAGCATCGAGCACCGAGCCAACGCCCATGTACTGTCGGCAGCCCGAGAGCGAGGGGTTCAGCGCTTCGTTCTCCTCTCCGCCATCTGCGTTCAGAAGCCGCGCCTCGCGTTTCAGTTCGCGAAGCTGGCCTTCGAGGAGGAGCTCATGGCGTCGGGCCTCATCTGGTCCATCGTGCGTCCTACGGCCTATTTCAAGTCGCTGGCGGGACAGGTGGAGTCGGTGCGAGCGGGTCGTCCTTTCGTCATGTTCGGCAACGGTCTGACCCCCGAGAGCAAGCCCATCGGAGAGCGAGATCTGGCCCGCTACGTGGCCGGGTGCCTCGACGACCCGAGTCGGGCGAACCGGATTCTTCCCATCGGGGGGCCAGGTCCGGTCATCACTCCGCGAGTGCAGGGCGAGTTGCTGTCGACAGCCTTGGGCCGAACCCCGCGTTTTCGTCGCGTACCGCTCTGGCTCTTCGACGGCATCATCATGGTTCTGTCGGGTCTGGGGAGGGTGTCGTCGTGGGCGCGCGACAAGGCCGAGTTCGCCCGCATTGGTCGATACTACGCCAGCGAGTCCATGCTCGTCTGGGACGATGAGCGTGGAGTCTACGACCCGGAGGCCACTCCGAGCTACGGCGAGGAGACTTTGGAGGCGTTCTACGGCCGGGTTGCCGCTGAGGGGATAGCGGGCCAGGAGCTGGGCGACCACTCCCTCTTCACACGAAAGCGGACCCCATCATGAAGGTCACGGTGTGCCAGCTCGACCCCACGGCAGCCGAAGACTCGGATTACCTCGACGCGCTTTGTGAGCACACGCGCGCGCATCGGCCGGACCTCCTGCTCCTCCCCGAGATGCCTTTCTCTCGCTGGCTCGCGGCGGATCCAGAGCCCCGAGCGGAAGCCTGGCAGGAGGCGGTGGCGGCCCACGCTTGCCGAATCGAGGCGCTCTCGAGGCTCTCCGCGGAGGCCGTCCTCGCCACTCGACCCATCATCAACGCAGCCGGCAGCTATCGGAATCAGGCCTTCATCTGGCGTCGCTCCGAAGGTCGAGCTACTCCGGTCCACGAGAAGTACTATCTTCCCAACGAAGAGGGTTATTGGGAGGCGAGCTGGTACGAGCGTGGCCTCCCCAGCTTCGACGTCACTCGCGCGGGGCCGGCCATCCTAGGGGTGCTGATCTGCACCGAGATGTGGTTCTTGGAGCGGGCGCGACACTACGGGGCTTCCGGCGTGGACATTCTGTGCGTTCCCCGCGCCTCCCCTCGAGCCTCCACCCAGAAGTGGCTGGCGGGCGGCCGCACTGCGGCCGTGTGTTCGGGATCCTTCTGTCTCTCCTCGAACCTCTGTCCGTCGGAGGGAGGCGCTCCGGTCGATGGGCTGGGCTGGATCGTGGATCCGGAGGGGGAGGTGCTGGTCGCCACCAGCGCGGCGTCACCGTTCGCGACCGTAGAGATCGACCTCGAATACGCTCAGCGAAGCAAAAAGACCTATCCCAGGTACGTCGCCGAATAGGGCTCGCGTTACAGGTACGATCCTAACGAGGCGATGAGCGAAATGTCGGAGGCGCGGAGTCTAGCGCCTACGGTAGCCCACTGCTAAGTTCCGGGATGATGGGCACGCCCAACCCGAAGCTTCGCAGGAATTGGCCACCGCCTTCGACCCTCGCCCTCGCCTTCGCCGCTCTAGGGGGGAGCGGCTGTGCCGCCACCCAGGACCACGCTCGCCTAGAGCAGGCCATCCAGGCCCTGACCCAAAGCATCGAACGCCTCAATGCGCG
>JBCBRU010000280.1:0-10829 GCA_039819565.1 Myxococcota bacterium | reverse complement strand
TCTTTCTCACCATGCAGATGTTGAATCGCCCTCGAACCCGAGCGGGGGCGATCATGATGGTGACCCGCTCGATGCCTCGGGCGAATCGAAAGACGAAGTCGAAGACCTCGACGCCGAGACGACTCCGACCGGCCACCAGGTCTCGAAAGCGGCCCTGAAACTCCTGGACGCGGGCGCAGGGAGCCACCTCCTCGAAGAAGTACTTCCCTATGACCTGAGATTTCGGCAGCCCGGCAAGCCGAGACTCCGTGTCGGAGTAGTTGATGACGCGACCGAGGTTGTCGAGGGTCACGACTCCGAAGGGCAGCCGGTCGAGCTCCTCGGGGGTCATCCGCGCGATGTTCCCCACGTCCACGGAGGGAAGCGCATCGTCGGCGAAGAAAAACTCCTCGGGGGGCTGAGGAGGTCCGAGGCGCCCGAAGGGAATGGGCCCGTCGTCGTCGACAGCCATGACCATGGAGGGCGACCCACTTCGGGGCACGACGGCAGTTCCTTGACCGAGAGCCCGCTCCAAACGAGCGATCTCGAGGTCGAGAGTCTCTCGTTCGGTCCGAGCCTCCTCGAGCCGACTCTCGAGATTCTGGCGCTCGTCCGGGTCGGAATGAGTCTGATGGGTTTGCTCGGGGTTCGCTTCGACGGGGTCCATTATATCACCGCTTCTTTCCGTCGCTGGGCGCGGGTTTGCCACCGCAGGCTCTCTGCAAGTTCCTCGACGCTCTCAGGAGGGATGGGCTCTGAGGAGACGACGACGGCACACGGCAAAGCCGAGCCTTCCGAGAGGGGGACGGCGGTCAACCAGTCCCCGCCGACGGAGCGCGCGATCACCTGGGTATCCGTAGACGAGAATCCATCCCGAACGGAGCGATCGACAAATCCTGAGATCCCCTCTGAGAAGTCGCCCGGCGGCCGCCGAAAGCGCTGTTGCGTCGAGGCAAGGATCGCCTGAGGAGCGAGTACAAAGCCGTAGGAAGCTCGGTGCCGACGCACCCAATCCCAGAGGACTTCGTCGAGGGGTCCGCGTTGGGACACTTCGAGCTTTTCCCCGACGGGGCGGGCGGAGAACGGACCAGAACCTTCCCGCCACCGCGCGCCGAGGCGCAGCGCCGCGAACGGCAGGGCGGGTATCGGGGCGTGCGCGTGCGCTTCGACGACCAACCAACGCCGCCCGTGATCGAGCGCGGCCAGGTGGAGTCCTCGAAAGCCGCGGCGAAGGGAGAGGAGAATCGGTGTCATCCCGAGGACCATCTCCAAAGGGCGGAGAAGCTGCTGCGCGAGCGCCCCGACACTGCCCAAACGCCGATGGAGCCTCTCTTCGCCGGCAGCGAGAAGCGTGAAGCCCCGTGCGTCGACGACCGCGGTGGCGGTGGCTTGGGTCTCGATCAGCAGGGCTTCGAGGACCTCTTGAGAGGCGAGGCGGTGCGCGGGCGCCAGCGGATCCGCGGCCACCCTCGAGGTCGGGTCGAAGTGGAGAATACGAAGAATGCGCTCGGCCGCCAAACGGTGACCCCTCTCTCCGAGAAGGTCCTGCTTGACAGCCCCGAGCCGCTGGCGAAGTTCATCGACGTCGAGCTCCGATCGCTGCCTTGTTTGCTGCGCCTCATCGAGCTCGACTCGGCTTCGCGCCTGAAGTCGAGCCATGTCCTCCCCCCGAGCCCGAGCTTCGCTGAGGGCTCGGTCGCGGGCCTCGCACACATGCGTCATGTCCGCCTGGATCCGCTCGAGCTCCTCCTCCGCCGCGCGGGACCTCTCGCCCCCCTCGGCAAGCCTCTGCTCGGCCGCCTGAGCCTGAGCGTTGAGCCGCTCCGTCACCCCTTCCAGCTCAGTCACTTGGGCCTCCGTCACCGCCAACCGAGCCTGAGTGGCCTTCATATTGGCCGTGGCCCGGTCCGCGTCACCGAGGGCGCGCGTCAGTCGGGAGCGCAAGTCGTCCGCGTCGGCTTGGGCGGGTCGAAGAGCCCCCAAAAAGAGCCATGCCGCTGCCCCCCATCCGACGGTCCCCAAGAGGCAGGATACGAAGAGGGCCCACTCTAGCCCTTCCATCAAGCGGCCCGAGTTCTCAGTCGGTCGGCGATCGCGTGCGCGTCGTCCAGGAGGAGGCCCGGCATGCTGGTCATCGAAGCCACCAACCCCAAGACCCTCTCGGACCCTAGATCGACCACGACGACGTGACCTTGCGTGCCTTCGACGAAGAGAGAGCTAAAGCCCCCTCTTCCCAGCTCCCGCGTGGCCCGCTCGCAGATCGAGGTCAGCAAGGTGAGGAGCGGAGAAAGCTCACTTTCGATGCCTTCCGCCGCTTCGAGGGCGACCAACTCTCCCTCCGAGCCCAGAATGATGGCAGCCTCGATACTTGGTTGGAGGTAGAGGGTCTCGCGGAGGACGGACTGAGACTTCGTATCTGGCATGTAGGGCGAGGGTACGGCGGCCCTCAGGCAAGCCGGGAGAGAACCGAGCCTCGAAAGATCTGCCGAGCTGAATTTTGCGCGAAGCATCTGCGCTATCCGTCTCGACATCGGCGGCCGTCGTCTTCCGCGAAGGCCAGAGATGAAACCAACCATGAGGTCTCGCCGAGGTATAGGCGTCGAAAGATGTAAGGATCGCGTTCTTCACTGTAGTCGTGGTCGGCCTAGCGTAGAGTTCCGGACCCGACATCTGGAATCGTCTGACGGGGCTCATGCCGCCCCTGTGGCCCAGGGCCGCCCTATCGACTACGGATTGGACTGGAGTTCGAACGTGTAGACAGCACCTCGGGCCACTCCACGGTCGCGGTCGACTTCACCCGCGCTCGGGGCCCCGACGCCGATGGTTTCTCCATCGATATCCACCGCGAGCCCAAAGTGGTCGGAACTGGTTCCATCGGAGGCCATGACCTTCCCCCCCTCTCGCCAGGAACCGTCCTGCCGATGGAAGAGATAGACAGCTCCGGGACAAATCGCAAGGCAATCGGAGCCCACCGCTACTCGGTCGCCAGATACTGCCACATCGACGCCAAAGCCAGCCCCCACCGGGCTTCCCGGGCTCCCATCAAAAGGGGTGAGCCTCGCCGCTTCAACCCAAGTATCGCTCTGGAAGGTGAAGATATAGGCCCAACCCCCACCCTCACTCATGCTGTTTCCGACGACCGCCACTGGGCCGTCCATGCTGACCGCCGAGCCAAAGTTCGCATAGGCGAAGCCATCCGACGCAGTGAGCTTCTGCTGAAGTACCCACTCGGTTCCATCGAAGGAGTAGTAATATACGGCGCCCGCTGCGCGACCCTTCTCGGTGTCCTCCACCGCCGAAGTCACCAGAAGATCGTTCCCCTGAAGACTTACTCGCCATCCGAAGCTGCCTCCCTCCACCGGCGCCCGCAGCTGGGCCATCTCCACCCAAGCCTCGCCTCGTTGCTCGAACAGGAGGACCTCACCGCGGGCGCCGGCGGAGGGCTCTTTGGGCATCCCGATCGCCGCAAAGCGCCCGTGCAGGCTGACCGACGCCCCGAAATAGAATTGGCGTCCCGCCGTCTCGGCAACCAACTTCGATCGCTCGACCCAAGTCGAACCAACCCGTTCGAATATGTAGGCGGCACCGGCCTCGAACCCCTCTTCATCATCCCACTCTGCCCCCACCAGGGCGTAGGACCCATCCAGACTAACCGAGACCCCGAAGTGCTTGAGGGCCTCTCCGTCGGAGGGCATGAGCCGAGCCTCTAGAGTCCACTGAGTGCCCTCCCGCAGGTAGACATAGGCAGCGCCGGCGAATTCCCCGTCCTCGTCGTGTCCGATGGAGCCGACGAGCATTCGGTCGCCATCGATATCCACCGCGTGCCCAAAGAGAAAGTTCTGGTCATTGTCATCTTCTTTGAGGCTTGTCGTTTCTTCCCAGTCGTCCTGCGGGATTTCCCCACTATCCCCAGGAGGGCGGCCGGCGTCCTCCGTAACCGTAGCGTCCGATAGTCCCATATCCGAACCCATCGGGCCGGCGTCCGAGGGGGTTCCGCCAAGACCGAGTGTCCCATCCGGTTCGGTGGAGCACGCGGACGCGACAAGCACCGCGATGAGCGTCGAAGGGCGTGCCCTCGAAAGAGCGCATTCTCTGAGCATGGTCGAGGCGGGTTGCATGTCGGGGGCCAGGCAGCAGATGTCGCTCTTTGGGGGATAGCTCAGATATTCGAGCGCGCCCGGTTCAGGAATCTGATGATCGATGATGTCAGAGAGGACCGACCGAAGGACGTAGATACGGTCGAGTGCGGGTTGAGCGCCTGGCGTTATTGGGCCGGACGTCGGCTCTGTAACTGCCTTCTCGATAGATTCCTGCTCCTCGTAAGGAGTCAGCTCGTGAGCGCTTCGGCGTGGAACACGGGACCTCCCGCGGAGAAGAGCGCCATGGCCCCGTTTCCGTCCCAGGGAGCCACCCCATGGACGCGAACGTTGGACGCCTCACTTCCGAGCAGGCTGCGCCAGAACGCGCGCGGATCTTTCAACTCGAACTCGACACACGGAAAGAGCCCGAGCACTCGCTCCGTCTCGAGCTCGATCTCCTGATGCTCGCCGTGGTCCGCCTCCTCCGACATCTCGTCAAGGCGAAGGGCTGCGTACTCCGCGGCCTCTTCGGGATCTGAGATCGTCGCAAGTTCGTCTCGCAGCTCGAACAGTGCGCCCGCACGACGAAAGGGGGCGCGGCCTGTCCAGACGAGATCTATCACTGCCGCTTCGAGCGCTGCCTCCGTAGAGGTTGCTTCGAAGCGACGCAGCTCAAACTGGTAGTCCCCACCGCCTCGAACCGCGGCCACCAGCGGCTCGAGCCCAGGAAGATGCACGCGAAGCTCGCCGGGCGAGGCTTCCATCACCAGCTCCGACGAGACGGCAGGCCGAGATCCCGAACGCAGGAAGGTCGCGGCGTAGCGGCGGAGAAGATCGTCGTATCTCGGAGGCGTCATCGCGGGTGTCGACAGCGTAGCGCCGATCAGCCGCGAGTCTCGTAGATGAAGCCATCACCGCCGATCCCCGACCTCAATTTCGGCGGTCCGGAAATGCGCGAGTCACCGGATGATGCGGCTTTGAGGGGTGTGTCCAGAAAGTCGCTTGGGTGAGGGAGGCCGAGGGGGCCAAAGGTCGGCCGTAGCGGGAGCGGCGGTCGGACGAAAGCCCGCCCTGTGAGCGGCAAGCGTCGGGCTCGTCGTCGGTGATGCGGCGGAGGAACTGGCGCTGATGCTCGAGGGGCGAGGCCCGTGGGCTCAGGCGTTTAGCGCGGCCAAGAAGGAAGACTGAAGCTCAAAGAGGTCATTGTTGAGACCTAGATGACGCTCGAGGAGGCTGAGGTCGAGCTTTGGAAGCTGCGGGCTGCTCGCGCTCGGGACGTAGCCGTCCCCCCTCAGGACGAACACGCGAAGCCCTTCGCCGGCGGTCCAAAACCAGACCTCCGGGACCTCGAGCGCAGCGTAGATCTTCAGCTTGTCCAGTCCGCCGGACGTGTACACGACCTCGATGGCGAGGTCAGGTCGGTCGTCGCGCTCCGACAAAGCGTAGGCTTCGTCGGGTTCGAGACTCTTCTTGTTGTTCGGCACGGAGAGCCGGGTCGAACCCCAGGGATAGGCGCGAATCCGCGCATGGAGGAAGTACAGCTCGAGGAGCGTGCCGAACTTAGACCGAGTGACCTCGTGGGCTCGGCCCGGACTCATGATTTCGATGTCTCCGTCGTCGAAGGCGAACCGCGGCCTCGGTGCCTCCCCCCGCGCATCGAGGAGGCCTCGGAAGACTTCCCAGGTCCCGCGAACGAGGACGAGGCCGTCATCTTCCCGCGGCGGGAGCTCCTGAGGCGCCGTTCTCACAGCGCGAAGCATAGCACGCGCTGAAGCGGCCCGAGTTCACCAGGACACACTCCCCGCGGTGGCCCGAAAGCCCAAGCCCGAGCGGGGCGCACGGCCCCCACAAGGCCAGCATATGCTCGCCCTGAGACAGCGCAACGGGCTCACCCAAGTGGAGCTCGCCGCCGCGGCCGGGGTCCTTCAGACCTCCATCGGAGCCTGGGAGTGGAGTCCTACACCCCCGAGATCTCGGGATTTATCGAGACTCGCAGACGCCCTCGGCGTCGAGGTCGGAGACCTCGTCGCCCTTCAAGGCGTGGAGACGGGGAGGCCCGCCAAGGCCAAGGCGCCCCGTCAGTGAGCTCCAGAGAGCCTTCGAGCGGGTACGTGCGCTCCCCAGGAGGCGGCAGAAGAAGACTATCGAGATCGTCAACGCCATGGTCGACCAGCATGGACGGGGTCCGCCTCGACGAACGAGCTCGACTTACCGGAGTGACTGCAATCACCGAGCTCACGTTGAGGTGGCTATAGGAACAGGTTCAGATGGACGAGCCGTCGACTCGAAACCTTACCGTTCGTCACCCTCGCCTCAATTCGCAAGACCGGGGCCTGACCGAGGAAGCCCTGTCCTACAGGCTGCTTTGGACGAGCATAAAACCCCCCATCAGAATGAGAAATGACTTCGCAGCCAATCTGGCGTAGCCGCTCCTTCGCCCGGTCTGCGTCCGCACCGAGAGAAGGAAGGTTCGCGGACAGCAAGTCTCGCCAGTGTTTCACTTCCTTCTCTGCTTGGAGATCAACGACGACAACCCAAGAGACCAGAAAAATAGCTACGACCATCGAGATCGCGGCCACGGTCAAGGTCAGCTTCCTCATAGCGGCAGCCTACGCGTTCGCCACTCCGATGTGGTGAGGGGAGGCAGCTCTGGGGGGCGGCGTCGGCCGCGTTGACCTCGACGATGAGGTCGCGGTCGACCTGAGACAGCTTGCTCCGGGCGACGCGCTTGAGGCTTGCGGTAGCGATCCGGTCGGTGGAATTTGGGGCGGGCCACCGAGGATATCTCACGAACTTCTAAAGGTGGCGTTCGTAGTCGCGAGCCTTGTGCAGCACCCGACGGATGCAAACCTCCTCTTCGTCGAACGTGTAGAACACAACGTGTTCGCGAATGCGCATCGAGAAGTAGGCGTGGTTGCGGAACTCTTGACGCGCACGACCGCGTTCGGGAGCGTCCCGTAAGGACAGAATACCGCTTTCGAGCTGGTCGAGGTACCGATCTGCTTGGGTCTCTCCCCAGGTCTGAAAGCTGTAGCTCCATATCTCGAGGAGGTCTTCGGCCGCGGCACGGTCATGAACGAGATGTCTAGTCATCCGTGGCCGTCAGGCCATGCCGGCGACGCGCTTCGGCACGAATCTCAGCAAAGTCGAGGGCGCCTCCCTCCCCGCTGCGGGCGCCCTCATCGAGGGCGCGCTGAAGCGCAGCCACCTTCTGCTCGCGCTCCTCGAGCAGGCGAAGGCCGGCCCGTACGACCTCGCTCGCACTGCCGTAGCGTCCGGACGCCACCTGACCCGCGATGAACCCCTCGAAATGGTCCCCCAGGGACATGCTCGTGTTTTTCGCCATAGCTTAGCCTTCGCCTGGACGTGGTCGGGATGATACCAATATCTGGTACCAACCGCAAGCGAAAGGACGCTCGCCATGGCCCGTATTGACGGGTTGACTTGGCATTGAAGTGCCCCCGGAAGCAGGACCTCGCCTTTGAGACCGGCCCCGGACGCCTCGAGGATGCGTCGGGGCAGTCTGTGGCTGTGGCCGCAGCGAGAACGCCGACTCGCAACCCCCAAGATCTTGGCATTCAACCGGACATTCACATGCTGGCTACCCAACAGTCCCGACGGTCCAACCTCTTCACGCCCAGCAGATGAAGTTTGCTCACACTAGCTCTAGCCCAAACATATCCGCCTGCACAGGGCGAAACGGCCGAGTTGAAGTGCGCATGGGAGTCCGGTGGCATCTTTGTTCGTGGCCCTTGAGGAAGAACGGCCACCGCCCCAGCGGTGTGGAAGATGAGCAAGCTAGAAGACAATTTGCGGCACGGACAGTCTCGGGATGAGGTAGCTCTGCGCAGCGACAAAGATGCTGCTTTGGACCACAGATGGAGGATGAGGTCCTTCGAATCCGTCAGCGCCTCCCGCTAGCCGAACTCCGACCCGACATCCGCAAACAGGCCCATCCCCGGCTCAAACCTGGCGCGTTGAGTCCGATACTCCACTATGGCCATACCGACAACTTCCTCGATCGTACTTGCTATCCGCCGAACTCCCCGATCGAATCTGAGGATGCATACATCCTCTCCATCTATGACAGGGATGTCCTCGGTGGACGAACGCACGAGCAACTGAGCGCCGGTACTACTTGCAGCGAACACTGTAAAGCCCCCAACTACTGGCCCGGGGTCTCCGGTTTCATCAAGGTGGAGTCGGCTACTCCCCTCTTCCAAAATCTCGCAGGCTTCGCGCTGGTTTCTTATCAAGAGTCGTGCGCTAAGTAGATAGAAGCCAGGAAGCAGGCAGTAGGACAGATCACCCCGCATACCATTGGCCTCCTTAAGAAGGCCAACTATTTGCTTCGGGACTCCGTGTTCGAGCTTCGCCTTGAGCTCTTCAAGAGTATCAGCATCAGCTGGGTCCGCAAGAAGAGACTGGGCTCGGTCGTCTTCGGTGCTCAAATATCTATCAGGGACTCAAACATCCTGATCATTTCCTCTCATTAAAGGACGCGTGCCTAAAGAGATCCGCAGCGATATTCAGAGGGGCCATCGTCGAGAACAACGGCAAAGCAGCCACCGCTCCTGACTAGCTGAGCTCGACACTCGGGGTAGAAGCGATTAAGGAGACTGCACACAGAATGGTTCTGTGAGGAGGGCAGCGCCACTAGGGATACGTCGCCAAGCAAGCGATACGTCCCACCCGAGGCAGTCCACCGGGCCTCCCTATCCCTTCCTCCGTCCTGTTGAATGGGCACTCAGTCCACGACATGAACCGATAGGTTCCTCTCAAGCGCCGAAATGAGTAGGGCCACTATCTCGTCGCGAAGCTCGTCGAGCTCCTCATCGTCCTCAGGTGTCGCCCAAAAGTCGTCGAGCTCCCACGCCTCTCGGGACAGCGCTGCCATGTCTAGTTGGCAAAGCTCGTCAAATAACTCCTCAACCTCCCGATCCTCGAGGGATACGACACGAAGCCCGCCATGGAGCTCGGCGCGCTCGGACGGACCGAGTAATGAAGATCCTCGAGGTTTCGCAGCCGCCTTCGTCAGGCCATAGTCGAAAACATCCCAGAGTTTATCCAGGTCCACCACCAGGGCGCCAGAAACGCCGGCCTTCGACCAAGGCAGCTTTACGAGCGATGCCTTCGATGGAAGTTGTCCTGGGCGGGTTGCAACGACTTGGACTCTTTTGCGCATTCTTTTGACCTAAAGCCGACGGGACCTTGGCGGTGAATGCCTTGATGGCGACCAGAGTCGCGATTACGGCGTTTACTACTCCAGCTGCAACTGCGGCAGGGGCGGCAGGGGCGAGAAGGTTCGGAACCGGCTTGCAGTCTCTCACGACTCCAGGCTCCGCGTCTGCGAAAAAGACGCGTCCAACGCCCTGCTAGGTTGCATTTATCGATAGGGGAAACTGAAAACCCCCGCGCCCGGGATTCAGTTCTGGTCGGCGAAGAGGTTGAGCCCGATGATGTACCTCAGGAGTTGAAGGTCCGCTCGACCGTCACCACCCTTCAGCTCCCAGAGTTCGAGCGTCGATAGCTGGACGAAGTCTGGGCGTCGTTTGCTCGCCGCTGGATTGCCCGTGAGCGACCGCATGCTGCCGTGGGCGATCCGGTCAAAGTCCGGCGTTACAGGCGTAGGGCTCTCCGGCCACGACGTAATTCGTTGTCCCGGAAGGCCAACAAAATACCCATTGAGCGCCCGCCCGCTCAGCGGGCTGAAGCGCTGGAGCGGACGCGGCCGGAGGAGGCGACGCTCCGCGCGGGGCGCGCTGCGCACCTGCTCGCCCTGAGACAGCGCGCCGGCCTGACCCAAGTCGAGCTCGGAGACCTCGTCGCCCCTCAAGGCGTGGAGAGAGCGAGGCCCGCGAAGGCCAAGGCGCCCGCTAGTCCTCCGTGTACGTACATCCGAAGACTTGCCCGTCTGCGTGGCTGCGCTGGGTCTCGTCGCTCAGGCGGGCTCCTGAGTTCGTCCACGCCCGCTTCGGCGGCTCCCTCGTTCGGCGCGGAAGCTCCGCCGCAGGCTTCGGCTTCAGCTCGACCGGCGCGCGGCTCGAGCACGCCGCCACTCCTCAACGAGCGTGCGAAACAGCGCCTGCTTCGGCTCTAGCAGGAGGGCGAACTTGAGGTTCATGATGGCCGCGTCGAGGTCGCCGCGACGCTCCGCTCCGAGGGCGGACTCGAGAAGCCTCGCCGCCTTGAGGGACATCTGGGCGCTCGCGCCCCCTGAGTTCCGGGCCCCGCCGACGACGCTGACGCGGCTCCCGTACCCGAGCACGGAAGGCGGGCCCCGTGTCGAGGTCGGCAGTGGGACCCCGACGACCACCCGCCTCGGGGCCCCGAAAGGGTCGCCCGAAGGACCGAGCGAGGCCGCTGATGTCGTGGCCGCCCGGGAGTCGGAGCCCCCCACGCGATCATGGTCGTCAGCTGCATGTCCGGAGTCCGCGCTCTCGGTGCGCCGGCGACCTAAGCGGGCGGGGATGCCGTCGTCGACGAAGGTCTCCTCCGACCATAGATCGGCCGGCCTCGCAGCGGCATCGGAGGGTGGCTCCCTGGGTATCTGGGGTAGCCCGCGCCCGAGATGGATATGGGCTCCTGGGCGGATGGGCCGCGTCGCCAACTCATCCTCACCTGGTGACTCCGGACACCACTCGGAGGGCTTTCTCCCCGCGGCGGCATCGAGGCGGAGAGGTGAGTCCTCAGAGTGGTGTCCGGAGTCACCAGGTGAGGATGAGTTGGCGACGCGGCCCATCCGCCCAGGAGCCCATATCCATCTCGGGC
>JBCBRU010000279.1:0-10845 GCA_039819565.1 Myxococcota bacterium | reverse complement strand
GCCCTGCCCGAAGGCCTCCTCGAGAGCGAGCTCTTCGGACACGTCAGAGGCGCCTTCACGGGGGCCGATCGCGACCGCGAAGGGCTCTTCGAGGCGGCTCGGGGAGGCACGCTGTTTCTGGACGAGATCGGTGAGATCCCGCTTCCGATGCAGGTCAAATTGCTTCGGGTGCTCCAGGAGCGAGAAGTTCGACGAGTGGGCGAGAGCGAGAGCCGACCCGTTGATGTCCGCATCGTCGCGGCCACCCATCGCAACCTCGAACGCGAGGTCGACGCCGGTCGGTTTCGAGAGGATCTCTTCTATCGCCTCCGGGTCGTGTCCATCGACCTCCCCCCGCTCCGCTCCCGACCCGAGGACATCCTCCCCTTGGCGCGCGTCCTCCTCGACAAGCTCCGCACTCGATTCGGACAGGACGAAGCCCGACTCGGAAACCCGGCTTGTCAGGCTCTCCTCGCCCACGCGTGGCCCGGCAACGTGCGAGAGCTGGAAAACGCGATGGAGCGAGCCCTGGTCATGACGGACACGGGCATCATTCGGCCCGAGGACCTCGGCCTCTCCCGCTCCGTAGCGATGAACGAGAGTGTCCCTGAGGCGAGCGGCGAGGGGGCTGACTTAGGCTCTTTGGCGGCGGTGGAGCGTTCCCATATCGAGCGGGTCCTCCGCGCCCACGGCGGCCACCGCCGACGCGCCGCCGAGGCTCTCGGCATCGGCGAAGCCACCCTCTACAGAAAGCTCAAGAGCTGGAAGTAAGCCCGCGCGGAGGGAGCCGCCGAGGCCGAGGCTCGACGGGGACCTACGGAGGATTTGAAGACGCCCCTTAGAACAGAAGACCCCGGTAGCGCTCGAGGTCTTCGAGGACGTTGCCCACGCCATTGACCACCGCGAGGAGCGGATCCTCGGCCACGATGGCGGGGATGCCCGTTTCCTCTCGAAGCACCTTATCGAGCCCGGCGAGACCCGCGCCCCCACCTACGAGCACCAGTCCGCGCTCGGCGAGGTCCGCGGACAGCTCTGGCGGGGTGCGTTCGAGCACCGAGCGAGCCGCTTCCACCATCACCTGCACCGTGTCCCCTAAAGCCTCGCGCACGTCCGCCCCGGTAATCTTGATGGCACGCGGCACGCCGGAGATCAGATCTCGCCCCTTGAGCTCCATGTCGCCCTTGTTGACGCTCGGATGGACGTTGCCGATCTGCTTTTTGACCTGTTCGGCGGTGCGCTCTCCGATCAGGATGTTGTTCCGTCGCCGGACGTACTGGATGATCGCCTCGTCCATCTTGTCGCCCGCCACCTTGAGGGTTCGGTAGGTCACGAGGCCCCCCAAAGAGATGACCGCGATGTCCGTGGTCCCGCCCCCGATATCGATGATCATGGACCCTCGGGCGTCGAGCACGGGGAGCCCCGCCCCCACCGCTGCGGCCATGGGCTGCTCGATGAGCAGGACCTCGCGGACCCCCGCCGACATGGCCGCCTCGCGGACCGCCTTCGTCTCTACGTCCGTGATGCCGGCCGGAATGGAGATCACGAGCCGCGACCGAATGAAGTGGTTTCGGTCGTGGGCCTTCCTGATGAAGGACTTCAGCATGGCCTCAGTGACCGCGAAGTCGGCGATCACGCCCTCTCTCATCGGTCGGATGGCTTCGATGTTTCCTGGGGTCTTCCCCAACATCTCCTTCGCCTCCAAGCCCACCGCTACCACCCGGCGGTTGAGGGACTTGGTGATCGCCACGACCGACGGCTCGTCGAGCACGATGCCTCGGCCCCGCATGTGCACGAGCGTGTTGGCAGTGCCGAGGTCGATCGCGATGTCCTGGCTGAACATCCCGAGCAGGCGGTCGAACACGCACGGGGCCGTACCACTGTTTCTATGGGAAGACGAGCAAGGGGCCGGTGCCGACCGCGCCTCATCACGGGGGACACAGGCTTGCGGAGGCTTCGCTCCCCCGGCCCTGCTCACCCCGGCGACGGTTGAGGGCTCCTCGTCGCGGCTCGAAGGGTCATGCTCCACCGGGGAGCACGGGGTGGGCCAGCCTTAAACTGCGGTCGTCAGCCGCTGGTGACCGACTCAGGACGCCGTGACGTGTTCGCCCCCGATGCGAGCGCCACGCGTCACGGGGCTAGCCGAGCTTGCCGAGCACGTCCTTGAGGGCGTCCACGTTCTTGATGTGGGACAGGCTCTGCATGAGGAAGTCCTTCGTGGCCTGATGGAGAGCATCGACGTCGGCGTCCGAGAGATCCAGGACCCCGGCGTACTGACGGATGAGCTGGTCCTCCTGGGAAGCATAGGTCCCGTCCGCGAACGCGAGGAGGATGAGGCTCTTGACGAACAGCTTGGCCAGCTCCGGGGTTCCAAAGAGCTCCCGGGCCGACTCGGGGTCGAAGGGCCCGCTCGCCACCTCCTCGAGCCGAGGATCGCCCAACCTCGTACAGCTATCGTAGAACTCCCGCACGAGCGCCATCTCGTTGTCGTGAACGCCATCCACGCGGGCCACCGCGAGCAGGGCGTGGGCCAGGACCTTGACGTGCTCGAAGCCGAGCTCCTGCTCGGTGAAGAAGTCACGAATCATGTTCGGCGTGTACCGAGGGCCGCGGCTGGCGGCAAGGTCACCCCAAGGTTGGGGCTAGCGCACGTCGTAGCGTGCGCCGACCTCGACCCGGAGCTCGACGGTTTCGGTCCCCCCGCTGGACCGAGACACCATCACGTCGGTCGAGGCCACCCGCAGCACCGAGAGTGTCGCCAAACGCATTCCCCGAGCGGCCAGGAATGCGGCGCCCGCCGCCGCCGGCAACGTGAAACCGCCGTCGTCGGCCACGATGCAGGTCAGCGTCAGAAGATCGTCCAAGGTCCGGACTTCGAAACGGATGGTGGAGCCACCGATCGAGTTTTGGATCCATGTGAACGAGACCGGTCCGTCCAGACCGATTGGGCCGGCTACCGAGGGCGTCAGGGCCTGAACTAGGGAGGGAGCGGACAGCGAGGTCGAGGGGAGCGCCCCCAAACTGGTTGGATCTCCCGTGGGGCCGGCCCGAATCTCGAACTCTACCGGGCCGCCAGGAGTGAAGAAGCGGGGCACCTGCGAAACGATGGCTGCGTAGCGCCCGGGCTCGGCGCTGTCGGAGAACAGCCGGCGAGGGGCCCCTTCGTTGAACAAGCTGTCCAGAAGGATTTCTTGCACGAAGAAGCGCGCCGGCCCGCCGCTGATCGACACCCGGTCCACGAGCTCACAGGTCTCGCCCATGGCGGAAAAGGACTGGCGGCTGACCATGAAACGTTGGCTCGAGCGGTCCTGGAGATAGCCGAGAGCGGCGTACTCGTCCCCCATCGAGGTGCTGACCAGGGAAGCCCAGACCTCGTTGCGATTGGGGAGGACCTCGCCCGTCGTACCGGTGTCCCCGACATCGCTGAGGTCCGGCACGTCGGCCGAGATCCCGCTGTCCCCCAGGTCCGGTACGTCCGGACCTGTCGAAAGGTCAGCGTCCCCGCTCACTTCACCATCGCCCGCGTCCTCCATGTCCCGCGGCCCGAGGTCGACGGGGTCCATCGTGGGCGGGGTGCAGATTCCGTCGGCGACGCACTGCCCCTCGATGCAGACGAACCCGCAGGGGCAGCTCGAGAGCCCCTCACACTCGTTCTCGTCACAAGAAGCCAAGAGGAGCACAGCGCAAAGAGCGAGGACGATCCTACCGATCACGATACCGATTATGGCCCGAGTCGAGCCACCGGCGTAGCTTTCGGATATGTCCGTCCCCTTGGCCCCGCCCGTCGAGGCCGTTGCGTCCATCGCCGCCGCTCCTCCTCCGGGGCGGAGGGTCTTCGTCAACCGCAACCTGCGCTTCGAGGAGATCGAGTGGATCGGCTTCGATATGGACTACACGCTGGCCCGGTACGCCAAGCGGGAGCTCGAGCGGCTCTCCTTCGATCTGACGAAGCAGCGCCTGGTCGAGCACCTCGGCTATCCCGAGACCATACTCGCCGTGCCCTATGACGCTGACTTCGTCACCCGCGGTCTCGCCGTCGACACCCGCTTTGGGAACATCCTGAAGGTGGACCGCCACGGCTACGTCGGGCGGGCCTATCGAGGTCGACGCCGACTGGATCGAGCCGAGCGGCACGAGCGATACCGAAACGTGAAAGTTCGGCTGCACGCCAAGCGCTACCACTGGATCGATACGCTCTTCGCACTTCCAGAAGTGAGTCTCTTCGCGTCGCTGGTGGACTTCTTTGACGACGTCGGCGGAGGTCCGCCCTACGAAAAGATGTTTGCCGACGTTCGGGAGAGCATCGACACCTGCCACCGAGATGGTTCGCTGAAGGCCATCCTGACCGAGGATCTGGGTCGATTCATCATCCGGGACCCGGAGCTCGGAGACACGCTCGAGCGGCTTCGTCGGGGGGGCAAGAAGCTGTTCGTGCTGACCAACTCGGAGTGGAGCTATACCCAGAAGGTCCTCGCCTTTCTCCTCCCCGGAGGGTGGCGGCAGCACTTTCAGCTCACCCTGGTGGCCGGTCAAAAGCCCTCCTTCTTTACCCAGGACCTGCCTTTTCACGCCATCACCGAACAGGATGACGTCGCCCCCCAGCCCGCTTCCGTCCTCGAGGACGGAGGGGTGTACGCGGGCGGCTCCATCCGCGCCCTCACCCGCCTTCGTCCCGAGCTTGGAGGGGAGACAGTGCTCTACGTGGGCGATCACATCTACGGAGATATCATTAGGTCCAAGAAGGACACTCTGTGGCGGACCGCGCTCATCCTCGAAGAGCTTGAGGACGAGTTGCTCCTCAAGCGCCAACTGGCGGAGCATCAAGTCACGCTGGAGCTTCTGTGGTCGCGTCGCGACCTTCTCGAGTTCGAGGTGCAAGGGCTCGAATCCGGGCGCCTCGGGAGCGATCCGAAACGCCTCGAGAACCAACGTCGTGAGCTCAGCGAGGTCAACGCGGAACTCCGTCGGATTCGCGATCACGTGGACTCGCGATACAATCCGTACTGGGGCTCGGTGTTTCGCGAGGGGAACGAACTGTCTCGCTTCGGGGAGCAAGTCGAGTCCTACGCTTGTATCTATACCAGCCGGGTCTCCAACCTTCTCCATTACTCGCCGCACCAATACTTCCGTCGGCCCCGACACTGGATGCCGCACGAAAAGGGCTGAAGCCGACCCCAGGGATTTCTCGGGGCGTCCTCCGCCATTCGATGCTAGGAGAGGGCGTGCGGCCGATGGTGCGGATACGCGACCCCATCCACGGGACCCAAAAGGTCACCAAGGCTGAGATTTCCATCGTCGACCACCCGGCGGTGCAGAGACTCCGCGGCATCAAGCAGCTCGGCATGGCGGACTTCGCCTATCCGGGAGCCACCCACACCCGGTATGCCCACGCCCTCGGAGTCATGCACGTGGCGGGGCGGGTGTTCGACGCCGTGTCGGTCGACCTGAATCTGCATCCTGCCGACCGTCACCGCCTCTGCTCCACCCTGCGGCTGGCCGCCCTCTTTCACGACCTCGGTCACGCCCCCCTCTCTCACAGCACGGAGCTCATGATGCCCGAGGTCTCGGCCCTCGGCCTCGGATCGTGGACACAAGGCCGCCCCGACCGAAGAGCCAGTCACGAGGACTACACCCTGGCCATCGTCCTCCACTCGGATCTCACCCGGCGCATCGAGACCGCCGTCGCGGACGACGGGGTCGAGGCAGAGGACGTTGCGGCGCTCCTGACGGATCATCCGCCTCCGGGTCGAGCCACGCGTTTCGTGGTGGATGGTCGGGATTGGCGCCCCTTTCTTCGTCAGTGCGTCAGCTCCGAGCTCGACGCGGACCGCATGGACTATCTGCTCCGCGACTCCTACTTCGCCGGGGTTCCCTACGGGCGCTACGACTTGGAGTGGCTCCTGGAGAACATGCGTTTGGTAGAGCGCCCTGGGGACGCCGCCGACCTGCCCCCCGCCTTCCACCTGGGACTGGCGGCCCGCGCGAGCTTCGGGTTCGAGGACTATCTCCTGTCCCGATTTCACATGTTCCTGGCCGTCTACCTGCACCACGTGCCGGTAGGCTACGAGCTCATGCTAGAGCGTCTCGACGGGGACCGCCGGGCGGGCCGGGGAGCGGAGGGCTTCGCCTTTCCATCCGACGTCGAAGCCTATCTGGCGTGGGACGACGTGCACTTCTTCCACCTCCTGCGGAGCAGCAGCAACGAGTGGGCGCGGCGCATCGTGGAGCGACGGGGCTATCGACTCCTCCACGAGCACAAGCAGCAGGACGACGAGGCTCCGGATCCTCTTCAGGCGGGACGGGTCCCCATGCGGGAGATTCGGGCTGAGCTCGAGCGGAAGGGGATTCCGTTCGGGACCCACGCCGTACGCAGTCGATTATCGAAGTACTTTCATACCCACGACGGGGCCGTAGATCCGCACCGCACCCCCCACCTTCCCGGCCTGGCGCCCGGAAGGGAGACGTCGCGCTCGCCCACAATCTTCGTGGTCGAGGATGGCCGCGCGGTGCCGCTGGAAAAGCATGTTGCGCTCTACCGGCGCTACCGTAGCGAGGTGAGCCTGGAGCGGATCTACGTGCCCCCTGAAGAGCTAGACCACGCTCGAGAGGTCCTCGACGGCTGGGTCGGTCCGCACTGACCAGGGAACGCGTCTCGTACCGGTAGGGACCGGGCTTTCGCCGGGCCCCTACGGTGCTAGGGCCGGATGTCGATCTCGGTCTGGGTGACGGGCGGCGACTGCGGCCCTCCGATGCGAAAGCCCCGTACCTTTCCTGTCGCCCCTTCTTCGAGCTCGACGGTCCCGATCTCCAAGCTGCGAGCCTTGGGCGTCGCGACGGGAAGGGGCGCCGGGAGGACGCCGGGCGCGACCCCCGGCGAAACGAGGCCCGACAGAACATCCCCGGCGCCGAGGAGGGCCGGGTTCAAGATCAGCCCGAGACCCGGCACCCCTAGCCCCACGAGGTCGAGATACGGAACTCCGATCGGCCCCATGCGGTAGGCAGGAAGCCCGGAACAAGGATCTCTCGGGGTACAAAAACGGCCGTCTCGAGGGTCGACGAAGACCGTGCCGGCGGGCAAGCGGACGGCCAAGGCGCCGCTCGGGAGGACGCGCAGCCCGTCCGAGGGCGATCCGAGGTCGAGGGCCCACCGCGCGACCCCGCCGGCGAAGGCGCGCAGCTCACGGCGGGTGGCGGCGTACACCGCTTGGTCATCAGCCACGACCTGTCGGGCCGGCCCGCCGAGTCCGACCGACCAGCGACGTTCGCCGTACGGGTCGCGGACGTCGAGGAACCCGGCCGCGTCCACCCGTATCTCGGATCCTCCCTCCAAGGCGGGAGCTTTGACGATCAAGACAGAAGGGTGGGGAGCAGCGAGCGCGAGAGCCACGAGGAGGCTGGGGGGGACCATGGGGGGCGATCCAGCGCTAGGGTGCGATACCGGGCAACCGGTACGGGAATCCTTCTGAATCGTCTGTTTCGTAACGAGACGAACGACCGCCACGAAGGCATCACGCAGCTCGCCGGCAAGCTGAGGTAGCCAGGATGCAGGGCCTCACGTAGTCTCGAAACATTCGTGGCGTCTGGCGACCCGCCTTCGGACGGCTTCCCGCGGCCCTATGGGAAGTACGAGCTGCTCGATCGACTGGGCGACGGCGGCATGGCCGAGGTGTTTCTCGCGTCGCTCCCCGGCGTGGCCGGCTTCCGTAAGACGGTCGTCATCAAGCGTATTCTCCCCCACCTTGCTCGCAAGCGCCGTTTCATCGAGATGTTCGTGGCCGAGGCGAGCCTCGCCGCCGAGGTCCGTCACCGAAATGTCGTGCAGGTCTATGAGCTGGGGCGCGTAGGCGACGAGCTCTACATGGCCATGGAGTACGTGAAGGGCACTGACCTTCGCGTGCTTTTGGGCCAAGCCGCCAAGCGCGGGCTGCGGATCCCTCCCTGGTTCTCCGTGCACGTTACCTGCGAGATCCTCGAGGCCCTGTCCTTCGCGTGGAACCTGGAAGACGACGAGGGCCGGGTACGTCGCATCGTTCACCGAGATGTGACCCCCTCCAACATCTTCATCTCCGAGCAGGGCGAGGTGAAGCTGGGCGACTTTGGGGTTGCCCGGGACGACACCCGAGCCAGCCGGACCCGCGCTGGACAGCTCAAGGGCAAGCTCGCCTACATGGCGCCGGAGCAGCTGTATTCCAAGCCCCCGGATCATCGGGTCGACGTGTTTGCAGCCGGGGTTGTCCTTTGGGAGTCCCTCGCGCAACGCCGGCTGTTCGGCGGTCGACCGGAAATCGAGGTGATGCAAGCCATCACCCAGCTCCCGCGGCGCGCGCCCTCCGAACACGTGGGCGACGTGCCCCCGAGGCTCGACACGGTCGTGCTGTCCGCCGTGGAGGTCGAAAAGAAGGCCCGCCTCGCGTCCGCCCAAGAGTTTCAGCACCATCTCCTCGAGGTGCTCCCGTCGCTGCGGCCGCACGTTCGGGCGAGCGACGTGCGACGAGTGGTCGCCGGACTCCTGGGCCGCATTCCACCCTCGGAGGCGGAGCTCGAGCCTCTATCGGTGGCCCGGAGCGGGGCGGGCAATCGACCCACCAGCCGCGTGGCATCGTTTGGACCCAGCGACGACGGGTCCGAGGACATCGGCGACGGCCCTCTTCTGGACCCCGACTACGACCGCTCGGATCGCATGACCCCGGACCTCGTCGGAGACGTCGACGGCTCGGATACAGCGGACCGACCGCGGTCGCCCACGTCAGGCGATATCCCCGTGCTCACGGGTCGCCCGGTGGTGCAGGACGTCGTGGAGGCCGCGCCGCATCGCCGCCCCTCCAGCGGCGCCCGCCTGAGCCCCGAGCCCGCTTCGCGTCCTGCGCCCGTGGCGCCCTCCCGAGCGCGGGAGGGTGTCCTTTCGAAGAGCGCCGGCCCTGCCGAGGCGCAAGGCGCAGTCCTCCGGGGGGTCCGCCACCACGAGCCTGAGCGAGCGGAGTGGGCGGGCCGGGACGCGCCCGGGGCCGACGTTCCGGGAGCCGAAGGAGTCGAGATCGACGTCGACGCCCTCGTCGGGGACGCCGTGGCGAGCATCGAGCAGGCTGCACCGACTTCCAGCGTGGTGCCTCAGGACCAGATGCTCGCCGGACTCGAGCATCGACGCGTGCTCGACAATAGCCGTCAGCTCAAGTCCGAGCGATGGTCCTTCATTCTCGACCAGGAGCTCTACGAGGGGAGCTTTCCGTTCTGGATTCGTGACCACGAGGGGACGGAAGTCGGGCCCTGCTCGCTCGAGCAAGCCCTCCAGATCATCAAGGTGGAGTGCCAGACGGGTTTCGGCCCGGCCGCCGGAGTGTCGACCTCGCGTTCGGGATGGCTGCCGCTGCCCGTCTTCCTTCAGATGGCAGGCATGGACGCCCTCGCCTCGAGCGGGCCGCCTCCGATCGGCGATCGCCCATCCTGGAGCGGAAAGGCCGAGGAGCACAGCTTCTCCTCCGTGCTCGCGGCGTTGACTCGAGCCGGCGCCAACGGTCGGCTGATCGTCGAGACCGACCGAGACGACCCCGAAGGGGCCTTCCTCGTGCTCGAGGTCGATAGAGGTCGCCCGACCTACGTATGGGCCTCGAAGGAGGAGCTCCAGATTCCGCAGCTGCTGGTGAGCAAACGCGTCATTCATCGTCGCCTGCTCCCGCAGGTGCTCCACGGCGTGCTGGCTCGACGCCTGCCGCTCGGAAGGGTCCTCGCCGAAGTGGCCGGCGTCGACATTCGCCGATACTTCCCGATGCTGATGAAAGAGCGTCTGGTGCCGGTGTTCGCCCACGGCTATCTGCGGTTCGCGTTCGACGCGACCCATACGCCTCAGTACGGAGAGCCCTTCGCCAAGACGCTCCTCAGCCCGGTCCCCGAGCTGACCTTCCGGGTCGTCCCCCGAGCTAAGATCGAGAGCCGGATCAGCCAGATTCAAAACGCCTCACTCGAGCCCGTGCGTGACTTCGCCCAGATGGTGGACGCTCTGTCCTTCAAGCCCGAGCACATTCAGATTGCGGACCGGCTCGCGCGTGGCCGACGTATCGGCCGACTGTTGGATGGTTCGCCAACCACTCAAGCCCGGTCCATTCAGACCGTGGCCTACATACTTTTGGAGAGTGAGCTCATTCGAGCTCAATGACATCGCTTCCCGCCGGTAAGCCGGCAGAATCTATCAAAAGAACTCTGTAGGAAGATGCGGCGGGGGAGACTCGAACTCCCACACCCGAAGGCGCCACCCCCTCAAGATGGTGCGTCTACCAATTCCGCCACCGCCGCAAGGTGGAGCGGCTTTATGGCCAAAGCCGAAAAGCCCGTCAACCCTCTTTTTACGGCTTTTCCGTAGCCGTCTCGTCCCCTCCCGCGGATGCGGGAGGAGGCGCGACGCCTCCCTCGGAGGCCGCCCCAGACGGCGCCGCCGCACCCTCCGCGGGTGGGGTGGCAGCGGGTGCAGGGGCTTCCGCTTCGGGAGCAGGGGCATCCGCTTCGGGAGCAGGGGTGCCGGCCGCAGCGGCACCCGCACCCGCACCCGCACCCGGCTCCGCGCCCGCCGCAGCCTCCGCGCTATCGGCCGCGGTGGGCACCTCGACGCCGCTTACGACCGAGCCGCTTCGGGAGGAGATCAGGGACAGAGCCATGCTCGTGCACATGAAGACGATGGCCGCGGCGGTGGTCATGCGGGTGAGGAAGTTGCTCGCTCCCCGGGTGCTCATCGCGGAGGAGCCCCCGCCGCCTCCGAAGACCGCGCTGACGCCCCCGCCCTTTCCGCTCTGGAGCAGAATGATCGGCAGCATGGCCAGGCACACGAGGATGTGAAGGATATAGAGCGCCGTCTCCATGAAGTGGGCTTCATCGCGCCGG
>JBCBRU010000278.1:0-10869 GCA_039819565.1 Myxococcota bacterium | reverse complement strand
GTCCCAGTCCAGGTTGCGCGGCATCTTCCGCTTCGTGGCCGCACAATAGATAGACCAGCGGAGGTAGGCGCCCACCAGCCACGGGAAGTGGTAGTGGAGCGACGTGACCTGGGAGTCCGGGCACGCGTTGGCGAAGTCGATCGGATGCCACACGCCGTCTCGGTGAAGAGCCTCGCAGCTGTTGAACTCCCATCCAAAGAAAGCGTTGATGGTGAGGCCGACTTTTCTCAGGTGGTCCGCGTCCTCGGTCGAGACGAAGTCGGTGTTCATCGTGTAGCGGTCATGAAGGGGCGCGCTCGGGTCGTAATCGATGAGATGGGTCTGGGGCCCGAAGCCGATACATCGAACGAAGCGATCGAATCCCTCGATAGAAGCTTGGGCGTGCATGACCTCTCGACCGCTCGCCTCGTAGGCCTTCCACGCCTCCTCCGGAGTCTTGACCCGGGTCACTTCGCGCCAGCCGCCCCCGTCGTAGGGTTTCATGAACATCGGCCAACCCACCGCCTCGCCCACGTCCTCGAGGCTGAAGAGCTTGGCGTAGGAGTGGAGGGTGGCCCGGAGATCGGGACGGAGCTCGTAGCTCTTGGGGGGCAGCATCCACGTGTCGGGCACCGGCATGCCCAGGTGCATCATGGCGCAGTAGCTCGTGTGCTTCTCGCAGGACTGGATGCTCCACGGGTTGTTGAACACGTAGAGGTCGTCCATCACCACCGCCTTCTTGATCCACTCCCGGCTGGTGTGGAGCCAGTGGGTGAGGCGGTCGATCACGAGGTCGTAGCGGCTAGATTGACGGAGGTCGAAGGGCTCGATGGTCACGCGCTCGACCTCGAAGCGCACCGTGTCCCCCTCGTGAGGCACGCGAAGGTCGAGTCTCTCCATGATCTGCTCGTAGCAAAGAGGCCAGCACAGGTCGGCGCCCAGGGAGAGACCGATGCGTCGAACCACGTCAGCCATGCTTCACTCGTAGACGAAGAGCAGGGGTCCGGGGAAGAGCCAAGAGAGTCCCTCTCTCAGGCGATCCCGCCAATTGTGCCAGTTGTGTCCGTCCCTCGCTTCGACGAGGCGAACCTGCATGCCGGTGGCCGCCATCATCGGGGCCATCGAGCGGTTCTCGTAGATGAGGGATTCGTAGACTCCGCAGCTCATGAAGACCTGCTGGCTGACGGGCCGGGGCTCGTCCCGATAGCGGTTCACGAACTCCACCACGGGGTCGAAGGTCGGTCCCCGGCGATTTCGGGAGCCGATGTCCGTGAAGGCGAAGCTTCCCGACTGGAGGAGGAGTTTGCCCCAAAAACCAGGGTAGCGGACGGCGGTCGAAAAGCTCGCCACCCCTCCGAAGCTGGCCCCGAGCAGACATCGTGCCTGCGGCTGGTCGATGAGAGGGTAGCGGCTCGCGAGCGCGGGCCAGAGCTCTTCCGTCACGAAGCGCGCGTGCTCGGGATGGTCCGCGTACTCTTTGAGGCGATCCGGGGAGTCGGTGAAGGCGACCACCGCGTTGGCCACTTCTCGGTAGTGGATGAGGTTGTCGAGGATGGCCTTCATCCCCGTGAAGCGGAGGTAGTCGGAACCGTCGTGCACCACGATGAGGGGAAGTCCCTTGTCCTCGTTCAGTCGCGCCGGGAGGTAGACCCTCACCCCGCGAGGACCTTTGAAGGCCTGGCTCGAGACGGCGATCTCCTCGATACGGCCGGGACGGGCCGTAGGGTCCGGGGTCACCCAGTCGGGAAGCTCGTAGCCCTCACTCAGCAGCACCGAGTTCGCCCCAAAGGGATCTTGGGCCTGGTGGCGATTCAAGGGGTCCCGGATCCACTCCGCCTTTCCGTGGCGGACGATCTCGAGCTTGTACTCCACCCGAGAGCTGGGCGGCATCTCGAGGGTGAGGTGCCAAAGGTCGGTGTTCTCGGCCCGGTGAAGGTCGTTCGCGCTCTCGAGACCGTAGATCCAGTGCCGGAGCCGCACCGCCTCGGCGTCTCCGACCCAGACGAAGGTCACGGAGGCACCCTCCACCAGAGGGAACTCATAGCCCTGCAGGAGCGCCTTACGCTGGGACTCGTCCGGCCAGGAGGAGAGGAGGTGGTCGAGCTTGGTGCGCGTCACCGCTGGCTCCACAGGAAGGGGGTCACCCCGCCGTCGGCCTCGACCACTTGCGCCCCGTCCGAGGTGGAGCGGCCGTCGGCGTCGATCAGCACATAGCTGGAGGCGGGCAAGAGAACGCATCGCGAGGGCGCGAAGCGCTGGGCGGCTAGAGACAGGCGGTCGCGGTCGGCGCGCAGGCGACGCTCGGGCTCCGGGAAGGCGACGATGCCCGGGGCCGCCGCCAAACCCGCATCGAGGACTTCACGGAGGACCTCCCCCTGCGGGGCGTCGTCGTGAAAAAGCACGATACGCTCCATGACGGACATCGCTCCCGCCGACCAGGCCAGAAGGGGTTTTTCGCGGAGCGCGTCCTCGAGACCGAACAGGGTCATTCGGTTCAGGAGGATGGCGACGTGGCCCCCGGCAATGCAGACCGCCTCAGCTCGATCGAGGAGTGCCTCGATCTCGGTCCGATGCTTTTGGATGGCCGGTCGGTCGGCCGGCCGCAGTTCCCGCTCGAACTCCGACCAAACCTCGGTGTTCTGAGCCAGGTGGGCTTCGTCGAGGTCTCGGATGGCGTGAATCGAGGCGCGCTGGATGTCCTCTCGAATGTCTTCGGGGGCGGGGTAGGCTCGCACGTCGAGCTCCGCGTCGAAGGCGTGGCGGAGCCGTATTCGGTACACGTCTTGGAGAAAGCGCAGGTGCTCCTGCCGCGCCCGGTGGGCGGCGGCGAGCTCCGGGTCGGACTCGAAAGCGTCGTTGGCCCGGCGGTGGAGCTCGAGGTTGAAGCAGTGGGTGTCGAGATGCTCTCGGAGCTCTCGATCCTCGGATTCCCGGGCCTGCCATCCCGCCGTCACCAGGGCGAAGGGGCCCTTCAAGCCGAGGATGTCGGCGACCTCGCGCACCCGGGGGCGGAGGCGCTGGGCTCCCATCAATGCGACCGGCCTTCGTTCACGCGGACCCGGCATGGAGCCGCCGCTTATAGCACCCCGCCCGAGCTGAGTTGTCCCCCGCCGGTCGAGTTCCTTAGTGTGGCCGCGATGCCCCCGTCGGAGAACCGAGCGGCGCGCTATGACCGCATCGGGGAGAGCTACGGCGCGCTCCGGCGGGAGGATCCCTTCTTTCGGGAGCGGATCCACGCCGCCCTCGGCGATGCCCGCTCCGTGGTCAACGTGGGGGCGGGGACGGGCTCCTACGAGCCTCGTGACCGACACATCGTCGCCGTGGAGCCGAGCGACGTGATGGCCGGGCAGCGGCCTCGCGAGTTGGCCCCCGCGATCCAGGCGTGGGCCGACCACCTCCCTCTTCGGAGCCAGAGCGTAGATGCCGCGATGGCCATTCTCAGTCTCCATCACTGGGACGGGACGCAGCGGGAGGGGGTGGCGGAGATGCGACGGGTGGCGCGAGGCCCGGTGGTCATCATGACCTACGACCCTCGAGTGAGCAGCCGGATGTGGCTCATGGCCGACTATCTCCCCGAGCTCGCGGAGCTCGACCGGGCGATCTTCCCCGAGCCGGAAGAGATCGCGGGATGGTTGGGCCGAGCCCGCATCGAAACCTTGCCGATCCCTGGCGATACCCCGGATAGGATGCTCGGATCTTTTTGGCGTCACCCCGAGCGGGTGCTGGATCCTCGGGCGCGCCAGGCCACCTCTGGCTTCGCCCGGCAGCCCGAGAGCGTCATCGAACGCGTGGTCACCCAGATCGAGAGCGATCTCCGGGACGGCACGTGGGACCGGAAGTACGGGCACCTCCGGACGCTCTCCGAGCTCGACGTGGGACTCCGCTTGATCGCGGGCGATCCCACCGTTGAAGCCTAGGTCCCCCTAGCCCGGCCTCAGCGGACCTATGACCGCGAGCGACCCCACGACGCCGAGGAAGGCCAGCAACAGGAGGGGAGACAAGCCGCCGAGGCCCGCCCCCTCGTAGATGTTCCACACCGCCAAGGCCACGCAGACGAGGGCCGCCCAGATCGCGTGGGCCCCGAAGCGCGACAGGCTCTCGAAGAGCGAGCGTCGAAAGTCCATCTCCGTCAGATAGATCTCCTGCGCTTCGCGCCGCGCGGGCGTTGGGTGGAGCGTCAGAAGCGGCGGGCGGGGCCCAGGGCTCGGGAGGGCTCGACGTCACGCGGGAGCTATATCAGCCTCACCGCCTCCGGCCTACACATCGCCATGGTCGTCTTTTTCTTTCTGGGAAACGTATCTATAGGACTCCACTCGAAACGCCTCGACCCCCGGCGCGAGACCGGGACATCGTCGAGCCGAGCGAGCTCCGACCGAAGCCAGGCCTCCAACTCGAGACTACCGGGAATAACGCAGCGAGTCATGCGAACGCGATCTGCCGAAGGCTGGCTAGATCGGAGGAAAGGTATGTGCAAGGGATGAATCCTCGACTGGAATCCTCCTTTTGCTCAGGTGAGCGAAAGGCGGCTTCCACCAGCTTTCCCGAGGTGATTCCTATGGATCCACGTTCCCCGACTCTCGGACAGTGGCGGCTCGTCATCAGTCTTTCGTCTCTTCTTCTGCTCCCCGCGATGACCGCGAGCGCCCGCGGCGGAGGTGGCCGCACGATCGCGGAGTGCGTCGACGCCGACGGTAACCCGCCTGAGGGCGAGGACTTTTGTATCATCCGGAGCAAGCTCCCCTTCGTCGGACTGGCGAATGCCCCCGCTCGCCAGGTCTGGGGGGTTGTCGACGGTGCAGGCTATCGGATCGAGGTACCGCGCCACTGGAACGGCGACCTCGTCATGTACGCTCACGGGTTCCGCGGCCCGACCGCCGTCGACGCTGCCGCCGGACGAGAGTGTGCCGCCGAGATCGCGGTCAGCAACCCACCGATCCGTGAATACTTGCTCAGCCAAGGGTTCGCGTGGGCGGCCTCCAGCTATCACCGCAACTGCTACGACGTGAAGGCGGGGGTGGAAGACACGAACGCACTGGTGCGACTCTTTCGCCGGCGATTCGGTCGTCCCCACCGCACCTTCATCACGGGTCAATCCATGGGCGGTCATATTACGGGGGCGGCCATCGAGCAGCTTCCCAACTATCGCTGTCCGAAAGGGCGAAGGGGTCGCTTTTGCCGCTTCGTGACCCGGTATCTCGGCCGTCTGGCGGGGGGCATTCGATATGACGGCGCCGTCCCCATGTGCGGCAACATGGGAGACGTCGAGCTCTTCGAATACTTCCTCGACTATGTCCAGGTTGGTCGTCAGCTCACGCTCGGCGCGAGCGCTTTTCCGCCTCCGACGGACTTTATGTCCACAGAGTTTCCGCTCGTCCTCGGGAGTCTGACGGGACCTGGCTTCGATCCCACGAACCCGCTGGCGATCTACCCCTTCTTGAGAAGCCCGGCCGGTGAGGCCCAGAAGGGCCTGCTTCAGAACATCTCAGGCGGACCGCGCCCGATGTATGAAGAGGGCTTCCTATTCTGGGAGAGCTTCTTCTTCCTCTTCGGGCTCGCGGGTGCGGGGGACGGCAGCATCGATGGCATTACGAATCGCGTCGCGGTCGACAATACCACCCGCGAATACCAGCTGGACACGGATCCGGCCCTCTCGGCGGAGGAAGTCGCCCTGAACGCCGGAATTGGGAGGGTGGCGGTCGATCCTCGAGCGAACCGCGACCGCGGACCCTTGCGTCTTCGGAAGATTCCGGTGCTCGAGGGGAACATCAGTCAGCCCGTGGTCTCCATCCACACTCTCGGCGATCTCTTCGTGCCCTTCTCCATGGAGCAGATCTGGGCCCGAGAGGTGGCGAGCCAAGGCAACGCAGATCTTCTGGTCTCGCGGGCCACGCGCGACATTGGGCACTGCGCTTCCAATCTTCAGGAGCAGGTGGAGGCTTTCTCGGACATGGTGACTTGGGTGAACACGGGCGTGCGTCCCGCTGGGGATGATATCCTCGATCCGGCGACGGTGGCCGCTCCCGACTTCGGCTGTCAGTTCACCCGCGGAGATCGACCCAACCTCACCCCGTGCCCCTGACCCACGAAGTCACCTCTTCCGCCCCCTGAGTCCGCTACGAGAGCCCCGTTGAGTTGCGGGGTGTCTCGTAGTACTCCCCATGGGGGAAGGATGACGAACTCGCTCGCATATGAGCGCAACTTTGCGCGGGTCACTTCCGTGACCCACGATCGGGTTCATCTCACTTTCGATACCGAGGACGCTTGGCCGTGGTTGAGCCTTCCCGCTCGGCATCCTGTGCTTCTCGAGAAGTATCAGTACTTCGGGGTTCTCTCCGCCGTGTGGGCGGCGAAGCTCATGAACCCCGCCGATATCACCGCTCTCACGGAGTTTCACTGGTCCGCGGTCGACGCCGCGTCGGCTCCGAGCTTTGGGCGCTGCCAGGTTCCGCACGCGGACCAGGGGAAGCGGTATCGCCTCGAGCTCTTCGGTGGGCCGGAGGGCGACTCGGGTCCGCCGCAGGCCGTCCTCTGGGGACGGGCGTAAACCTGGGAGCGGAGGACGTGAGGAGCCTCCGCGCGGCCTCTCGAGCCAAGGCTTTGAAGCGCGCCGCCGAAGTCCCCCGGCCCGAGCTGACGGGAGCCCGGTTCGTCACCCCGCCCCAAACGGAGGGCGCTTTGCTCCGAGCTCGAGGGCTCGTGACGTCAGAGACGGGCTTTCACCCCACCCACCCCTTTCACACCGGCAGCGGCGACCACGTCAACGCGGCTCAGCTCTTCGACTGCGCGCTCCAGCTCGCGAGTTTCGTCTTCAATCACGAAAACATGGGCGCGCGCTGCGTCTCCGGCGCCGCTCGGTTCTCCCGCTTCGTCGAGCTGGACGTCCCCTTCGAGACGCAAACGCGCGTTCGAGAGCGAACCCTCGAGACGACCGTCACTCAGCTCGGCCGGGACAACTGCAGCATCGAGATGACCTTCGACGCCGAGCGCTGAGTCGACGCCGGAGACCTTGATCGCGTCCGCGGCGCGTCCGAAGAATCGCCGGGCTTGGCTTCGCTCCGACAAGCGCCTACCGTACGAAGCTCAATGACTTCGTCCGTCGATCCCTATCTCTCGCCCAGCGCACGCTCAGACCGCATGGGGAGCGGCGAGAGTATCTCTTCGCTGCGAGCGATCCAGAAGGCTCATCGAGGCTTGATCATCGGTTTCCTGGGGCAATTTCTCAGTGCCATCTTGATGACGCTCCTCGTGGTGGTGATCCCTTCACTGCCGGCCGGTCAGACCATATTCGCTCTGTTCACCGTCGTGTGGGTTGTCGCCGCGCTCGGGTTCATGGCTCTGCTCATCCTCAGCGTGGTTCGTCTCGCTCTCGCCCTGGGCTGGGGGGGCGGGGTAGCCACGCTCTGCTTCTTGGCCATGTTCATCGGCCTCCTGAATCTCATCGTGATTCTCGTGGCGGCCGGGAAGGCAAAGGAACGTCTTCAGGCTGCCGGTCTCCCGGTGGGATTCCTCGGAGTCAATTCGGTCGACTTCGACCGGTGGGCCCGTCGTAGGGAAGCCATCGAGAGGGCACGTACCCAGCCCGATAGATTCCCGCAGCCGTAGGCGCTACATGCCTTCACGGCCACTTGTCCGGAGTCGAAGCCGAGACGAGCTTCTGCGTAGTCATGTGTACCGTAGTTGTCCGCCTGGGCGAGGTCGAAGCAAAGTCCGACGCGAGGTCTGGTGGCCCCAGGTCACTGACGTCTCGATTCGAGGCGTGCGTGGACCGCGACCTTGATTCGGTCGTCGAAGCGGAAGACCCGCCGATACTCCTTGCATGAGCGTGCGCTTAGGGAGGGTGGCGTGGTTTTGCTGGGGCGCGCTTCTGCTCTCCGGCGCTGCCCGGGCCGAGCCCCCGCCTCGATGGGTGCGGGACGCTGTCGACATCGCCCGCTCGGTCGAGGACCGCCAGATGATCCTCACTCCCGAACGCTCCGAGCGGTTCATGCTCGAAGCGCTCGCGGCATCGGGGTCGGAGAAGCTCTGGCGCCTCGAGGTGCTTGGCTGGGCTCTCGCAGATGTTGGGGATGAGGAGCGACTGCGTCGCCTCCTCCCTCGACTTCGCGCCGAGGCCAAGGACCTGGGTCTCACCGGCGCCGCGGCGACCGCGGACGCCATCGAAGCCCTCATCGGGTCCTGGAAGAGCGCTTCGCCCGACGACACGGAAACCCTCAACGCATTGGAGGCCCTGCTGGCCCGCGGGATTGCCGATCCGCAGGCGGCCGCGATTCACGAAGCTCGGGCCGCGCTCCTCATCTTTGGGGATCAGCTTCCCGCGGGGGTCGAAGCCCTGCGGGCCGGATACGTGGCCGCTCGGCGTTCGGCCGACAAGCCTATCCTCGAGGCCAGGTTGCTTTGGCTTCATGCCGTGGTCTACGACCTGCTGAAAGACTTCGAGGGCATGACGAGGAGCATGCGAGAAGCCCTCGACGTCCTCGATGACCCCCATCTCCCCTTCGCCGGACAGAGCACCGTCTACAACCTCGCCTTTCTCCTCAATCGTGAGGGTTTCCTCGAGCCCGCCCGTACGGTGGCGGAGATCTATGAACCCATGGCCGAGGCCACCGGTCCGGGGGAGCTCTTTTTTGCCAAAGTCCTCTGCGCTCAGCTCGCGCGAAAGCGTAAGGATTTTACGCGCTATCGAAGCTGCCTCCTAGAGGCGGAGCCTCTGCTGAGTTCGCGCCCCGACCGGGCCGCACGTCTCTACCTCGATTTGACCGAAGCCCATATCTTGCTCAAGAGACCGAAGGCCGCGCGACACTATTTCACCAAGGCGAGCGAGCAGCCCGGGTTCGGACTCGAGCGCAAAGACCAGGCGGCGTTGGTCAAGGCTCGGCTCGATCACCTGGAGGGTCGGTTCGACGAGGGGCTCGCTGGCGTCGAAGCCCACTACGAGGCGCTTCTCGCGTCGAGGGCGGAAAAGCTCAAGGAGGCCACGATGAAGCTGCGACACCTCAATGAAGAGGCGCGAGGACGACTCGAGGAGCGTGCCGCCTTCTCAGAGGCGCAATCAAAGCTTCAGGAGGAAGTCATCGGTCGCCAGCGTGTCATCAACCTTCTCGGAGGCGCTCTCATCGTCATCGGCTTTCTCGTCGTCCTCAGGATGCTGCAGGTCGACCGTCGACTGAGGACCGCTCGTAATGACGCCATCGCGGCGAGCTCGGCCAAGTCCGATTTCCTCGCCAACATGAGTCACGAGATCCGGACCCCGATGAATGGCGTCCTAGGTATGGCCGAGCTGCTCCTTGAGACGGAGCTCGACGAGCGACAAAAGAGCTTCACGGAGACGATTTACAGCTCGGGGAACGCGCTCCTGACCGTCATCAACGACATTCTCGACTTCTCCAAGATCGAAGCCGGAAAGATGGATCTCGACCCGGCGCCCTTCGAGCTCGACGTCGTTATCGAGGACGTGGTGTCCCTTCTCGCCGCGAAGGCAAGAGAGAAGAACTTGGAGATTATTGCTCGCTATCCGCCGGAGCTCCCGCGCCAACTGATCGGTGATCAGGGGCGGATACGCCAGATCCTGATGAACCTCGCGGGCAACGCGGTGAAGTTCACCGAAAAGGGATTCGTCTTGGTCGACGTGAGCGGGGAGTCGAATCAGGAGTGGGCGAAGCTACGGGTTGCGGTCCGGGATACCGGCATTGGCATTCCCGCCGATAAGCTCACGGACGTCTTCGAGAAGTTCACGCAGGCGGAGACGTCGACCACGCGGCGCTTCGGCGGAACGGGGCTTGGCCTCTCCATCTCCAAATACTTCGTCGAGGCCATGGGAGGGCAGTTAGGCGTGACCTCGACCTTCGGCGAGGGCTCGACTTTCTATTTCAAGATAGAGCTCCCGCGCTCCAAAGAGAGCGAGCGGGTCGAGGTGGCCATCGACGGCCATCCTAAAGTACTCGTCGTGGACGACATAGACGTCAATCGAACCATCCTCCGCGAAGAACTCACGAGCTGGGGCCTTGAGGTCACATGTGTGGCGTCGGTCGACGAAGCTCTGACCCGGCTAGACTCGCGAGGGGCAGAGCGTTTCGATCTCATCATCAGCGACTACCAGATGCCTAAGAGGCACGGGGCGGATCTGGTCCGTGAGCTCGCCCACGACTCGGAGCTCTCCAAGCTCCCCGTCATCGTTCTTTCCTCCGTCGATACCCGCGAGTGTGCAGAGGCTTTTCGCGCGTGCCGGCCGACGGTCGTCCTTACAAAGCCGGTCCGCGCCGCGCTGCTGCGCTCTGAGGTCGGAAAAGCCCTCGGCGCCCACACCCAGAAGGTCGAAGCTGTGTCCACGCCATCGTCGAGTGCGAAGCTGCGGCGAGAGCCCCGGGGGCCGCGGCGCACCATCCTGGTCGCGGAGGACAATCCGGTGAATCGAAGGATCGTAGCCCACATGATCGACGGCGACCGCTACGACCTGTCATTCGCCGAGAACGGACGCGAGGCGCTCGAGGCCGTACGAAGCCGATGCTTTGACGTTGTCCTCATGGATGTATCTATGCCCGAGATGGACGGGGTGGAGGCCACGGCGGCAATACGAGCTTTTGAAGCTCAGACGGGCCGAGCGTCGACCCCCATCGTGGCGCTGACGGCCCACGCCATGGCGGACGACCGCGAGCGCTTTCTCGCCGCAGGGATGGACGACTATCTGACCAAACCCATCCAGCGACGAGTTCTGGCGGATATGGTGGGTCGGTGGAGTGGAGAATAGAGTCTCGCCTCCGCGCGTATCGCATGCCCTTCAGGCTTGGTCGGCGTAGCCCTCGAAGGCGATGGGGGCGCTGAGCCCTCCGCCGCCTCGTCACTCGGCTCTGCGCCGAGGTCCGCCCGCTCGCGGTCCCCCTCGTCGACGCCTTC
>JBCBRU010000277.1:0-10869 GCA_039819565.1 Myxococcota bacterium | reverse complement strand
TGCCCACGAGCTTTTGCCGCGGCGGCCGAGCCTGGTCCTCTCCGGCGTGAACGCCGGACCCAACATGAGCTTCGACGTGCACTATTCGGGCACCGTCGGCGGGGGTGCCGTCGACGCTCCACCATCCCGGTCGCACCTCGAGGGCCCGAAGGGGTCGGTGAAGACTGATCGCGTGAGACACTCCGGACTGATTGCGATCGGGCGCGATCACCACCACCTCGCCCAGCTGGGTGGCGGCCTCGGCGAGGGCCTCGATGCCGGGGGCGTGGACCCCGTCGTCGTTGGTGACGAGGACGAGCGGCCGCGTTTCGGACCCGAGGGCTGTCATCCCCGCCCGTGTCGCAACCGGCGGCTGCCCAGGTCAAGTGGCGAGCAGATCGTAGGTGGGCTGCGCGAGGGGAGGGTGCGAAAAAGGCCACGCGGCCTCGACCCGGCAAAGAATCCTGTGACGAGGCGCCGTCGGCGGCAGGTTCACCTGCAGGACCTCCACCGTCACCTTCTCCCGCTCTCCGAACAGGGCGTGGAGGTCGGCGCAGTGATAGCGGGGCAGATACCCCACCACGTGGCGGTCCTCGGTGCGCAGCGCCAACGCCAGCGGATCTTCGGGGTTTTGCAGGTCGGCCAGGAAGCGGAGCACATCTCCCGGAGCCAGCGCTTCCGCCCGCGCCCGGGCCGCCGGGTTGGCGTGACGGAGCCCGTGCACGAAGAACTCGAGCCGGTAGCGGTCGCCGACCAAGGGCCGCGGAAAGACCTCGAAGCTGTCCGTAGAGCGCTGGCCTCCGCTTCGGGCGAGGATATCGAGGAGGAGGTCCTCCCGGGCATCCTCATCGGGGGGCTCGAGCCCGAGGCGAGCGAGCCAGCCATCGAAGTCTTCCCGGCTCGAGTTCATGATGCGGTTACGGAAGAGCGGGAAGAGATGCTCGGAGCGGTAGACCTGGTGGCGCTGCGGAAAGGACAAGAGCGGCTCGAGTCCAGCTTCGCGCTCGGCCCTCTCGAAGCCGCGGATGTAGCCGAACCGAAAGCTCCCCTCCGACCACCACAGTCGCCCCACCGGAAACCAGCTGCGGCTCGTCGGATCCTGCCAGGCCAAAAAGAGGGGCCCTCTCACCGGTCCGTCCGCCCGACCTCGAGCAATCGCTGGCGATTGCATGTCAGCATCCTTACCGCGAACTCACGGCGCTCGTCCTCAATTCGGTCGTTCGGGACCTCGGCGAGCACCTCTGCCCCGCCGTCCTTGGAAAGGGCCAGGCGCTCGAGCCAATACTCGGCCCCTCCGGGCCTCAGGCCTGCCCCCGCCCGAAACGCCTCGAGGGGATGCAGGATGCCTTCCCGTGCTTCCGAGCGAAAAGCCGACCGCGCCCGCGCGCAGAAGCTCTCCACCGTCGTTCGAGGGTCGTTCCCCACCAGGCGCCGACGAACCTTGTCCAGCGGGAGGTTTCGGCCCAGCGACGCGGCGTGGTCGTAGGTGGGGGCCAGCACCGTGCGAGCCCCCCGGCGGACCACCGCCCAATTCTCGTGGTGCCGGTCCGAGTTCGCGATCCAGGCGTCGAAGAGGAGGTAGCCGAGCCATTGATCCCGGCCGTCTTCGAGCCCGTCCACCGTCGCTCCAGTATCGACCGCCGCCAGGGCCCGCAGGCAGGCCTCCACGGTGTAGGCGCGGAGCTTGCGGATCTCGAGCTGGGGATAGGTGGGGTCGACCCCCCAGAGGATCTCGTTGCCGTGAGCCATCTGATCCCCGGGCTCCAAGAAGCTGCTCGAGACCACCCCATCGCGACCTCGATGCCGCGCGAAGTCCACGCGCGCGGCAGGCAGCCCGAGCCGGGTCGCGAGCCGGGCCGCCACCCACTCCGACCAGTCCTCCCCGGCGCGCCCCCGCTTGAAGAGGCGCCGGCCCTGCTCCCCGTCGTCGAACCAGAACTTCGGCTTGGTGCCGAGGTGCTCATCCTCCTGAGCCACGCCGGCGGGCACGACGTAGGGCGAAGAAGGGGGCACGGGGAGGGTCTACGACGAGGGCTGACCCGAACCAAGGCCGCCGCGACGCTTGCGCTCTCGGGAGGGGAGCGCACACTTCGGAGGTGCCCGAGGGGGATACGATATTCCGAGCGGCGCGGCACCTCCGGCGGGCCCTGGTGGGGGCCCCCGTCACCCGCTGCGAGCTGCGCCCCCCGCGTCGCGGCGGGCAGCGGCTCGACATTGGGCGAGGGCTGCGCACGGCCGACCTGGCCGGCCGCTGCATCGTGGACGTGGAGTCTCGGGGAAAGAACCTGCTCATCCACTTCGAGGATGACCTCGTCCTCTACAGCCACATGAAGATGACGGGGTCTTGGCATATCTATCGTCCCGGCGAGCCCTGGAGAAAGTCACCCCGCTGGCTGTCGGTCCGCATCGACAATTCATCTTTCGTAGCGGTGGCTTTCAACGTCCCCATCGTGGAACTCATGACCGCGGCCCGGCTCCGCCGGCACCCGCTTCTGGCCCGTCTGGGGCCGGATCTCTTGGCCGCCCGCCCCCACTACGACGAGATGCTGAGGCGGCTCCTCGCTCGCCCCGAAACCCCATTGGGGGAGGCTCTCCTGGACCAGCAGATCCTGGCTGGCATCGGCAACGTCTACAAGTCCGAGCTGTGCTTCCTCCTGGAGCTGAATCCCTTCGCTCCGGTCGGCGGCTTTTCGAAGGTTGAGCTGCGCGAGCTGCTCGAGTCCGCGGGGCGGCTCATGCGCGAAAACCTGGGCAGCTTTCGGCGGACGACGCGCCACCACGAAGGCGCACGGCACTGGGTCTACGGCCGGGCCGGAGAGCCCTGCGGACGATGCGCCGGCCCCATCGAGATGCGGCGACAAGGTGATCAGGGGCGCTCGACCTACTTTTGCCCCTCTTGTCAGCCGGCCCCCTCGGCCCCTTGACGCGGCGGACCCCGGCGTTCCCGATGGAGTCATGGCGAACGAAGAAGCTCTCGCGGCGGAGTCGGAGCCGACCCCCCCGAAGAAAGCCAAGAAGAAGGCCCAAAAGGACCCCCTCACCTTCTCCGGGGTGGGGCTCGCGCTCCTCCGCCGACCCCTCCTCGTCGTCGTCGGCGCCCTCCTGTGCGGGGTCGCTCTCGCGGTCGAGACCGCGTTCGGCAGTCAGCAGCTCACGCTCTACAGCCTGGCCAGCTACCTTCCTTTTCTCGGAGGAGGATGGGCGGTGTTGGCCCGAGCCACCTCATCCGAGGAGGTCACCCGCGGACACCTCCCAGGGCGCCCCGCGGTGCTCGCCTTCGCGGCCACCGCTTTGGTGGTGGTGATCCTCTCGAGCGTGGCCCGCGTGATGCTCACCGGGATCGGCGAGATCGTGGTGAAGCTCGCTCTGACCCTCGGGCCGACCGTGGCCCTCGCGGACGCGAGCTGGCCGCACCGGGCCCTGTGGCGGGGCCTGATGGTCATGGACGACTCTCCGACCGAGTTTCTGAAGGTGGCCGGGGTGAGCGTCGCGGTGCTTCTCGTGACGGTGGCTGCCCTTCCCTTCGCCATGCACGAGATTCTCGGGATCTCCGGCGGAGACCTCGTCAAGGGCTTCGCCCGGGGCCTCGGATGGGGCCTCATCTCTGCGCTCTGGATGCGCTACTATCTTCGGGTGCGTCCGACCCTCGGCTGATCTTTGGGCCGTCGGGAGGCGCCCGGGGTTTCATGCACGATTGGGTCATCCGAGGCGGCACGGTCATCGACGGTACCGGACGCGCCGCCCGCACCGCCGACGTCGCCATCGAGGGCGACCGCATCCAGGCCGTCGGGCGATTGGGCCCGGCGCGCCGGGAGACAGACGCCGACGGGCTCCTCGTGACGCCGGGTTTCGTCGACGTACACACCCACTACGACGCGCAAGTGACCTGGGACCCTGAACTCACGCCGTCGAGTCGGCACGGCGTCACCACGGTGGTCATGGGAAATTGCGGCGTGGGTTTCGCTCCCGCCGCGCCGGACCGCCACGAGTGGCTCATCGGTCTCATGGAGGGGGTGGAGGACATCCCCGGCGCTGCCATGCACGAGGGGATCGAGTGGCAATGGGAGAGCTTCGAGGGGTACCTGGACGCCCTCGAGGGACGGGCTCGAGCCATCGACTTCGGGGCCTACCTTCCCCACGCCCCGCTGCGAGCCTACGTCATGCGAGATCGAAGTCTCGACGAGGAGGCCACGGCCGAGGACATCGAGGCCATGGCGGCGCTCGTGCGAAGAGGACTCGCGGCCGGAGCCATGGGCTTTTCGACTTCGAGAACGCTCCTTCACAAGTCCATCGACGGAGAGCCGGTCCCGGGGACCTTCGCGGCCAGCGAGGAGCTCTTCGGGCTCGGTCGCGAGCTCGGGAAGGCCGGCCGCGGGGTCTTTCAGATGGCCATCCAGCACGAGGACCTTCTCAACGAGCTCACTTGGGCTCGAGCCCTCGCCGACGAGACGGGTCGGCCGGTGATGTTCAACCTCTCTCAGGTCGACCATGCCCCCGATCTCTGGCGGGACGCGGTCGAGGTCCTCGACGCCGCGGAGCGGGAGGGTGCGCCGCTCTTTGCCCAGGTGGCGGGCCGAGCCATCGGCATCGTGATGAGCTTTCACCTCACCGCCCACCCCTTTGCGTTGAAACCCAGCTTTCTCCAGATCATGCACGACGGGCCGGAGGAGAAACAGCGCGCCCTCCGTAACCCCGATCTCCAGCGGAAGCTCCTCACCGAAGAGGCGATGCCTCTCGGGGAGTTCGAAACTTTCGTCACGACCTCCTTCGACAAGATGTTTCCCATGGGTGAGAGCTTCGACTACGAGCCCGCGCCCGAGCTCAGCGTCGCGGCCCGAGCTGAGCGGGAGGGCCGGGCGCCGGCTGAAGTGGCCCTCGAGTACCTCCTCGCCGACGATAGCCACGGTCAGCTCTACTTTCCTCTCTTCAACTATTCGAATGGGGCTCTGGACCACCTCCACGTGCTGCACCAGCACGACCGCACGCTCATGGGACTCTCCGACGCAGGCGCTCACTGCGGGGCGATCTGCGATGGGGGGATGCCCACCTTCATGCTGACCCACTGGACCCGGGACCGCAGCCGGGGTCCCAAGCTCCCTCTGGAGAGAGTGATTCAGCGTCAGACGCGGGACACCGCCCGCCACTTCGGCCTTTTGGACCGTGGGGTGATCGCCCCGGGCATGAAGGCGGACGTGAACGTCATCGACTATCCTCGTCTGGGGGTAGGGCCCGCCGAGGTCGTCTACGACCTCCCCGCGGGGGGCCGGCGCCTGCTGCAGCGAGCCCACGGATACCGAGCCACGATCAAGAGCGGCGAGCTCATCGTCGATCGGGACGCGCCCACGGGCGCCCTCCCCGGGGGGCTGCTCCGCGCCGGTCGAAAACCCGCGACGAGCTGAGCGAGCAGAGCTTCGAGCCGCCTCAGGTGGCCGCGGCCGCGGGGACGGAGGGGAGCGGGGGCTGACCGGCCGCGAGGTCTTCCTCGTGCCGATCGATCAGCGAGCGCACCATGTAGATGGCCACGAGGCCCACGCCGACGTTGCCCACGGCCGAGCCCACGAAGAGGCCGGACATTCCCGCCACCGCGGCCCCAGCGGCGGCCAAGGGGAGCCCGAAGACGAAGAGTCGAATGAACGAGAGCGCGGCGGCCCGCAGGGGACGCTGCGATCCGTTGAAGAAGGAGCCGACCACCTGCACGACCCCGAGGAGGGTGTAAGAGATGGGCACGGTCCATAGAAAGGAGAGCACGTATCCCGTCACCTGCGCGTCGTCGTTGAAGGACCGCGCGATCGGCCCCGCCCCGAGGGCGAGGAGGGCCGCCACGGCGAGACCGTAGCCCGCACACAGCCCGATCGAAACCCGCACCGCCTCGCGAAGTCGGTCACAACGCCCCGCGCCCAGGTTTTGACCGACGAAAGGGGTGACGGCCGTAGATAGGGCCATCACCCCCACGAGGGAGAGCCCTTCGAGGCGGTTGGCCACCCCCCACGCGGCCACCGCCGGGGTCCCGAGGCCAGCCACGATGCGGGTGAGGGCGGCGCCGGCCAGAGGCGTGAGGACGTTGGTGGCTGCCGCAGGCAGGCCTACGTTGAGGATCGCCCTCCATGACGTCAGGACATCTTTCACCCGGGGAACGGACAGCTCAATCATCTTCTCCCGAACGATGAGAAAGTAGAGGGCGGCGAAGAAGGTGACGGACCACGAGATCACGGTGGCCACCGCCGCCCCCTGAAGTTCGAGGCGAGGAAAAGGTCCGATGCCAAAGATGAATAAGGGGTCGAGAATAAGATTCACGAACCCCGAAGTCAGCATGACATAGGAAGGCGTCACCATATCACCTGTAGCTCTGATGGCGGCGTTTCCCACCATCGGGATGACAAGCAGCCCCACTCCCCACCACCAGGGGGTCATGTAGTCGAGGATGAGCGGAACCATATTCGGTTCGGCTCCGAGTAAGCGAAAAAGCGGCGCCTGCACCCAGAGTCCGGTGCCTGCGAACGCGATCACGATGACATTGGCGAGGATGAGGCCGTCCGTGGTGAGGCGGCGAACGCGGTCGTCGTCGCCGTGACCGATCGCGGTGGAGATCACCGCGGTCGCGCCGATGCCCAGTCCCATCGAGACGCTGAGCACGATGAAGGTGACCGGGAACGTAAAACTCATGGCGGCGAGCTCAACGGCGCCGAGCTGACCCACGAAGAGGGTGTCGATGATGTTGAAGAGGAGGATGGCGGCAATGCCGACGACCATTGGGATAGACTTGGTCACGAGCAGACGGGCAACAGGCCCTTCGGTGAGCGCGCTCCGGTGCGTCATCGGCGACGACCCAAGCACATCTGCGCGGGCGGGGCTCGAAGGAATGCCCACTCCCCCGCGGAACCCCGGCCGTCTATTCCTCTTTCTCTTCGCGTGGGTCACCGGCTGCGGTCCGGCCGTGGTGTTTCCGTCCCGCGCTCCGGATCAGTTCTACGTCTTTGGACAAGCGGAGCTCGATGCGGACTTTGAGCCTCAGGCCCCAGCGAGGCGGCGCTATCGTTTTCGCGCCTTCAATCACTTCCTTCATCCCTTCGAACAGCTCACCTGGACGCTGGGTGCCAAGTCCACTCCGGCTGAAGCCAACTTCGAGATCACCCTCCAGGACGGGCTCAGTCCGATCAACGGAGAGGTCCCGCCGTACATCCTCAGGCATCGATTCGGTGAAGCTTTCGAGATCGACGTCGTGGGCAGCGGCGACCGCGTCCACCTCGAGGTCGAGGCCGTGTTCACCCAGTCGGCGGACGTCGACAGCCCGCCCCTTTGGGCGACCCACCCTCTCGAGCTCCTCGTGGAGGAGATAGACCCCACCGATCTTCCCTTTGGAGCCTGGCGTTTCGCGCAGGACGGGGGGCCCCGCCCCGTCTTCCCGCCCCGGGAGGTGCGCTGCGGAGAGCACGCCCGCCCCCAACCGATTCTCCTGGGCGAGGGGCCCGCCCTCACCCTCCCCCGCGCCGAGGTGAACGGGGCCTGGCTGGATCTTCGGGGGGTCGAGCTCGACGACGTGGAGGTCCAGTTCGGCGACGTGCCGTCCCCTCGGGTCGTCGCCCTGCGGCGGGACTACGTGCAGGCCGAGATTCCGCTTCTGCCCGCAGGCGCAGTTTCCGTTCGGGTGCGCTCCGGGGAGGCCCGCACCGTCATCGACAACCTCTTCGAAGTGCGCGACGCCGAGCTGACGGCCTTTCCTGGTCCGCCGGCCGGGGCCGCCGTGGACGCCGTGGATGACGGCGCTCAACGTCTCGTGGCCACGGACGACAGCGTCTTCGAGGTCGTGGGGCACGGCTACCGGCCCCGCCCTCCGGCGGCGATCCCGCTCTCCGGGATTCGGGCGCTGTCCCTGCGGCCCCCGGCCCTATGGGCGGCAACGTACGAAGGGCTCTTCGTGTCCGAGAACAACGCGCCCTGGGAGCGGCGGCTCGAAGGCCGTTTTTCCGCCCTGGGCGAAATCAGTGCCGCGGTCATGGCCGTAGGCGGGGACCCCACCCTGGCCATCTCCTGGGATGACGGGGCAAAGTTCACCAGGTGGCCAGCGGATCTCGAGCTTCGCGATGTCTTCTTCGACGACTCCGCCCACCGGAACGCCCTGGGCGTCTCAGCCGACGGCTCCCTGTGGATCTCACCGGACGGGGGACGGGATCCATGGCGACAGCTCCCTCCGACGGAGGTCCGGGACATCGTGGAGGCTCCCGCGGAGTGCGAAGCCCTGCTCGCGGCCTCTCCCTCGGGGACCTGGCGATCCGTCGCGCCGCCCGATCAATGGCGACAAAGCGGACCTCGGCTCGAGCGCTTGGCGACGGCTGGACGTCGGCTATTTGGGGCTGGCCCCGACGGAGTGTGGGAGTGGGTTCCGCACACCTGGCGCAAGCTGGCTTCACTCCCCGACCGAGCCGAGGTGCGAGCGCTCTCCGTGCACCCGGAGGGCACCCGACTCGAGGTCTACACGGAAAGCGCCCGTTTCGAGCTTGGGCCGCGGCTCGAAGCCGCATCGCGGTAGCGTGGGCAACGCTCCTCGTTTCGGGGACGTGGGCATGCGGTCGTGAAGCGGACGTTGTGGATGACGGCTTCGTCGAGGTCGTGACGGTGGGCCGCGCCGACTGGACCGTTGCCGTCGGAGGGGCTCAACCGGTACGGCGCCGCTTTCACGCTCGTGCGTTCAACCACTTCCTTCATCCTCGGTCGCAGGTCTCGTCCAGGATTCTCGTCGCGCGGACGATCGGGGACCCGGTGGAGCTCATCGTGGACCGTTCGGTAGCCTTCAATCCGGTCGGCTCGAACGATGCGCTGGCCCACTTTCTCGAGGACGAGATTCGTATCGAGGTCGAGACCACAGGGTCGTCGACGGTCAGCTTGCTCCTCGAGAGCACCCACTTTCTCTTTGCCGCCCTCGGAACCCCATCCGATGGCGATCGCTCCAGCTTCGAGGTCGTGGTCACGGAGGTCGAAGCCGAGCCCCTTGTGGTGGGGACCCCGCGAAATCCTCTCGAGAACGGGCCTAGGCGCGAATTTCCGGGGCCCCACCCCGGCTGCGGAGAGAGCCGGAGCCCGATTCCTCTGCCCCGGATCGGTCTCGGCATCCTGATGGAGGCCGAAGTCGCGAAGGGCCCCTTCGTCGTGCTTCGAGGACCGGGCTTCGACGCGAATACCCAAGTGCAGTTCGAAGCCGGGAGGGACCAGATCGTGGAGGCCCTCGAGGTTCGGCCGCTGGGGCCGGACCGCGTGCAGGTGCGCGCGCCCCTGCTCGGCGTGGGCCCCCTCGTGGTGCGCACGCGCTCCAGAGCGGTCACCGGGTACTCCGACACCCTCCTCGCGGTGCCGCACCGCACCCCGAGGACCGCCCTCGCCCCTCCCCTGTCCGAGGTCGTGGCGGCCGTGGACGATGGGTCTCGCCGGTTCATTGCCTCCCGCGACGCGGTGATGGAGGTGACGCCGGCGGGCTTTCAGGCCGGCCCACGCTTTGCGGAGCCCCCCGGCCTCATCCGTGACCTCTTCCTCTCCTCCGAGCGCCCGGGGGAGCTGTGGGCGGCCACCTCCGATCGGCTCTTTCGCGCCCTTCCCGGCCAGGCTTTCGAGCCGGTCCTCGCCGGGGACTTCCGCACCGTGCAGGAGCCCCGCCGGGGCCTGGTCGTGGCCGGCGGGCGCCCCACGCTGACCCTCGGATTCGGGGGCGGGGAGAGTCTCCGCACGTGGGAGGGGAACCTGACCATCGAGCGCCTCGCCTTCGGTCTGGCTGCTACCCAGCCTCTGGGCTTGGCCATCTCCGACAACCACCGGCTGTGGTCGAGCGCGCGCGGAGGGCGGGAGCCCTGGGAGGTCCGACAGGTGTCGGGCGTGCGAGATGTCGCGGCGAGCCCTCGAGCCTGCGGCGCCTACCTCGCGGTCGGCGACAACCGCGCTTTCCAGTCGCGCGACGGCGGCCTCGAGTGGGCCTTCTTCGAAGGCGAGGGGCAGCGGCTCCTCACGGCCGGAAGTCGGGTCTTCTCAGTGGGTAGGACCCGCATCTCGGAGTGGTTTCTCGATCAGTGGATCGAGATCGCCCAGCTCCCCACCGGTTTTCGGATGACGGCGGCGTCGGTGAGTCCGGACGGCGCCCGCATGGACCTCTATGGATCCACGGGGCGCTTGGTGCTCGAGGCCGCGGTGCAGCTGAACTGAGGGTCAGGGTTAGGGTCAGGCTTCGGCGTTGTCCGTGGGCCCTGCCTGCCGGGCGTCGGCGATCTTGGCGCGGGCGCTCTCGCTCAGGGCCCCGGCGACGACTTCAGCGATATCGAGGACGGCGATCTCCTCTTCCTTCTCGGCCTGCTTGACCCCGTCGTCGATCATCGTCTTGCAGAAAGGACAGGCTACGGCCACCGCCTCGGCCTTGGTCTCCACCGCCTGCTCGGTGCGGAGGATGTTGACGCGGGTGGTGCCGTGCTCCTCTTCCTTCCACATCTGAGCTCCGCCCGCCCCGCAGCAAAGCGACTTGCGACCGTGGTCCTTCATCTCGACCACGTTGAGGTGCTTCACCGCTGCGAGGCTCTTTCGGGGTGCCTCCGTCTCGTCGTTCCATCGACCGAGGAAACACGGGTCGTGGAAGGTCACGTTCTTGAGCGCCCCTTCGCCGAGATCGAGGCGCCCTTCGTCGAGGAGCTGGGCGATGAGCTGAGAGTGGTGGACCACCTCGTACTCGCCGCCAAACGCGGGATACTCGTTCTTTAGGGTGTTGAAGCAGTGCGGGCAGGCGGTGACCACGAGCAGTGTACGGGCGATCCCGCTCGCCGCGCCGGCAACGAGTATTTGTTCGACAGCTTCGCTCAGACCAACGTGGCCACCCTCAACGAGATGGGGGTCAAGCGCGTGGTCACCGCCTGCCCGCAC
>JBCBRU010000276.1:0-10874 GCA_039819565.1 Myxococcota bacterium | reverse complement strand
TCGGGATTCAGCGGCCGACGAGAGCCTTTTACGTCCGCGTTAGCGTAGAGCTCGCTCCATGAGGCCTCTGATTCGCCAAATAGACCCAGAAGGGTTAGGGCTGTGTAGAGTTGTTTGTAGTGCATGTCATTCCCTCTCTAGGCGAATCAGAGGCCTCATGGAGCGAGCTCTACGCTAACGCGGACGTAAAAGGCTCTCGTCGGCCGCTGAATCCCGAAGAAGTCGAAGAGGTCTTCGTCGGTGATATTCTGAATATCGAAAGCAATCCCAAATCGCTGATCCAGGAAAGTGAACTGGTAGCTGAGGTTGAGGCTACTCTCGAGTTGGTCTTCTACCCGGAACTTCGTATCAGCTCGACCGATAGACTCCCAGGTGAGGAAGAAGCTCTTCGTATATCGCGAGGTCCAGGACAGCTCGAACTGGTCCTCCTTCGCGACGATACTCGTGAGGCGAAACCGCGCTGTTCCCGACCCGAAGAGGTATGGAGTGTTGCGGATACGGTCCCCGTTGAAGGCGGCCTCCTCACCGCTCATGCTCGTATTACGGAAGTCCATGTAGGTGAAACTGCCGTCCAGGCTGAGGTAACGTCCCGGCGAGGTCCACCCGAGAAGTGTCTCAACGCCGATGCTTTGCGCGGCCGAAATGTTCTGGTGGGTGACAAGCTCGAAGGCGCTCACCAACTGGATGAGATCCTCTGAGTCGCGGAAAAACCCATTGACCTCTCCGCGGAAGCCGCCCAAGGGCGTGGTCCAGGGACGTAGTCGCACCCCCGCGTTGACGTTGTGGCTTCGCTCCGGCCGAAGGTCGAGATTTGGAAGAATGAGACCCACGGTTCCGAAGAACTCGGCCGGCGCTGGGAGGCGAAGCGCGTACTCGTAGGAAGCCTGGAGTTCGATAGAGCCGACCACTCCAAATCGGACGACTGAGCCCCCTCCGAAGTTGCTGGTCGAGATGTCTCTGATTGCCTCATCGAGTTCGTCGAGTGTCTCCGACTGCCCATCGAGAAGGTACCACTTCCCAAAGGCGAGGAGGCCCAGTCTTCCATCAAGGGTCTCCAGCTCATAGTCCAGCCCGACGACCGAAGAGAGGAGCTCACGCTGCGCATCGACAGTGCTGCCGCGTCCCAGTACGGCTCCGGATTCTCCAGCCCGCTCCTCACCACCGACAGAACTATAGGTCGGTGCGAAGGACAGGCGAAGATGGTGTCCTTCGGCGATCTCCACTTCGAATGTGGTGCGAAGATAACCTGCGTCAGTGACCTGAGTGGCATCCGACGGGAGGCCAGGGTCCAGCTCTCCGGAGAGGCGAATAGGGTTGCAGTCCCCAAGCCAAGTATACGCGCAGGCTCCAACGTCGAAGAGAGTAGACTCGAGATGCGCTCCCCCCACCGTTCCGAACCACCGGACGCGATCTCCGAAAGAGAAATCGAAGCGACCGACGCCCCCCACCGAAAACTCGGAACGCTCGGCCTCCCCAAAAGGCCGATCCGACCCGGTCGAGAAGCCTTGCTGAATATCTCGCTCCAAGCCATTCACAAAGGCGCGGACCGTTACCGTGCCCAGCACGGGGTGGTCCGCCCACCCGCCAAGCACCGAAGCCCCATAGGCTTGATATGCGTCATGGAAGCGCCTCACCCGGCGCGTCTCTACGAGTCCGGTGTCAAAGTCCGCGACCTCTTGGAGGCTGCGGTAATCGTTGTCGGTCCGGTCGAAGAAGCCGAAAGCCCGTACGAAGAAGCCATCGTCTCCTAGGGGGAGCGCGGCTGAGGCTGAAGCCCGATGCGTTCCAAACGAGCCTAAGAGATAGTTGACTCGTGCGCCTGGACGCACCACACCGCCCTCAGTTCGCAGCTCGATCGCACCTCCCAGCGCGTCGGCGCCGAGGCGAGCCGGAACAACGCCACGATAGATTGCCAGCTCGTCGACAAGCGACGGAGGGATGTCCGCGATGCCCGTTCCAAGCCCTGCAAGCTCTAAGGGTACACCATCCACGAAGAAGCGGACCTGATTCCCGGTCAAACCGTTGAGGGAGAAGCGAATGTTCGAGCCTAGACCTCCCGTGCGGCGGAGATTGACGCCCTGCTGGCGGTTGAGGAGCTGCCCGAGGTCAGCCGCTTCGAAGCGATACTGTTCGAAGTCGACTTCGGTTACGGCCTCTGGGGGTCCGCTCAGGGATCGCCCACCCGACCGCACCTCGATGACCTCCAAATCGTCAGCGTCGCTCGACGTCTCGGCGTGTTGGGCCTGCGCGAAGGCGGCTCCTGCCCCTCCATGCAGCGCAAAAAGAGCGGTAAGGACCCGCACCCACACGGGACACCCTTTATTGAGACTGACTTTCAAAAGCAAGCACAGAGATTCTCAGCCACGGGCTAGACGTTGGGCAGGAGGTCCTGTCCTTCCGCGGCGCAGCCGCAGAATTCCGCTCCGGGCGAAGGACCAGATGTTTCCCTCGAGAGCGAGAATTGGTGGAAGGTGTAGGAACGGTACGCTCAGTCTTAGTAAACCTTCGGAGAATTCTTCGGCTCGCTGGCCTAAACAGGGACCATGGCCGAGGGCCTTCGTCTTCTCGTCATTCTGACCGCGCTTGCATCTGCGGACCCTCCGACGATTCCAGTCGGTGCCCCTCTGCAGCCCGCGGACGCCGTGGCTCGGGCTCTAGTGGTGAGTCCGGGCCTCCGTGCCTCGCTCCACGATCTGCTAGCGTCGAAAGCCGCTCGCGTCGCCCAGGAGCGAGTTCGGCGGCCCACATTTAGGGCCAGCGCCGACGGGGTCGGCCAGGAGAGCTTTGCGGCCACCGCCGTGGGGGTGGTTCGAAACGAGAGCACTCAGGTCCAAGGAGGAGTGGGAATCGACTTCCTGACGGATATCGGGACCACGGTGAGCCTCGAGGCTTCTGCGAGACTCGAGTGGCGTCAGGTCAACCGCGACCCCAGCACCACGATGCTCTTCAGCATCGGCCCCAATTACGATGCGCGGCTCGAGCTCAGCCTGCGTCAACCTCTCCTTCGGGGCGCGGGCTCCGACGTCAACCTCGTAGAGGAACGCTCGGCCCGGGCGGCCGAGTGGCGGAACGTTGCGGCCCGGGAGGAGGCGGTGAGTCAGGCGGTGCTCGACGTACTGTCGAGCTACTGGGAGCTCTGGTACGCCGAGCGCGCCCGGGACGTTCAATCGGAGGGGCAACGTTTGGCGCAGCAGCAGCGGGACGAAGCGAGGGCAAAGCTCGACTTCGGCACGGGCACGGAGACAGATCTTCTTCGGTTCGAATCGGACCTCGCCTCGCGGCGAGAGGCTTTGAGAGATGCGGAGCAGAGTTTGGCGTCGGCGCGTGCCGCCCTCGCCGAGCCGCTCGCGGCCGCTCCCAACGCGCTGGTCGTCGCCTCCCAGCCTCCGCACCTGGCCGATGCGTCAGCGGTGCGGTTGGACTCGCGTCTCGTCGAGGTGGCCGGCGCATCGACTTCCGTACGCCAGCTCGAAGCCGATGTCGCCTCGGCGCGAGAGAGCCTGCGGACAGCACGAGATGCGACGCGGCTTAAGCTGGACCTCGTGGCCAATGTCGGGGTCACCGCAGTGTGGGCCGACGACGCCCTACCCGGCTTTACGCTCCCCGACGACCGCCCCGCCTTCTTTGCCAACGGGGGCCTAGAGCTTGAGCTGCCTACGGGCGGGAGCCGATTCGAGGCGGAGGCCCAGGCCGCCGAGGCGCGAGTGGCGGCCGCCGAGGCACGCCGGGATGCAGGTCAGCTCGAAGCTGTCACCGCGCTCCGGGACGCGCAGGCAGCGCTGGACGCGAGCCTCGCCAAGGTACGCCTCGCCGCCCGTACGGCTACGGTGGCCGAACGGCTTGCCGGTCTGGAGCGGCAAAGCCTGGGCCTCGGAACGACCACCCCAGTGGCGCTCCTCGACGCCCAGCAAGAGGCGCGAGCGGCGCGACTTCGGCACGCTCGGGCCCAGGTGGACGCGGCCGTGGCTCGGCATCGGCTCGAGCATCTGTCTCAGCGCCTACTCGACCGGTTCTCTCTCCGCGCTCATCTCGAAAAGGCGCCTCGATGAAGGGCATGCATATCCACTTGTCATCCGTAGTCCTGCTTGCGGCCGGATGTGGATCGCCCGGGCCTGCGGCTGCCGATCGCCCTATCTTCGAGGTCGAAGCGGGGGTCATCACTGAGCGCGCCGAGGCGAGCGGAACCATTCAGCCCAACGTACAGGTTGTGGTGGGGGCCCGCGCCTCCGGGGAGGTGGTAGAGGTGCTAATTGAGGTCGGCGAGACGGTCGAGGCTGGGCAATCCCTATTTCGCCTCGACGCTCGCGACGCAGACCGAGGCTTCCAAGACGCACAGGTAAATCTCAAACGGGCTCGGGCCGACCTGGCCCAAGCCCAGGCCAACCTCCGGATGGCTGAAACTCAGGCCAAGAACGCCCGCCTCGACCTGGCAGTAGCGACCCAAGGGGCGGAACGGGGTCTCGTCACGAAGGAGAGTCGTCGCGCCGAAGCGATGGACGCCGAAGTATCCGAAGCGACGGTGGCTGTGCGAAGGGCAGCCGTCCAGGCGGCGCTCGCCTCGGTGGCTGGGGCTCGCTTGGCGGTTCAGGATGCAGAGCAACGTCGCTCGGAGATGAACGTAGCTGCCCCTGTGACTGGGACCGTCCTGGACGTCGCCGTCGAGCGAGGCTCCATCGTGGCCTCTGCCCTAGCCAACGTTTCGGGAGGTACGGCGATGGCAACGGTAGCCGACCTCGGCGATCTGAGGGTGGTGGGCCAGATCGACGAGGCTCAGATCGGCAAGGTGGCCGTCGGACAGTCCGTGGATATTCGGGTCGACGCCTACCCTGATGACCTCTTCGCGGGGCGGGTGCATCGGGTGGCACCCCTCGGAGAGGCCGAGAGCAACGTCGTCACCTTCGATGTCGAGATCGTGGTGACGGACGACAAGGCGAGCCAGCTTCGATCCGGGATGAGCGCGGATCTCTCGATCGCGGTGGGTAGAAAGAACGGCATCGTGGTCCCTCTCGTGGCGGTCAGAAGCGAAAGCGGCCAGCGGTATGTCGAGCTCGACTCAGGCGAGACGCGAGCTATCCGAACCGGCCCCACGGACGGCGAACATCTCATCGTGACGGACGGGCTCGAGCCCGGGGATCGCATCAGGATGATGACCGTGACGGTCCCACCCGAAAGGTCCGGAGGGCTATTTGGCCCGCCGCGACGTCGAGGTGGACGTCGAGGGCCGCCTCCATGAGCGCGCCCGTGGTCATCGAAGACCTCGTCAAGACCTACAACCCGGAGCATCCGGAGCTCGCGGTTCGAGCCCTCGACCACGTGTCCTTCGCCGTAGACCGCGGGGAGGCGCTCGCCATCGTCGGGCCGTCTGGGTGCGGTAAATCCACCTTGCTCCACCTTCTCGGCTGCCTGGATCGCCCCACGGGGGGGCGCTACCTCCTCGAAGGTCGGGATGTCTCAACCCTGACGGAAGACGAGCGCGCTCGCACCCGCAACGCCCACGTAGGCTTCGTCTTTCAGGCCTTCAACCTTCTTCCCCGAATGAACGCCCTCGAGAACGTGGAGCTCCCGCTGCTCTACGGAGACGCGAACGAGGCGCGGTCACGGGCCCGAGATGCGCTCGCCCGGGTGGGCCTGGCGGACCGCGCCCACCATCGCCCCAACGAGCTGTCAGGAGGTCAGAAGCAGCGGGTGGCCATCGCCCGAGCCCTTGTCACCCGCCCGTCCATCCTTCTCGCGGACGAGCCCACGGGAGCCCTCGACAGCCGCACCAGCGGAGAGGTCCTCGATCTATTGCTCGACCTCAACGCGGATGGGTCGACCCTCATCATCGTGACCCACGACCTCGACGTGGCGGGAGCGATGCGTCGAGGGCTTCGCTTCGCGGACGGCCGCGTCGTCGACGACGGACCGTCCGCGGGGGTCGTGGCGCGGGTGCTCAGCGAGAGCAAGGGAGCTGTCGATGCGCTTCGCTGAGGTTCTGCGCACGGCGTGGCGCTCACTCACCAGCCACCGACTCCGTACGGCGCTGACCGCCCTTGGAATGATCATCGGCGTGGCCGCGGTGATGGCAGTACTGTCCATGGGCGAGGGCGCCAAAGCTTCGGTCGAGAGTCGCATCCGATCCTTGGGCTCGAACCTGATGACGGTGCGGCCGGCTCGCGGGCGAGGGCCCGTCCGAGGCGACCGGGTACAAACCTTGTCCGTGGAGGACGCCGAGGCCATCCGATCTCTCTACGGAGTGGCGGCGGTGAGCGCGGAGCGCGCCGGCACCGCCCGAGTGAAGTATCGCGAGGCCAACCTATCCACTTCGGTCATGGGCGTGAGTCCCAGCTACCTCGCCATTCGCAGCCTCGATGTCGCCCAGGGCATCGGCTTTTCCGAGGACGACGACCGAGCTCGAAACCGGGTGACGGTCATCGGCGCCACCGTAGCCCGGGAGCTTTTCGGGAACGCGCCCGCCCTCGGCCGTCGACTTCAAGTGGCCGGACACCGCTTGACCGTGATTGGGGTCCTCGAGGCCAAGGGTGACGTAGGCTTTTCGTCCCCCGACGACTACGTGCTGGTCCCATTAGCCGTGCACCAAGGTGTGCTCTTCGGGAGCGGCCATGTCTCGAGCATCTCGGTCCAGGTGGAGCGCGAAGATCTATCGGGAGAGGTCCAGGCCAGACTAGAAGACCTCTTACGCCTGCGTCACGCGCTTCCCCCCGGCGTCGAGGATGACTTCGAGATCTTCTCGCAGGCAGAAATGCTTCAAACGATGAGCGTAGTGACAGCCACCCTCACCATGCTCCTCGGCGGGGTGGCCGCGGTAAGCCTCCTCGTGGGGGGGATCGGCATCATGAACATCATGCTGGTCTCCGTGCGCGAGCGGACCCGGGAGATCGGGGTGCGAATGGCGGTGGGCGCACGGCGCCGGGACATCCTTCGCCAATTTCTGGTCGAAGCGGTAGTGGTCTCTTCGTTCGGAGGACTCTGCGGTCTGGGATTCGGCGTCCTCATCGCGGCCGTACTCGCGCGTCTCGGGGACTGGCCCCTACGTATCCCGGGCTACGGATATATTTTGGCGCTCGGCGTCTCCGTAACCATCGGCCTCGTCTTTGGGGTAGGGCCCGCCCGCCACGCGGCGCGCCTGGATCCGGTGACCGCGCTCCATCAGGAGTAGCGTCAGGGGGCCGGCGCATCCAAGCAGCTTCAGGGGTTCAGCTCGAAGACGCGGCCCACAGTTCCGGAGATGAGGAAGACTTCTCGTGCATCACACGGGCCCTCCTCCAACCGTGGAGCCAGGCGTCGTTGACATCCCCTAAAGGACCGAGCCGTTTTTGAAGCTGGGCGCCTCTGGGGAGCTCCATCGAAACCCGAGGCTCCTCGAAGCCTACGCGTCTGTCTGTCGCTCCGGCTCGGGCTAGGGACGGAGCTCGAAGACGCCGCCGACTTGCCCGTCGATCACGAAGCCGTCTCGGGTCGCGAAGGTGCGATTGTCGATCTCGAGAATACTCCCTTGAATCTCGAGCTGCATCGTTTCCGGGTCGATGCGTCCCTCATTCAGGGTGACAAAGGCCGTATTGCCGATAACAGAGCCGCCGAAACCCCCAAATCCACCGGGTGGACGATCTACGAGAGTGACCGTCTGGGCCTCGAAGTCCAGAATATAGCCGAGAACGCCCCCACCTGTGAGTAGAGCGGCATTAAACTCTACGGGATTCGTGATGCCCGTAATATCGACGAATGAGGTGTAGCCGAGTCCGGGGCCTATCTCGACCATACCCACAACCTCGGGTCCGAGTTGGGTCGACGGCTGAAAGAGATAGTCGGGGTCGAAGGCTTTCGCTCCAGCCTTGATCCGCGCCGCGCAGTTCGGCTTAGCATCGGGGCGAAACCGGGTAGACATGAATCGAGACGAGGACCACGCATAGAAGTCACCGTTGGCCGTGTAGAGTCCGCTGTTTCCAACTCCCTGCGCGCTCGGGCACCTGGGTTCATGGAGGATCGTAACCTCCCCCGTGTCGAGATCGGTGAGGAGAAGGAATAGGTCGTTTACCACATCGGTCGCGGGATCGGGCCCGTCTGCGTAGGAGACGATGGAGAGGACCTCATTCGTACCCTGACGCTGAAGGCCGCGCCGAATGTCGAAGGGGATACCGTAGGTGGGATGCTCAGCGCCGGCGAGGTCGATCGAGCCGGTGATCCGCATCGTGCTTGGGTCCCACTCGATGAACTCCTGAGCGCTCTGGTTGATGGTATAGGCTCGGGTCTCGCTAATGAAGAAGTGCTCGGTGCCGCCGCCCCGAGCGGCGAAGCTAATCACGCCATCGGAGACCACGTTGAGCCCCTCGATGCGAAACTTCTCCACCCTTCCGTCGGCGCGGGTTTCATATACGAACTTTCCATCCGTCTGGATGCCACCACTGAACTCGATCGAGTCCTCCAGACTGAGTTGCCCCTTTGGGATCTCATCGCCGAGCCACATGAAGGGGGTGAGACCCTCCATGCTCGGAACCCGCGTCGTTACCGCGTAGACGACGGTCTCCGGAACGGGGCCCATATCCTCGGAATCGCTGCCCATATCCACTGGGGCAGTGCCCATGTCCATGGTTGTTGGGGTGTCGTCGTCGCCACAGCTGATGGCGATGGCCGCCAGCAGCAGGGGAGGAAAGGTCGGGTGTGTTCTCATTATGTTCTCCTCGAAGAAGGTCCAGGGGTGAATTAGCTAGACTCTGCATCGCTCAAGGGAAGATCTCCGCGTTCAGGCGTATGAACACTGCTCGCCCGGGGCGCTGAATCCCGAAGAAGTCAAAGAGCCTGTTGTCGGTGAGGTTCTGTACGTCGAGCGCAACCGCGAACCGCTTGTCTAAAGGGCCGAAGCGGTAGCCCAGGTTGAGGCTGCTCTCGAACTGGGCCTCAACCCTATCCTTGCTGTCGGGCCGACCAAGGGATTCGAAACTCACGAAGAAGCTCTCCATAGCCCGAGCCGACAGTGAAAGCAGGACCTCGTCGTCGTTAAAAAGGATGTTTTCGAACCTCAACCGCGCCGTCAACGCCCCGAAGAGAAAGGGGGTGTTCGGTATACGATCTCCTTCTGCGATGACGTCGCGCCCCGAGGTGCTGAGGTTTCGGAAGTCCATGTATGTCATACTTCCGTTAAGGCTGAAGAGGTCCCCCAAGGAGCTCCACCCGAGCGTGCCCTCGAGGCCCACGCTTCGGGCCGCGCTCACGTTGTTGAACTGGAGGAGCTCCCCGAGGCCTTCGAGTCGGATCAGGTTATCGACATCCCGCAGGAAGCCATTGAGCAGCCCATCGAACACACCTATGTTCGTGGTCCAAGGTCGCAGCCGAAGAGATGCGTTCGCGTTGTGGCCGCGTTCGGGCTGAAGGCTGGGGTTCTCGAACACTTGGCCTGGCGTTCCGAAATACTCGGCCTGAGTGGGCAAGCGAACAGCGTACTCATAGGAGCCTTCCAGATCGACAGAGCTGAGCAGTCGATATCGAACCAAGGCCCCTGCCCCCGCGAAGTCGTCGCTGAGGTCGATCTCTCGGGCGATGGCGTCGGTGCCGGTGCGTCCGGTGAGGCCGTACCACTTCCCAAAGACGACGGTCTTTAGTCGTTCCGCCAGCCAGGCGGCTTCGTACTCCAAGCCGAGCACGGCAGTGAGGAGATTGCGGTCCGCATCGACAGTGTTGCCCCCACCGCGTGTCCGTCCTTCGTATCGTTCCTCTCCGCTTGCCTCGATGAAGGTCGGAGCAGCGGATACTCGAAGCCGATGGTTCGCGACGATACTCAACTCGATCGACGTGCGCAGGTAGTAAGTGAGGTTTATCTGAGTCGAGTCGGAAGGTGCGCCAAGTTCCCCCGGAATCTCCCTCGTGATAGGCCCACATTCTCCGGTGCTCCATAGATAGATGCAGGTCGAGACGTCGAGGAAGTTCGATTCGACGCGCGTTATCCCTCCCGCTCCAAACCAGCGGAGCCGCTCCCCGAAAGGAACGTCGAAGCGCAGGGCCCCTCCGGTCGAGAGCGTGGAACGCTGGGCTTCGCCGATGGCCGCCGCGCTGAAGGGTACGAGGTCCTGCTGGAGCTCCTTGTCCAGACCGTTGACGAATCCGGTCACGGTAAGGCTGCCGAAGTCTAGGTTGTCGCTCCATCCGGTGGTGAAAGAAGCCCCGAAGGCCTGGAAGCCGTCGTGAAATCGTCGCACGGGCAGCTGTTCCTCGACGGCGCCGGTGAATGGGTCGTCGGAGTCCTGCTCGCTGAAGTAGTCGTTGTCCGTGCGGTCGAAGAAACCAGAGGCGCGGACGAAGAAGCCGTCGTCGCCCACGGGCAGGGCGCCCGAAGCGGCGAAGCGGTGGGAACCAAAAGAGCCGGCCGAGTAGCTGAGCTCCAGCTGCGGATCCAGAACTTGGGAGTTGGTCCGCAGCTCGACGGCACCCCCGAGCGCGTCCGCTCCGAGACGGGTGGGGACGATGCCTCGGTAGATGGTGATCGAATCGATGAGCGCCGGGGAGACGTCGGCGACGGCGAAGCCGAAGCCGGAGAGCTCGAGCGGGACGCCGTCGACGAAGAATCGAACCTGATTGCCCGAGAGGCCGTTGAGGGCGAAGCGGACGTTGGAGCCGAGACCTCCGCTGCGACGCACGGAGACGCCCTCCTGACGAGTGAGGAGTTGACCGAGGTCAGCTGCCTCGAGCTCGAACTCCACCATCTCGACGACAGTCACCGCGGCGGGTGGTTGGGTGCTCTGGTTTCGGCCACTGACGCGGATATTCTCGATCGCGGTGGTGCTGGTCTCGACCTCCGTGGGTCACCCGCCTACCAAGGCATCGGGCGTCGACTACGAGTCCGCGACGTGACCCGCGGTAGGGGGCTTTCGGGAGGGGCGTCG
>JBCBRU010000275.1:0-10879 GCA_039819565.1 Myxococcota bacterium | reverse complement strand
GGCAACCGCGCTTCGGCTCGCCGGCTGAGTTCGTCGACGTTCGAGACCCTTGCCGCAACCTTCCAGAGAAACCATCGAACCCCCTCCTGCTGTCCAGAGACTAACAAGTCGCCTTCGAAGACATTGAACGGAAAGAACAGCGAGAAGACATCCGGGCCGAGGCGTTCCTCTTCGGCCGGTGGCCAACCCTCAGCTAGCTGAGGGCCCGACAGCCGAACCCCGAGGCCGTCGAGGTCGAAGGAGCCGCGCCGGGCCCGTTCGTCGTCGAGCAGCTGGTCTAGGCCTCCGATGCTGAATTGGAGCTGCCAAGAAGCGAGGCTCACGGTGAGGCGGACGATGTGATCGCGCAGAGCCGCGAGCGGGGCGGGAGCCCCCAGCACATCGGGAGCCTCACCCCGGAACTCGTCGAGATGATCCGAGTAGCTTCCGCCCTCGAGCGCGGCCGTGAAGAAGGCTTCGAACATCCGCGCCCGTGCCTCGAAGCGAGCGTGCCGGTCGAGGCTCTCCGCGAAGCTCGGCGCTCCGCGAGGGCTCTGAAGGGGTAAGGGGTCGACGAAGCGGGAGAAGGTGCCCCCGAGGGCGGGGATGGCGGGCCACGCGGGAGTCATGATCCCGGCTCGAGTGACCGTCGCGCTCTCGGTAAGCAGGGGCTCACCCTCACCCCAGAGGCCCAAGCTCTCGACGGCGAGGCGATGAGGGGCCAGGGAGCGGAGGGGCCAGGACGCAGGCACGGGAGTGAGGATGACTTCAGGGAGGGGCGCTTCCGGGCGCTCCGCCAAGCAGAGAAAGTAATCCCAAACCTCCGCCGAGCAACCCAACGCCCCCGGCGTGCAGGGGCTGAGGTCCGTCCGAGGACAAGAGCTCTCGAACTCGACCAAGGAGGTCTCGGAGCATCCAGCCCACCCGAGGGAAGCCAAGATCCCTATCCATCGAAGATGTGACATCACTGGAAGTGCCAATCGAACCCGAGAAATATGCCGTACTCCTGAACGGGTCCAATCAGGAACTCGGGCTCCAACTCGTCATAGAGACCCCCGCTGATGATGAGGACAGCGTCGAAGGTTGGGAGCGCATGCCAACGTAGACTCGTACTCAGCTGTGCCTGCGAGGCTCGGGCGTCGACCTCGCCGGGAAGCCCGAGGGAGCCGGCCAGGGACCCGCCCCAGGAAAGCTCGTCGATAGGGGACCAGACCAAGCCCGAGCTCAGGAACACGTTTCCCGTGCGGAGAAAGAGAAAGTCGGTCTCGAATCCTCCCCCCAGACCTCCGCTGAGGGTCAGGGTCTCGCTCAGAGGGAGTCTCCCCATGAGGGCGAGGAACGGAAACACCAGGATATCTGAAGATCGAAATCGCGGGGGCTGACGTGGATCCGCGTCGTCCTCCAGTCGACGACTGACGTTGGCATTGCCCACGCCTCCGATGCCCCCCTCGATGCCCCACTGGGCTTCGTCTCCGCCGAAGCGGTAGCGTGCGATCAGGGGGAGGCGGAGCTCCAGTCGATCGGTGATGCCTCGCGCATAGATAGTTCCGAAGAATCCCACCCCCGACCCATCGGAGGCTGCTTCGGTCCGGAGGGTGGGGCCGAGCCCGAACTCGACGCGGTTCTCGCCGGCGGGGAGGGTGAGCGGGCGATGGGCGGCGCGGCGAGGAAGCTGGCTCGTGCAGCCGCTCATGGGGAGCGCGACGGAGAGAAGGAGGCCGCGGAGGGAGAGAGCGGCGAGTCGACGGGCGGCTCGCCCTCCTCGGCGATCGCGGAGAGTTAGCGGACGGGGCATCCGGGTTTTTTGCGCCGTCACGGCTGACGGAAGACCTTTCCGCCCTTCATCACGAAACTCACCCGCTCCGTGAGAGTGATATCTTGGAGGGGGTTGCCGTCGACCGCGATGACGTCGGCGAGCATCCCCGGCTTGAGCTGACCGAGGTCCTTGCGGCGGATGAGCTCCGCGGGCACGACGGTGGCGGAGCGCAGCGCGTCGGCGGGGCTCATGCCGTTTTCGACCATGGACCGCAGCTCGAAAGCGTTCTTGCCGTGAGGGATGAGCGGAGCATCCGTCCCGATGGCGATCTTGACGCCGGCCTTGATCGCTCTTCGAAGCCACCTTTGAGCGAGCGGGGAGACGTACTCGGCCTTCGCCCGCTTCTTGGCGGGAAGCTTCTTGATGGGCAAGAGGTCCATGAGGCCTCGAGTGGGGACGAGCACCACCCCTCGATCGAGCATGAGCTTGATCGCCTCGTCGTCGAGGATAGATCCGTGCTCGATGGAGCTCACGCCCGCCCGGATGGCGGCTTTGATGCCTCGGGTCCCGTGGGCATGCGCCGCCACGGGGAGGCCGTGCAGGTTGGCTTCCTCAACCACGGCGTTCATCTCCGCGGCCGTGAGCTGCTGAGCGCCCACGGAGTCCTCGAGGGACAGGACCCCCGCCGTGGCGTGAATCTTGAGCGACTTGGCGCCGTGCTTGATCTGAAACCGGGCAGCGCGTCGAGCGTCGTCGACCCCCGCGACGATACCGTACTCCGGACCGAGCTCGAGCATGCCTTCGGCCAACCCCTCCGCCATCGAGAGATCTCCGTGACCGCCGAGGATGCTGATCATGTGGCCGGCGGCCACGATGCGCGGGCCGGGAACCCAACCTTTCGCGGTGGCGTGAGCCAAGGCCACCACCACGAGATCCAGGGTGGCGTGCACCTGGCCCACGTTACGCACCGTCGTGAATCCAGCCTGGAGCGTGGTCGCTGCATTTTTGGCGGCGCGGAGGGCGCCGTCGCTTGCGCTCTCTTTCACCGCGATGTCGAAGCTCCCGGGATAGAAGTCGAAGTCGAGGTGGGTGTGCATGTCCATGAGCCCGGGGAGCAAGATCCGCTCCCCGAGATCGATGACCTGGGCTCCGCTCGGAGCCGCCTCGGCGTTCACCGCCTCGATGACCCCGTCGACCACGAGGATGCGGGCCGGCGAAACCAACTTGCCCGCCTCGACATCGACGTAGGCCTTGGCCACCACGAGGGAGACCTCGGCGCGGGCCCTCGGACTCGCGACGGTCAGGAGGCCGGCCGAGAGCAGGCCGATCAAGACCGGACGCAAGCCCCATCGGGGGAGGGAACGGCGCATCACGAGTGATGCATCACGATTCGGAACATCCGTCTACCTGGACGGAAATCCGGGCGGGGCGGCTGGGATGAGAGGCCCGGGCCACGCTGACGCACTCCGGGCGGGCGCCACGCGGACCGAGCACGACGCCGGCGCGCCTCGAGGGGGCGCGCTCAAAGGCGCATCACTCGGTGCTGTTCTGCGGGGCGTCCACGGAGCGAAGCGACTGGTTCATCATGCGGCGGTGGTTCACGCGGGCGGTCTCGCGATCTTCTCGCGTCGTGCACTTTCGCTGCGGGATGCGAGACCCGACGGGCTTCACGTTGTAGCACCGCACGCCCAGCTCATCGGCGACGGAGACCTCTTCCTTCGCGTCTTCAGTCTTCGCGTTGGATGCGGTGGTGGTCGCGGCCTGAGGCGTAGCGCAACCGATCAGGAGGAGAAGGGACAGGGTCGCAGGAATCGACTTCACACCCCCGAGTATTGCGATGCGCCAAAGAAGATCAAGACGGCGAACCAAGATCGGAATGGCCAAGGTCGAGGGTCCATTTTTTCGAACCGGACCGCCCTCGATAGTTGTAGAGGGGCGCCGTTGATCAGGTAAGACCTGGCCATGTCCATCGCGATTCGGGCGGCCGTCCTCGGAGACGCTGAGGCCATGGCGGCCCTCTTGAATCCCATCATCGTCGCGGGGGGCACCACCGCGTACGAGGACACCGTCGACGCCCACGGGATGCGGGCCCGAGTCTTCGACCGGCCGGGGCTGGTCAGCGCCTTCGTGGCGCTGGACGCGGACGGGCGCCTGGCTGGATTTCAGTGGGTGGAGACCTACGACGAGCCCGGTGTCGGCTCCATCGCAACCTTTGCCCGTCAGGAGGATCCCGTACCCGGGACCGGACGGGCCCTGTTCCAGGCCACCCGGGACGCGGCCCGCTCCGCCGGTCTCACCGCCATCGACGCCATCATCCGCGCCGACAACACGGGGGGGCTGGCCTTCTACGACAAGATGGGTTTCGAGGACTACGACGTCACCCCCGGGGTGCCGCTAAAGGACGGCACGCCGGTGGACCGCATCCGTAAGCGTTTGCGCCTCAAAGCCTAAAAAGCCTGGTCGAGGGGGAGCTCGAGCTTTCGCTTGGGCAGGCCCGTCCACCAGAAGATTTCGATGCCGGCGAAGCCGCCCCCGGAGGTGAGGTCGCCGCCCGGGAAGAATCGGCCCTCGACGAAGAAGGTGATGCCGGCGCCGCCGCTCGAGGAGGACGACGCGTCGTAGAACGGAAACCAGTCGTAACTCAGCCCCACCGCGTAGATGGGGCCGAACATGAAGCTCGGATCGTCCTCGGTCTCGTCCGCCTCGTTGGCGCGGCTGATGCCTCCACCTCCGACCCCGATGCTCCCTCGCACGGCGAGGTCGAGGGTGGAGAAGGGTTCGAGCTGAAGGTCGAGGAGCAATCCTCCGGAACCGACCGACCAGTCTTCGTTGGCCTCGGTCCCGCCCCCGAGGGCGAGGCCCACGCCGAGCCAAGGCAGGGGCTTTTGCCCGAAGCGAAGCCAGAGTCCGAAGTGCGTGAGGGTGCCGAGGCTCCCGACGCTGTCGGCGTCGGCCTCGGCGGCGGCGATGCCGGAGCGCAAGCCCCCGCCGATGTAGTAGCCCTGCCGAGCCCGAGGGGCGCGGAGATCCTGGGCTCGAGCCCATTGGGGGCCGACGACCAGGACCAAGAAGAAGAAAACCGCTGCCAGCCGCCGCATGTCAGAACTCCGCCCGGATGCCGAGGTTCGGGAAAACGGGAAGGCCGGTGGCGAAATCCTGGTCGAGGAAGTCGTAGCGGAAACTGAGCCCTTCCGGGTTCTCCTGGTTCCAGGTGTTGATGATGGACAGGAAGGCCTTCAGCCTGAAGAAGGTGAAGGTCCACGACTTCTCCACCCGCAGGTCGAGCTGCGAGAAGGTATCGAGACGGATCGAGTTGGTGGCCCCGGGCACGTTCCCGAAGCCGTCGATGTCATCGAAGAACTGGCTCCGCTGGCTCTCCAGGGTCGCGCTCGGAGTGGTGGGGTTGCCGGAGATGATGCGCAGCCTCAAACCCAGCTCCCAGCCTTCCGGGAGCACGTAGGAGGCGGTCATGTTGAAGATGTGGGTCTGATCGAAGTCGAAGAGCCGGAAGTCTTCCCCGGGCTGATCGCGCCGCTCGGAGCGGCTGAGGGTGTAGCTTATCCAGGCTCGGAAGTTGTTCGCGAACTTGTGCTCGATGAAGGTCTCGAGGCCGTACACCCGACCGATGGCCGTGTTGTCGAAGCGCAGGGGCTCGCCGTCTTCGAAGCGATCCGAGCCGGTCACGAAGTCGCCGAGGTCCTTGTAGAAGAAGGTGAAGTCAAAGCGCAGGTCGGAGAGGATGGGGATCTCCGTGTCGAAGCCGAACTCGGTGCCCAGGGAGTACTGAACGCCGCGCTGAAGCCCGAGATTCGGATTCCCGAACTCGTCGCTGGTCTCGACCCCTTGGGGCTGCTGGTAGACCACGCCCGCTCCGCCCTTGACCGCAAAGAAGTCCGAGAAGTCGTAGCGAGCCACGAGACGTGGGTCCGCCGACCACTGATCGACCTCGGAGAAGTAGTCGAGACGGACCCCTGGGAACAGGGAGAGTCCTTTGACGGGCGTCCACTCGAGATCGAGAAAGTGACCGATCTCCACGCTGACGTTGTCGTCGATGTTGGCAAAGGTCAGCGTCTGAAGGTCCTGGGTGGCCCCGGTCTGACCCTCCGTGGGTACAGTTCCGGGGAGGGCCGCCACGATGTCGGTGATGGACGCGAGGATGTCCGCTCCGCCGCGCAGGGTCAGGCCCTCCGCAAGCTTTATCCGTGCCGTGTCGCGAAACTGAAATTGCTGACTCTCGAGCCCGAACAAGAAATCGGCCGCTTGAAAGTCGATGAAGTTTCGCCCCACCGCGACGATGGCGGTGTTTTGGTAGGTCTCGTTCGGAGCGAAGCGGTACTCGAGCACCGCCCGCTGGAAATTGACGGAGGTGTTGACCTGGTTGCCGGTGAGCTGCGGATTTACATCCGCGGCGTTGGCGAAGAGGAACTCCAGCCGGTCGTCCGAGGCGAGAAAGAAGAAGCGCAGGTCGTGGCCGCGGTCGGGGGTCCAGTTGGCGAGGACCTGGGCGTCGTAATAGACGGGCGCGGCGATGATACCCACGTTGGCGTCGTCGGGGACGGCGGCGGTGATGACGTCGCCGATGACGCTCCGGCGACCGGCCACCGCCACCGCGGCGTTGTCCCCGATGGGCGTCTCCGCGAAGAGCGATACGTCGAGGGCGCTGACCTCTAAGGTGCCGTGGACTTGGTCGGGGTCCAGGCGGCGGATGTGAGCGTCGAACACGCCGCCGGTGCCGCGTCCGTAATAGGCCGAGAAGTTCCCGGGATAGAAGTCCACCGTGTCCACCACGTCGATGGGGAGCACGCTCTTGAGCCCTCCGAAGTGATAGATGAGGGGCACCTCGACCCCGTCGACGTAGACGATGGTGTCGTTGGTCCCGGAGCCCCGGACGATGATGTTGCCGGACCCGGCCGCAGGTCGCGCCACCCCCGGAAGGTTCTCGACCACCAAGATGGGATCTCCGAGGGTACCGGGCACGGTCCGGATCTCCTCCCGGGTGAGGGTTCGGCGGTTGACCTCCCGTTTGACGGGGTCGACCTCCACCAGGACGTCATAGGGGCTGTAGTTGCCCTTCTCGAGGTAGTAGGTCACTTCGAGGACCTCCCCCACCACCACCCTCACGGTATCCCGCAGAGGGAAGTAGGCGTCAGCCTCGCCCTGGAGCCGCCAGGGTCCGGGCGGAAGATCGTAGAAGGCAAAACTGCCGTCGCGGTCTGAGGTCGTCTCGTAGGCCTCGAGCTCCCCGTCCTCCCGCTCTCGGAAGATGGTGAGAATCACCCCCGGGATCCGGGTGCGGGTACCTCGCTCGCGAATGAGCCCCTTGAGGACCAAGACCTTGGGACGGTTGGGGTCCTGGGCATCGGGAGGCGCCGGCGGCGGAGGTAGAGGGGGCAGATCGAAGGCGTAGCTGAAGGGCACCCGCACCGGGATGGGGATGCCCCCTTCGACCTCAGCGGGAGAGAACTTCATCCGCTTCACGGCGTCGACCGCAGCATCGCCGAAGCCATAGTCGGCGATGGTCGAGGAGCGGACGATACCGTAGGCCACGGCGGTGGTCGCCGAGAGGGTCTCGGCAATGGTGGTGGTCTCGGTGACCAGGATGTCCGAGATGGTGCCGGTCTCGGAGATTTCGATCTCCAGGGCCACCTGGGCCGAGATGCGCTGCCGAAGCGCGACGGGGGGGTAGGTCGCCTCGACCGCCTCAAGGATCTGGGGATACTTCGTGATCTCGGCCGCCTCGATCTCTTCTTCTTCCTGAGCGAAGGCGGGCGCGGCGACCCCGAGCGACAGCGCCGCGAGGACCAGGCTGCGCATCAGTTGTCTCCGACTTCGACGGTGGTGCTGGTCCAGCTCGTGCCGCCTCGGAAGTCCCGAAGGACCAGATAGATGCGCGTCGCGCCGCCCTCGAAGTCACCCGGCAAGGGGGCCAGCCACGCGTTGGTGCGGGCGTCGTCCCAAGCCCGGGCCTCCGAGAGCCCATCGGGGTTATCGTCGCTTTGAAGGGTGTCGGGGATGAAGCCGGTGCGATTCGCGTCCATCTCGCCGGTTTCGGAGAACCACGAGAGGAGGAGCTGCTCCCGGGTCTGCTCGGCCTCGATGATAATCTCCTCGCCATCGCCGATGCGGGTCACGGTCGTCGTGAAGGTCTCCGACAGGTCCGCGAGCTGAGCTATAGGGTCGGTGTCGTCCGGGACGCCGAGCCGGAAGAGGACCGTCTCCTCGAAGTTGATGGGGCGCTCCAGCTCCTGACCGTTGGCGCCTATGACGTCGATGCCCAAGCTGGAGATATCGGGGAGGGCGTTGAGGGCGCGGCTCTCGCTGAGGTCGAAGACCAGCGTGACGTCCTTGTAGGCGGTGATGATGCGGTCCCCAAGGGTGATGTCGACCTGAACGCTGATCGGGAACAGCCCCTCGTCGCAGTCCGGAATGGTCACGAAGCGCGAGAGCTCCTCTTGCTTGCGAAGCTCGAGGCAGAGCTGCTCCACGAACTCAGCCGGAAAGAGATAGGGAAAGCTGGCCGTTTCGCCCTCGCCCAGGTCGTAGAAGTTTTCGGGGACGTTGAAACCCATGGGCTGGAGGATGGCGTTGAGCTGCTCCACGGGGAGGAGACACTCGAAGGCCGAAGTATTGGGACCGCGGAGCGGACACCATGACCATCGGTACCCGAGCTGGGTGGGATCCTCGGTGCCCACCACGAGGGGGGTGAGGTTCGAGGTCTGGGTCGGGACCACCCAGGGAGGGTCGGCGCTGACGGCCAAGACCCGGAGGTCAGTGATGAGGGAGCGCTCGGGAAAGTCGGAGCCGCAGGAGAGGAGGAGCAATGCTCCCATCGCGACGGCTCCCGCGCGGGAAGCGACGGTGCTCATGGTCAGTCCTTGACTCGAAATTGGTAGCTATAGGTCAGGGTGTACGGGATGGGCTCGTTCCCGCGCTTGGCTGGGACCCACCGCTGCTTGCGCGCGGTGGCGAGGGCGGCCGTCTCGAAGTCGGAGTACCGCGACCCCTTCACGACGCGGGCCTTGGTGACCTTCCCGTCCTTTCCGATCGTGACCTCGACGGTGATCCGGGCTTCGAGCTGCTGGGCGCGGTAGCTCTCTGGATACCTGGGCTCGCGGCGCGGCCCGGCGTACTTCGGCTTGGTGAGCTTGGGGCCCCCGAGGCCGATCGGCACCCGAGTGGCTTTGCGGTTGGACTTGGCCGCCGCCTTGGGAAGGTCTTCGACCTTGTCGGGGTCTTCGGCGGTGCGGCGGGTGCGGCCCATTCGGGTGTTGCCGGTGGCAAAAGCCGGTCCCGAGCCGCCCTGCGTGGTCGAGCCCAGCGAGAGCCCCGCGATGCGCCGCACCGTCTTCTTGGGGGGCGGAGGCGGCTCATCCGGAACGTCGATAGGGTCCGGGGGCGGAGGCGTCTTGGGCTTGGGTTTAGGTTTAGGCTTGGGCTTCGGCGGCTCGGGGGCGGCCGGCTCCGGCTCGGGCTCCGGAGGCAGCTCGACCGGCGGCGGGGGCTCGGGCTCGACCACCACGAGCTCGATGCGGTCCTCCACCTTCTTCTCGGCTCTCGGACCGCCGAGCACCGCGCTGGCTCCGAAAAAGCCGCCGAGCACCGCGCCGTGGGCGAAGAGGGCGGCCATCGCGAGGCCGGCGAATCGAGCCCCCCGCTGAGCTGCGGAGCTCCGCGAGGAGGCGAGGGGATCGGGAACGGGGGCCTCCGGGGCATGAACCACCCGCGCCACAGCTCGGTCCCGTCGCATCGAGCGCCCCGCCTCCCGTCGGGCGCGCCATCCCCGAATCGTCGAGTCCTGCATGGCCTTACTCCGTGGGCTCGGGGGTGCGTTCGATGTTGAGGGCGAAGCTCGTCACGCCGTTGGTCTTGACCACGTCGATGACGTGCACGACCCGGCCGTAGGGGACGCCCTTGTCGGCGGCGATGACGGCCTGGAGCTTGGGCGAGGCGGCCTTGCCGGCCTTCACCGCGGCGGCGAGCTCTTCCTTGGTGACGACGGCGCCGTCGAGGAGCAGCTCGCCCTCCTTGTTGACGACGACGTTGAGGGTGGAGTCCACCGCCTCGCCGCCGCTGGCCGCCTTCGGCAGGTCGACTTTCATCGACGCCTTCACGATGTGCTGGCTCGTGACCATCAAAATGATCAGGAGCACGAGCACGATGTCGACGAAGGGGGTGACGTTGATGTCCGAGATCGCGTCGTCGTCGCTGGAGAGTCCGCCGGCCATCACGCCCCTCCGTTCTGGGCTTTGAGCTGGGAGAGCAGGGTGCGGGAGATGAGCTCACCGTTGGCGGAGACCGACTTCACCCGTCCGACGAAAAGGTTGTAGGCAATCACGGCGGGGATGGCTACGAGCAGCCCGACCGCGGTGGCGATGAGCGCCTCCGAGATGCCGGCCATGACCATGCCCGAGGCGTCGGCCATGTTGCCGGCCAGGTCCTTGAAGGCCTTGATGATGCCGAGCACGGTGCCGAAGAGCCCGATGAAAGGCGCGTTGCTCCCGACGGTGGCGAGGAAGCTGAGCCGCCGCTGGTAGCGGAGCCTCTCCCGAGTTTCGGCCCCGGCGAGGAGGTCCTGGACCGCGTCCGGGCCTTTGTCGTACGAGCGGAGCCCGAACAGGGTGACGTTGGTCTCCAGACTATCGAAGTTTTGGAGGTAGCTGGTGGCTCCGCCGTAGTCGCCGGCTTCGAGGAGCCGATTGAGCTCGGTCCGCACCGCGTCCGCGTCTACCGCGTGGCTCCGGAAGAACCACCAGCGTTCGATCATAACCGCGACCGAGGTGAGTGAGAGGGCGATGAGGAGCCATAGGACCCACTCCGCCTCGAAGATGGGGAGGCTGACGAGAGTGCCGACGAGTCCGCCTGATTCATTCATTGAGAGGTCTCCGAGACCGCGCGCTGCGCGGCGCGAGTTGTCGGAGTTTTCCTTCACTTCGACAACGAAAAATCGCCGAACGGCCGCGTGATTGGCGTCACTGGCGGGAGGGCTCGACCGCCCGAACCGTTCGCGTACCCTCGAAACAATGGTGAACCGGCTGCCCCGGGCGAGCCTACTCCTCGTCCTCTCGCTCTCTCCCGCCTGCACCTCCCGGCTCACCGGGCGCGATGGGCTTGTTGAAGTCCTCGATCGCGTCGTCTGCGATGTAG
>JBCBRU010000274.1:0-10883 GCA_039819565.1 Myxococcota bacterium | reverse complement strand
GGGCTGCTCATGGTCAAGGGTCGAAGGCGAGAGCGATCTGTCGTCGACGCTCCGTCAGCGCCAGGGCTTCGGCGACGGCCGACCGCCACGCCGAAGATGCCCGCGCCGAGGAGCTCGCCGCCCTCGCGGCCCAGGACGCGCACCCGAAGCCCCCGGGCTGGCGCCTCTCTCCTCGCGCCACCTGTACTTTTTTGCTCGGGGGGAGGCTCGAAGACGGCACCTCGATCTCACCGAAGTATCTCGGCGAGCGGCGCCCGATCGAGGTCGCGGTGGCCACCTTGGCTACGGATCGAGCCCTCCTCATTCAGGGGCTCCCGGGCACCGCTAAGTCCTGGGTTTCGGAGCATCTCGCGGCGGCCATCTCCGGACGCTCCACGCTCCTCGTGCAGGGGACGGCCGGCACCACCGAGGACGCCCTCCGCTACGGCTGGAACTACGCCAAGCTCATCGCCGACGGGCCGAGCCCCGCCGCTCTCGTTCCGAGCCCGGTGATGGAAGGCCTGCGAGAGGGGGCGATCGTGCGCATCGAGGAGCTGACCCGAATGCCGTCCGACCTTCAGGACGCGCTCATCACGGTGCTCAGCGAAAAGACCCTTCCCGTCCCGGAGCTCCGTTCAGAAGTGCAGGGCGTGCAAGGATTCAACGTCATCGCCACCGCCAACGACCGCGACAAAGGGGTAAGTGAGCTGTCCAGCGCCTTGCGGCGCCGCTTCAACACCGTGGTGCTGCCCCTCCCCGCCACGACGGAGATCGAGACCCGCATCGTGGCTCGTCGCGTAGCCGAGGTCGGTCGGGCTCTGGAGCTCCCCATCGAGCCCCCCGCGGTGGCGGAGATCGAACGGGTGGTTCGCCTCTTTCGCGAGCTGCGTTCCGGCCGGAGCGAGGACGGGCGCACCAAGGTGCCGGTCCCCTCCGGGACGCTGAGCACTGCGGAAGCCATCGATGTGGTGGCGAACGGTATGTCTCTCGCGGCGCACTTCGGCGACGGCGAAGTCCGAGCCCGGGATCTGGCCGCGGGATTGTTCGGAGCGGTGGTCCGCGAGGCTCAGCGGGACGAGGTCACCCTCAGAACCTACCTCGAGACGGTGGTGCGGGAGCGGGAGGGCTGGCAGGACCTCCACGAGGCTCTGTCCGAGCTCCTCTCGGACCGATGAGCGTCGAGACCCGCTACTTCGGGGTGCGCCATCACGGTCCGGGCTCGGCCCGGAGCCTCCGCGCCGCCTTCGAGAGCTGGCGTCCGTCGCTCGTTCTCATCGAAGGGCCGCCGGACGCCAACGGCCTGTTGGAGTGGGTGGGGGAAGCGAGCCTGCGCCCCCCGGTCGCCCTGATGGTTTACGACCCCGCTCGCCCCCGGCGCGCCGCATTCTATCCCTTCGCGGTCTTCTCTCCGGAGTGGGTAGCCATGCTCTGGGCCCGGCAGCACGGAGCTGAGGTCCGCTTTATGGATCTTCCGCTTCACCATCAGATCGCCCTCGATGAGAAGGGGTGGGGCGTCGAAGGAGAGGACCTGGAGGAGCTCACCCCGGAGGCGGCGGATCCTCTCACCGCTCTCGCCCGGGCCGCGGGGGAGCGAGACGGAGAGCGCTGGTGGGGGCGACTGGTCGAGGAGCGGCGCGGGGTCGACTCCGCCTTCGAGGCCATCCTGGAGGCTATGACCGCCCTCCGCGCCGAGGCGGGCCCGGCGGGAGCCACCCCGCGTCAGCGGCGCCGCGAGGAGCTCCGGGAGGCGTTCATGCGCAAGACCATCCGCGCCGCGGAGCGCGGCGACACCGAGCGGGTGGCGGTGGTGGCCGGCGCCTGGCACGTCCCCATGCTGCGGGATCGTCCCTCCGCGGCGGAAGATCAACGCACGCTTCGGGGGCTCCCCCGTCGCAAGACGGCCTCCACCTGGGTGCCCTGGACCCATGGCCGTCTCTCCATCGCGAGCGGCTATGGAGCCGGGGTGCTCTCGCCCGGGTGGTATCACCATCTCTTCGTCTCCCGCGACGACGTCGCGGAAGGTTGGTTGACGCAAGTGGCTCGCCTTCTCCGCGAGGAGGGCTTCGAGGCGCCGCCGTCCTCGATTATTGACGCCGTCCGCCTGGCCGAGGCCCTGGCCGCTCTCCGCTCCCGCTCCGCCCCCGGACTCAAGGAGCTCGAGGAGGCAACCTTGGCCGCTCTCCTGCACGGACGACGCGAAAAGCTCGACGTCATCGCTCGGCAGCTCGTGGTGGGGGAGGTCCTGGGCGAGGTCCCCGCGTCGGTCCCCGAAGTACCGCTCGCCGCGGACCTCCGCCAGCTTCAGAAGCGCGTCCGCCTGCCCCCAAAGCCGGAGCCGAAGGAAATCGTGCTCGACCTTCGGGAGGAGGCGGCCCGAGCCAAGAGCCAGCTCCTCCATCGCCTCACCCTCCTGAACATCCCGTGGGGTAAGGGCGGGCATCGGGTCGAGGGGAGAGGGAGCTTCAAGGAGTCTTGGATCCTCGCTTGGGATCCGGACCTCGCGGTACGGGTGGTGGAGGCGGCGCGCTGGGGGACCACGGTCGAGGCCGCGAGTCGAGATCGCGCGCGCGCTCGTTTGAGGGAGCAGGATGACTTGCCGGCTCTTCTGGAGGGGACGGAGCGTTTGCTCTGGGCGGGATACCCAGATCTGCTCGGTCTGGCTCTTCGTCGTCTCGACGCGGCTGCGGCGGGGGTGGAGGACGTGACGCGGGTCGCCGACGCGGTGCCGGCCTTGGCCCGACTGGCCCGCTACGGAGACGCCCGAGAGACGGATCGCGAGGGGTTTCAGCGCCTCCTCGACGGGCTCGTGGCTCGCTTTCGGGCGGGGCTCCTGCCCGCCAGTCTGGGGCTGGGGGCCGAGAAGGACGAAGCCCTGGCGGATCGGATCGACGCCGTGGATCGAGCCCTTCGTCTCCTCGACGACGGGGCGCGTCGACGCCCCTGGCTCGAAACCTTGTCCGCCCTCGTGGCCCGTGAGGAGGCGGCCCCCATGTGCCGAGGCCGAGGGGCGCGCCGGCTCCTCGAGGCCGGGGCAGCAACCCGCCGCGAGACCTCGGGGCGTCTCGCCCGGGCTCTGGCCCGAGGGGCGGAGCCCTCAACCGCGGCTCGATGGCTGGAGGGCTTTCTCGGAGGAAGCGCCCTCCTGCTCCTGCACGACGAGGCGCTGCTCGGCCTCCTGGACGGTTGGCTCGCCGATCTGTCGGACGAGGCTTTCCTCGATGTGCTGCCTCTCTTGCGGCGGACCTTCTCCACGTTGCCGGCGGCGGAGCGCAAGCGCATTGGGTCGCGGCTCGCGGGGCGGACGGGAGCGGCCGCACCGGGGTTGGACCCAGAGGGAGCTGCGGACGGAATTCACGCCGCGGCGCGGCTGCTCGGCTTGACCACGGGATCCGAGGAGCGGCCGTGACCGTCCCTCTCGAGCGTTGGCGGCTCGTCCTCGGAGGTGGGGAGGCGGACGGCACCGAGGCCGAGCTCGACCCTCAGCGCCAGGCCGTCGACGACACGTTGGCGGCGCTCTACGACGCCCCGGCGGGAGGGGGCCCGCGGCGAGGGGGGCTCGCGGGCTCTTCGCCTCGCGTCAGTCGGTGGCTCGGTGAGGCCCGGCGTCTCTTTTCGAGCGAAACGGTGAGGATCCTGCAGCGCGATGCCCTGGACCGTCTCGGGCTCAAAGAGATGCTGCTGGAACCGGAGCTGCTCGAGAGCGTGGCGCCCGATCTCGAGCTCGCCTCTACCCTCCTCTCCCTGCGAGAGGTCGTGCCCGAGCGGTCCCGGGAAGCGGTGCGCGCGGTGGTTCAGCAGGTGGCGAGGGAACTCCGGGCCCGTCTCGAGCCTCCGCTCGCTGCGGCGATTCGAGGGGAAGCGCTCCGCAGGGTTCCGGTGCGCAGGCCTCGCTTCGGAGAAGTCGAGTTTGCAGCCACGGTGCGCGCGAATCTCCATCGCTATGAGCCCTCGCTCAAAACCATCGTGCCTGCGCATCTACGGGGGCGCCGGCGAGCGCGGGCTTCGCTGAACGAAGTCTTTCTGCTCGTGGATCAGTCCGCCTCCATGGCGGCGTCGCTGGTCCATGCCTGCGTGTGCGCCTCGGTCTTGGCCACCCTCCCCGCGCTCGAGACCCATCTCGTGGTGTTCGATAGCGCCGTTGTCGACCTCACCGAGTATCTCGATGACCCCGTCGACGTGCTCTTTGGGGTCGAGCTCGGAGGGGGGACCGACATCGAGCAGGCGATTCGGTATGCGCAATCAGAGCTGCGCACCCCGGAGAAGTCGGTTCTGGTCTTGGTCAGCGATCTCTTCGAGGGGGGAGATCCGAACGGGGTCCTCCGCCGGGCGCAGGAGCTGATCGAGCAAGGGGTGACGCTGGTGGTGCTCCTGGCTCTCGACGACGAAGGCACGCCTGTCCACGACGAAGACCTCGCTTCGGCCCTCGTGGGTCTCGGGGTTCAAGTCCTGGCCTGCGCCCCCAAGCTCTTCCCGGATGTCATGGCCCGCGTCCTCCGGGGAGAGCCGCTTCCGAGCCCGGGATCAATACCTCCCTGAGTCCTCGTAGGTAGATGTGGGTTCTCGCGAAAGCGATACGTCGCTTCGGGAGCGGCCGGATAGATACCAGGGGCCGCGTAGATCTTTCTAGAGGGGCGTGCTAACCCCCGCGATCAAGGTTGAACCAATGAGCGATCGCGTCAAAGAAATCTTGAGCTGGTACGGAAACGACAACGTTGGGGTTCTGTCGAACCTGTACAAGATGATGAACACCGGCCGAACCGCGGGGAGCGGAAAGATGGTCATCTTGCCGGTCGACCAGGGCTTCGAGCACGGTCCGGCCCGGAGCTTTGCTCCGAACGCCTCGGGCTACGACGCGCGCTATCACTTCGAGCTCGCGCTGGAGTCGGGTTGTAGCGCCTACGCGGCCCCCTTCGGCGCGCTCGCCGCCTCGGCGCGGGACTTCGCGGGGCGCATCCCAACCATCCTCAAGCTCAACAACAGCGACTCGCTGTTCAAGGGCGAGGATCCCTGTCCCGCCGTGACCTCGACCGTGAAAGATGCGATCGAGCTCGGAGCGAGCGCCATCGGCTTCACCATCTACCCCGGTTCGTCCTTCCGAAACGAGATGTACGAGCAGATTCAGGACATCTCGCAGGAAGCGCGCTCGGTCGGTCTACCTACCGTGATCTGGTCCTATCCGCGGGGCTCGGGCCTCTCCAAGCAGGGCGAGACGGGGATCGATGTCGTAGCTTATGCCGCCCACATCGCGTGCCAGCTTGGCGCTCACATCGTGAAAGTGAAGCCCCCCACCGCCCATATCGAGCAGGGCGAGGCTCAGAAGGCCTACGATAAAGCCGGAATCTCCGTCGGCAGCCTCGAGGAGCGCATCCGTCACGTGGTCCAGTCCTGCTTCAACGGCCGTCGCATCGTGATCTTCTCTGGGGGAGCGACCAAGGGTGAAGCTGAGGTCCTCAAGGAGATCAAGGGCATCGCGAAGGGCGGAGCCTTTGGCTCCATCATGGGCCGCAACGCCTTTCAGCGGGAGCGGGGGGAAGCCGTGAAGCTCCTCCACGCCATTCAGGACATCTTCATAGCGGCCGGCTGAGAAGCCTCTGAAACGGTACGGGCTCGTCGCAGATACCCCTGAATCATCGCGCCGAAGGTCCGGGGGTATCGCGCCTCGAAAGCAGCCCAGCAGTCCCAGTCTCGTTCCGTGCCGGGGGCGGGGAACATCTCCCGAAAGCGCACGAACACCTGGGGATCGTGGTGAATGATCCCCACCAGCTCCAGACCGAGCTCTGAAACCCAGCGTCCCAGCTCGTCCAGGCCAAAAGTGATCTCGTGCTCGTGAAAGCACAGGTCTCGGAGTCCGGAGAGACTGTAGAAGTCACGAGTGGCGAGCACGTCGCGGGCAGGATGAAACGGGGGGAGGTCCATCACGTGGGCTCGAAAGGCCCGGAGGCCGTCGGGGTCCGGACCGAAGCCACGAAGCTTCGCCTCCCGTCGCGCCGCTTCCACGCCCACCCGCGCCGCCCGGGAGTACAGCCCGAGCTTGAGGAGGCCGTGCGGGGCCAGCCGTTCCACCAGCCCGGTGGCCACGGCGCGAGGGTTCTCGAGATGGTGGAGGACGCCCATGCAGTCGATGAGCTCGAAACGACCCATTTCTTCGGGAGGGCGGTGCAGGTCCACCCGTGCGAAGGATAGATTGACCGCGCCGCAGCGCTGAGCCTCTCGGAGCCCGAAGGCTAAGCTGCGCCGGGAGAGGTCGACGGCCTGGACCGTGCAGTCCGGGTGGGAGCGGGCCAGGCGCAGCGCCTCCCGCCCCGTTCCCGCTCCCGCCACGAGCACGCGGGGCTGGCGCGGCCAACGCTCCCAGGGATGCCTCGGAAATAGATCTGCGAGGGCGGCGGCGAGGGGGCGCGGCCACACCACCCCCGGCCGCGTCCAACGAGGGTAGGGACGGGCCTCATATTGCCGGGCCACGCGGGACGAGACTCCGGGTTCGGGCTCCGACCAGGTGGTGACGCGCTCCGCGAGCCGCGCTTCTTCCGCGGGCTGGGTGATGGCCTCGCTCACCAGCTGGCGAAAGTCCGAGTTCCCCTCGATAGGGCCGACCTCCAGGAGCCGCTGAGACCCTTCGATTCCCCCCAGGGGCCCCCAAGCGCTGGCGTCCGCGAGCGCCGCCTGCACCGCAGGGGTGGGCTGGGCTTCGAGCCGCGCGAGGGACGCCGCCGCCCGCCGCTGGGCCCTCACGGCGAACGCGCGGTCCCCCGTCGAGATAGGCCAGGCGTGCTCGACGCGGTGGGCCTGTCGCGCGAGGGCGAGGCGGAGGGGGAGGAAGGCGTCCTCGGGGGCCCGGACCAGGCGCCGACGCAGGTGAAGGCAGAGCGCCTCCAGCCACAGCTCCGAGATGTGGCTCTCGGCGAGGAGGGCCACGAAGAGCGGGCGGCGAGCCAAGCGAGACGCCGGCGGCTCCGAACCCTGCAGGTCCGGGTGGGCCTGGAGCCAAGAGCTCACGAGCGGCCCGAAGTCATCCGGATCCAGCTCCGGATCTCGGAGCAGAGCCACCAGGGGGGCTTCCAGGGACGGGTCGGCGTGGGTGAGTCGGACCCCGTGCGCGGCCTGGACGAGGGCCGCTCGCGGACCGGGCTGGTCGGATCCGAGGGCAACCTCGATCCGACTCCTCAGCCCGCCGGAGCTCGGGGCCAGAGGGGAGGCGACGACCATACTCTTTCCTGTCGGACAGCCCTCGGCCTTAGCCAGCCGGCTTGACCTGTCCCGGTGCACGATGCGCCTTGGAAAGGCGCGAAGCCAGCGCGTCGCAACTTTAGCAGCTCACGGAAGACCTCGAACCGGGCATCTATGCGGGAGAGATGAGGGCGATGGCGCTCGTATACCCATGCAGGAAGGTATCGCCGCCCACGGGACCGATCTCCCCGTTGCAAAAGAAGCCCCCCACCGGAACTCCATCGAAGCGAGCGCGAATCAGACGGGTGTCATGGTGGGGAATCCCGTAGAGGCCCTCCCCGCGGCCCAGGCAGGAAAACAACAGGGCGGCGGCAGGAGGGGCGGAAATCGCCTCTTTCGCTCGGTCCAGCCGCGCCGCGAGGTCGGCCGCCGAGGCTTCTCCGTCCCGCAGGTGAAATTGCACAGCCTTCCATGGTTCGAGGCGCGCGCCCACCACCAGCCCGCCGGATTTGGGCTCGATGCCCAGCACGTTGCGAATCAGGAAGTCACCCCCCGCGTACTCGAGCTGGTCCCGCATCTCGATGCCGAGAAAGAGGCTGTGGTGAAAGAGCGCCTGATCGCGCTCGTCGAGGCGGGCATGGAGCTCGCGCATGACCTCGAGGGGCGCTTTTTGACCCAGCTCGAGAGCGAGGTTGTTTCTCACCTGGGTGAGAAGCATGGGCTCCCCGATAGGACGACAGCCCTGAGCCACCACCGCTTCGGCCGAGAGCCCCCCCTCGAGAGCGATGAGCACACCTCCGGCCCCGGAAGCGCGCCCATCCACGAGAAGGCCGGGACGGTGCATCGGCCCGCTCGAGAGCCCGCCGACCTTGACGGCCCGGGGAAAGGCTTCATCCAGGGCGTGGAGGAGCTCGTCGGGGGCGCCGACCTTCGGATCGAGGAGAGCCACCACGAGGCTCGGGTCTCGATCTCCGGGGGCGAGGGCGGCCCGGAGGTGCCGAGCCTCGAGCTGAGCCGCGAGCTCGGGTCCGAGCTTGAATCTCGATATGGGTCCCGGGGAGACGGGCGGCGGTGAGGCTCACCGCAGATCGTCCCTCTACTTCGGTGTCCCCGCCCACGACGCCTCCGGCCGCACAGCCCAGGACGTGGGCGTCCGGGAAAGCCTCGGCGAGGGTGCGCGCGGTCTCGTCGTCGAGAGCTGGAGACACGAACGCAAAGACGAGGTCCGGCGCCCCCTCGAGCTGGGCTCGGACCGCGCTGAGGCACGACCGACAGGCGGCCGCGAGGTCGTCTTCGAGCGCGGTGTGCGCCACCCACTGCATCCTGGCAGCGGACGACGAGGGGCGAGGGCAGTAAAGCAGCTTCGACCCTCATTTCCGCGGGGCCCGCGCCCTCACTACGGGTATGGTCCCGCCCCGTCGTGCCCGGACCGGCCAGCCTCGGCGCCGCGCTCATCGTCCCGGTGGTGCTGGGGGGAGAGCTTCAGGGGACCCTCTTCGAAGGCAGCTGCGATGCCCCCGGGGCGGCGGTGCGGGTGCCGGTTCTGCGCGAGGTGGCGGGCGATCGGGCTCGCCCCATCGTGATGTCCACCGGGGACCTCCTGGGAGCGGACCCCCTCTCCGGGTTCGCGCTGGAAGGCCCCTCGGTGGTGCAGGAAGACCTTCGAGATCTCCTGGGAGCCACCGATCACCAGCGAATCTTCGACGCGGTGCTGCCGGGAGACTTCGACCTCACCGGCCAAGCGGCCTCCAGCGCCGCCCTGGGCAACGAGGCGTGGACGGTGGCCAACGTCGAACTCGACGCTCCCCATCGCCCTTACCGCGTCTTCGTTCGTCAAGGGGTGCGCATCGGCGTCACCGGCGTCGTGGACGAGGCCTTGATTCCCGAAATCGACCCTCTCAGTCGCCCGGAGATCCGCTCCGCCACCGAGGCCCTCGATGAGTCGGTCCGGGTTCTTCGGGGCGCGGGGGTCCAGACCGTAGTGGCCCTGATGCACCTATCTTCTCAGGACGGGCTGGAGCGGGCTCGGACCCTCCTCGCGGCGATGAAGGAGGCCCCGCCCGACGTCGTGATCACCAGCCCCCTCCCCGGCGACCCCTCTTTGGTCCGCTTCGACGGGCTCGGCACCGTGCTCATCGCCGCCCCCCCGCGCGGAGCCTCGGCCACCCTGGTCGAGCTCGAGATGGCTCCCCAGGGAACGCTCCGAGAGGTTCGCGCCGTACGTCGAGAGGTGCCCGCCCAGCCCTCGGCTCAGGCTGACGTAGTTCGCAACTGGGCCTGCAGCGAGCTCGACGTTCCGGTGGGGGGGAACACGAGGGAACAACCCATCAACGACGCCGAGTTCCGCGCCTTCATTCTCGAGTCCATGCGGCTTCGTGCGGGGGCCGAGGTCGCGATTCTCCCCTGCGTCGGGTTCGCCGCGGAGACCGCCTTCCCTCTCCCCCCGGCGCCCACTCGTCTCGACCTTCGTCGAGCCCTCCCCTTCGACAACGGGATGGAGACCGCCCGCTTCACGGGAGCCGAGCTTCGCGCCTTCGAGTCCCTCCTCTCCCGCCCCGATGTCTGCATGGCGGGACTTGGGTCGGGTAAGGCGGCGGGCCGGGCTATAGATCCCCGGCGGAGATATACGGTCGTGACGGTGGAATTCGTGGCTCAGGGAGGCTTCGAGATCGTCAAGCCGGCCATGCAGTCCAAGTTTCGACCTCGGGAGGATCTTCCCACCGTCCGGAACCTGGTGCGAAACGAGCTCGAAGCCCACGGTTTCAACGTCGACGCCAACCCCGACCCGGACGACGAGGTGGAGGAGCCCGCCCTCTTCGACGTGCATCTGGACATAGGGGCCACCATCAAGTCCGTGAACGTCGAGAACGACACCGACGCCGAGGCACCGCAGCTGACCCGTCGAGACTTTCTCGGGATCAGCGGCACCGTGGACCTCCGCGTCTCGCTCGACCTCCCTCGTCACCGCTTCGAAGTCTCGGACCGAACCCGCTACGGCATCGTCCGTGAGGAGCTCGACGAAGGGGAGGCGGAAACCCGCGAAAACGAGGACGTGACCATCCTCGAGGCGGTCTACTCCGGCCGCTTGTCGGGAGGCACGGAGCGCCCCTGGCTCCCGGACGCCGGCGCTTCGGCGCGCCTGGAGACGGAGTTCACGGTGCCCGAGGAGCGGGGCTACCAGCGGGCCCTGCTGCAGCTGGGAGTAGGGCCCTCGTGGCGCCTCGCGAGCAACCTCACGGTGCGCAGTCAGCTCGGCCTGCGCCGAGAGCTGATGGCGGACGGGGACTCGGAGGACGTGGCTGAAGCCGAGCTGGCCGAGACCCGCGTGGCCCTCATCTCGGTGGCGGAGCTTCGGGACGAAGCGCTGGACGTGTTCGGTCTGCGTAAGGCTCGGCTCAATGTCCGCGTGGATCACGCCGCGGATTTGTCAGGGGCGGTTCGTGATCAGGTTTTGCAGGGGCGATTGACGATCGATATCCCGGTTACGGATGTCCTGTCTCTCACCGCGGGCCTGGACGTATACGTGCTCGAGAGGGAGCGAACCGACGGTCAGAACCTATCCGGGGCGTCGCTGGATACGAGCTTGGGCCTGAAGAGCACGACCGATTTCGGGGCGGTGTTTCGTCCCTAGATGCGCCCGGCGTGAATTGTGAGCCGCCCCTCCGGGTGATGGATCTCGCCGCGTGGTCGTTCGGCGAAGAGGAAGCCTACCGAGGTAGGCGACGATGAGAGTCGCG
>JBCBRU010000273.1:0-10883 GCA_039819565.1 Myxococcota bacterium | reverse complement strand
CTCAGCTCCAAGGAGAAGCTAGGTCACCCCGATGTCACCTATCTCCTCTCCCTCATCTCTGCCTGGAGCTGAGTGAGAGGATGCGATCCACCAGATTCGGCGTGGTCATCCAGACGAGTGTACCGGAACCGAGACACGGGGTCCGACGATCGGCCCCTTCGGCCCTTGAACGACGTGAGCCGGAGCCGCCCGCGCCGGCCCGGGACGAAGCTCGAGCGCGCTCACTTTCGGCGGAAGAAGCCGAGCCAGGACCGGCGCTTGGGCTCTTTATCATTCACGAGGCTCTCGGCGGCGGCCATGGCCAGGATCTTCTGAAGGTTTCGCTGGTAGATGTCGTTGCGCGGGCTCATCTCGATGGCACGCTCGATGAAGCGCTGGGCCCGCTCGTACTCGAGTTTCCGCATGGCGTAGAGCACGCCCAGCCGGTTGTAGAAGGCCGCTTGCTTCGTGAGGGCGAGGGCCTTCTCGATGAGGGAGATGGCTCCATCGTAGTCTCCCCGCTTCTCCGCTTCGGTGGCCGCGTCGTAGAGCTCTCGAGCTTCGTCCCGGGCCGGCGCGGGGGGCTCCGGCGCAGGTCCATTGAGGGCCTCGAGGTAAGTCTGGTTGTCGGGGTCGAAGGTGAGCGCGAGCTTGATGTTCATGCGGGCCGAGACGAAGTTACCTTGCCGCTGATCATCCAGAGCCACCTCGAAGAGCTTGGCCGCCTTGGCGGCCATCGCCGGAGGGGCCGAGCGGGGGCTGGCCACCGAGACCTCCGCTGCCGCTTCCGACGGACGATTCCGCTCGACCACCGGGCGAACCGGCACGCCGACGGGGGGCCGTTTCGTCGGGACTTCGGCTCCGCCCTGAGGGGCCAAGGGCTCGACCACCACCCCGCCCCGATCGCGAGGGGGCAGGCGGGGCTCCGAGATCGACCTCGGCCGGAGGGGCTGCTCGTGAAGGATATCCGGAGCGGGCTCTTCTTCGACGAGACCGAAGAGGTTCACGTCTTCGGAGCCCTCGAGCTCAACCAGCTGAGCCAGCTCCGAACGGCGCCTCTCGTCGAGCTCCATCAGGTCCGTCTTCTCGTCGAGCCCCCCGAGGTCGCTCTCCGCTTCGACGGTGGGAGCTTCGATCCCGCCCGCGACGGGAGGGAGATCCACGGTGGCGGCTTCAGGACCCTCGGCCGCCGGTTCCGTGGGCGACTCCAGCACGAGATCGTCGACCTCGACCATGCGCGCCTGAGGGGGCCAGGACATAGACACGGGCAGGGTGATGGCGCCCTTGTCGATGAGGGTCAGGAGCGTCACCACGACCTCCTCGACGGCGAGACCGGAGAGGTGCCGAATGTGTCGGACGGTGCGGTGGCCATCGACGCAGCGCAGGAGGAAGTCCTCGTAGGGCGTGAGGGGCGCCGTGGACCGCGAGTTTTTTCTGGGTACGGCCTTCGGGCTCACGGCTCGGGACGGCGAAGCCGCGTAGTATAGAAAGGTCGAGGTCCGACCGTCGGGGGTGGCTCCGGCGCCGCTCAGTACGGCCGGCTGGCGTCCCGGGGTGCGTCCCTCCCCGAGGATGATGGCTTCCGGAAGCTCGGGCTCGCTGCCGACGTCGTGGTCCCAAGCGACCCCTCGCAACGTACCCTCCTCGATGCCCGGTGGTTGAGGACCGGAGCCCTCCATGAACACCGAGGGGTCGATGATGTGTTCGCAATACGGGCAGATCCACGCATCCGCGGAGGGCAGGCTCTCCTTACAAGAGGGACAGCGCACCCCTGCATCATGCCACAATTGGAAGCTCCCCCCGTCATACATGCGCTCCCGGCCCCGCCGAGGACATGTTTCAGACCCCCCGGCGTGCTCACCGCTCCTCCTTCTAGGCGGTAGGGGCAAGGGCCGGGTCGGTCGCGGCCCGCGCCGGGGGTGGGGGGCATTGTCGTACCTCCGGGACCATTGCTTGGAGATAGTTTTGAGGCCGACCGCGAAGGTCAGCTCTCGGGATGCGATGGGGCGGCGGCCTCCAGATGGCGGAACACGAGCTCGATAGTGCCCGGGTCCTGGGACTCGATGGCGAGGAGCAGCGCCCGCTCGATGTTGGGGTCAGCCTCGAGGAGCTTTCGGCCCTCGCGGTCGAGCGCCTCGAGCCTCGCGCGGGAGGGCTCGAGGCGATACTGAACCAGCAGGCTCCGCCAGCCCGAACGCGCGGTCGAAGTTCTCGGAACCAGGTGAACCGAGCTGGAGAGCGTGAAGAGGACAAGCAGAGGGAGGAGCATAGCCCCGCGCAGGCGGAAGGCAGGAGGGGCGGATCGGCGCTGGGGCTCGCGGGCTGGCGAGCCGGAGGGAACGGACGAGCCGGAGGGAACGGACGAGACGGAGGGAACGGAAGGAACGGGCGCGGCGGGAACCACGGGGGCTACGGAGTTGGGGCGGCTCTCGGCGGGTCGCGGTGCCTCGGTCGGACCGGAGACCTCGGGGATACGATGGGCGAGGACGCCGAGCGACGGGGCGGTAAAAACTTCCGGGCCCTCGCCCGCCATGGAACGCAGATCGTCGGGCACGAGGTCGAGGGTAACCGACGCGCCCGCCTGACGGGCTGAAGGCCCGGACCAAGATCTAAAGGGCGCGAGCAAAGCCTCGAGACTCGGCCGGGCCTGGGGCTGGATGGAGAGGCCGCGAAGAATGATGTCGCGCCACTCCGTCGGGGCCTCGGGACGAAGGTTTGCGGGATCCAAGCGCTCTTGCAGGACGATACGACGGAAGACATCGTGGAGTCCGTTCTCGTGTTTGCGAATTGGGCGCGAGAAGGCGGGCGTGGGTTCGCCTCGGGAGCGCGCGAAGCAGCGAAACCCCGTCAGCACTTCGAAGAGAATGACGGAGAGCGCGAATACATCGACCTTTGTGGTCTGGGGCTGAGCGCGGATCTGCTCCGGGGCCATGTAATAGATGGTCCCGAAGAGTCGACCGGTCGTCGTCTCGTCGCTGAGATCGGCGGAGCGGTGGATCAGTCGGGCTACTCCGAAGTCCACGACCTTGGCTTCGTAGCCCGAGGGCCGCTCGACCACGATCACGTTCTGGGGCTTGAGGTCTCGGTGAATGACGCCCTGCGCATGGGCATGGGCGCAGGCGTCCCCGACCTGAACTGCAATCTGCGCGATGGTGCCAAAGTCGAGGGGCTCACCCACGAAGTTCCGCTGGCCGAGAAGTTGGCCGAGGGTCATCCCGTCCACGAACTCGGTGGCCACGTAGGGAGGCACCGCGTTCAAGTTCGCGTCCACGAGGCGGACGATGCTGGGGTGCTCGAGGCGGCGGAGGGCTCGCGTCTCCCGCTCGAGCATTGAGTGGAGCCGCACCCGAGGGTCATGTCCCGCAAAGAGGAACTTCACGGCCACCGATTTCGCTTCGAAACGATCCGTAGCCTTCCAGACGTGGCCGGTCGCGCCCTGAGCCACCGGCTCGTCGAGCACGTAGCGCTGATCGACGATCGCTCCCGCCTGAAGGTTGAGCATAGTTCATTTTTAGCAACTAAATCGACATATGCAAACGAATGCGCAGAACCTGCGGTCTCTCGTGTGGGCAGCCCTCGCTCCCTTGGAAGCAGGGCGGAAAAACGCCCGAGAGCCGTGAAACGGTCTCGGTGCCCTTCGATCGTTCTTTCGGCCAGGTGAAAGCGCTGAGCGCGGGCGCGCGATCAACCTGGATCTGCGCCCTGGTCGGAGCGGGGAGCGGCGGCCTGAGGGCTCTGCTGAGAAGCGATCCACGCATCCACCTGCTCCTCGAGGACCGTCAGCGGAAGGGGCCCGTTTCGAAGCACCACGTCGTGGAAGGGGCGGATGTCGAACGACGATCCGAGCGCGCGCTCGGCCTTGGCCCGCAGCTGCAGGATCCGGAGCATGCCCACCTTGTAGGCGGTGGCCTGCGACGGCATCACGATGTAGCGCTCGATGGCCTTGACCACGTCCCCCTTCGGGTTCGGCGTATTCGTCGCGAGGTAGTCGATGGCTTGCTCACGGGTCCACCGCTTCTGATGGAGCCCGGTGTCCACGACCAGGCGGCACGCCCGCCACAGCTCCATGGCGAGTCGCCCAAAGTCGGAGTAGGGGTCAGCATCGTAGAGGCCGAGTTCTTTGGGGATGAGCTCTGAGTACAGGCCCCATCCTTCGGTGTAGGCGGTAAAGAAGGTGAACTTGCGGAACTTCGGGATGCCCTCGAGCTCTTGGGTGAGCGCGATTTGCATGTGATGGCCAGGGATGCCCTCGTGATAGGCGAGGGCGGCCATCTGATACTTGGGCATGTCGGCCATGTTGTAGAGGTTCGCGTAGTAGGTGCCGGGGGTGCTGCCGTCGAGCGCCGGACGACTGTAAAACGCCTTGCCGGCCGCCTTCTCGCGGAACGCTTCTACCCTCCGCACGACGAGCTTCGCCTTGGGGAAGGTCGAGAAGAGCTCGGGGAGGCGCGTACGCATGTCATCAATGATGGCCGTCGCCTCTTCCAGATAAGCCTTTCGGCCCGCCTCGTCGTTCTCGTAATAGAATTGAGGGTCGGTGCGCATAAAGGTGAAGAAGGCCTGCAGGTCTCCTTCGAATCCGACCTTCTTCATGATCTCGCGCATCTCGCCGTGGATGCGCTCGACCTCGGCCAGTCCGAGGGCGTGGATCTCCTCCGGCCGAAGCTCCGTGGTCGTGGTCCAGCGCAGCGCCCGAGCGTAGAAGTCGTCACCGGCCGGGAACTTCCAGGCCCCGTCGTCGGTGTTGGCCTTCTTCTCGAGCTCCTGCAGCTTTCCGATCAACCCGCGGTAGGCCGGGCCCACCGCGGCCACCAGCGCCTCTTCAGCGTTGGTGATGAGCTCCTCCCGAGCGGCGGGCTCGAGATCCGCCAGCCCTCCCACCTTCTTCTTGAAGTCGGTGAGGAGGGGGCTGTCCGCCTCGGCGTCCTCTTTGAAGGGGCGTCCGGAGATGAGGTTTCGGCAGCTCTCGATGACCTTGGGAAAGACGAACTTGGGAGGCAGGATGCCTTTCGCGCTTCGGATCTCGAGCTGGGTTTCGACCTGCTCGAACATCCCCGGGACCCCTCGCAGGCGGGAGACATAGGCTTCGGCGTCCTCGATCGAGCTCACCCGATGGTAGTTGATCAGGAAGGCCGCGGCCTGAGAATGAGGCCCGTACATCTGGTTGACGGGATAGGAGTGAAATCGCCACTCAAAGCGCTCGAGGCTGCGCTCCTTCAGGAACTCGAAGACTCGATAGCTGATCTTCGACGAGGCGCTGAGGGCCTCCACCGGAAAAGTCCGAAGGCGCTCGAGGTCGGCTCGGTCGAGGGCGTGCTCCTCCTGGGCGCGGGCGTCCGAGCGGTCGTTCCACTTCCCGTAGTCCGTCTTGATGCCCAGGATGGTCTGAAACTCCGGGTTGCGCTGCACGTTTCGGTCGAACACCTCATCGAAGAACGCCGCGAGGGCAGCGTCTGCGGCGCCAGCCTCCAGGGCTGGGGCATCCAGTGGAGCGTCGGGAGGGATCGGGGCGCGGGCGGAAGGGGTGGCGTCTTCGGCGGCAGGGAGGGCGGCGCAGCTGACCGTGAAGGCGAGACTAAGGCGAAGCAGTCGCATCGCCCGGATGCTAAACGCAAGATCCGCCGCGCTGTCGAGCTTCAGTGGGAGGGAGGGAGCTCAGGGCAAGCAGCGCGCGCTGTAGGAGACCTCGATCGTGGAGCCCGCGGTGGGGACCGCGCTCCCCTGGAACTCGATGCTGTTCGAGCCGGCATCGTAGGTCCACCCGGTGGTCGCGTTTCGCGGCACGAAGGTGCCGTTGACGGTGACCCGAACCGTCGACGTGTCCGGCACTCGGCTCAAGGTCCAAGACGACCGGAGCGCGAACACCCCGAGGCCGATGTTGCGAAGGAGCTGATTCCAGCTTTGGTTGCAGATCGACTCGAACTGCCCCCCCAAGGCGCGTACGGCGGCGTCGTAGCGAGCACCGGCGTCGGCGGTCGCGCATCCGTTCGGGACGTCTCCCGCGATCGCCGACACGGAGACGAGCTGTGCGTTTCTGAAGCCCTTTAGGTTTCGGAAGAAGTCGACGTAGAGATTCACGGACCCGTTCGACTGATCGTCTTCGTCGGACACCATGATCACCGCCACGCGGGCGTCGGAGCGTATGAACCCGGCGTTGGCTCCCGTGACGTTCGGGACGTCGAGGGCCGCTCTCGCCGCTTGCAAGCCTGCCTCCTGATTGTCGCTCCCCCCAGGGTTAGGGCGCGCGTTGCCGTTGGGTGGGTTCGTGACCTGGGCCGCGCACTCGAAGGCCTGCACTCGGTTGGCGTCCGTCGAGCGAATGATGTTGTTGAACCCGCTGCAGCTCCAGAGCAGCCCCGACACGTTGGCGTCCTGCACTTCGGTGGTGATGACCCCCACCTGGTAGTCGACGCCGAGGCCGTCCGCGAAGGAGATGAAGGACTGGAAGTTGTTGGAGAGCAGGGACTGCTCCTCCGTCATCGAACCCGAGTCGTCCACCACCCACAGAATGTCGACCTTGTTGTCACTGAACTGCTCGAAGCGGTCGATCTGAAGGCTGCTCGTCGTGCCTTGCCCCACGAGGGGGACGGTCAGCGGCGCCCCGTTGCCCATCGGGTTGGTCACGTCGTTGTCGATGACGAGAAGCCCGTTATGCGAGGCCGGGGTGGCTCGGGAGGGGAAGAAGCGGAGGGTGATCTCGACGTTGTCCCCGCCGTTCACCTGAAGGTTGTTGTAGGGCGCGGCCACCGCCTGGCCCCCCTGCCGCACTTCACGAATGAGAAACACGGGGTCAGACGTGGAGGCGATCTCGATGTTGGTGAGGGTGAGCGGCCCCGATCCCGAGTTGTAGACGGTGACCACGCGGTCCTCGGAGCCGCAGGAGCTTCGGTTGTCGGGGGCCTGAGGCCGCTCCCAGGTCACGGTCCCGAAGTTCAACTCGCGAGGGAGGACGTCGATGGCGGGGAGGGTCGACTGAGCCAGCACCCCGATCGACCAGCTCCCCTGGTTGATGGCCGGGCCGCTCAACTCGAAGTCCACCGAATGGGTGAGGAAGGTGAGGAGGCGGCCGTCTGCGGTGGGGGCGAAGGACGTGAGGATCTCCGCTTCGAGGCCCGGAAAGATTGAAATCGGGGGCGGCGTGGCGGTGCTGGCGGTGAGCTCCCCAGTCCCGCCGAAGATCCCCTCTCGGGCCCGGAAACTGTTGAGGGTGCAGGGGGCGTTTCCGATGTTGCGGATGCGGATGGGGAGGGTGGTGGTGTAACCCACGTTGACGGTTCCGAAGTTGAGGACCCCGTCCCGGATACCGAATCCGAAGCCGCTCGGCGCGACCTCGACCGTGCACTGAGGCTCACCGCCTCCGATGGCCACCAGCTCGACCTCGCGCGCGCCGGCGCCGACGGCGTCGGAGGCGATCTGCAGGGTGGCCATATAGTCTTGAATCGGCCCCGTGGGCGGGCTGAAACGCACCCCGATGTTCTGGGTGCGGCCCGGGTCGACGGTGAAGGGCAGAGCGGGGGCGTCGAAGATCGAAAACACGCCCGAGAGCCCAGACAGGGCGGTCACGGTGCAGGCTCGGCCTCCGAGGTTCGTCAGGACGACGGTCCGATCCGACGCCACCCCTCCCGCTACCGTTCCGAAGTTGATGCGGTTGGGCACCGCGTCGAGCTGGCAGGTCGCCGATTGGCCGGTGAGGGCTACCCAAGCGTCGGCGCCGGAGGCGGTGCGATACCGAAGGCCTCCCTCATGTTGCCCGGGGGTCGTAGGCGCGTAGCGAAGGGTGGCTTCGGAGAACTGGCCGGGGGGAAGCACGCCGGTCGAGAAGGTAGAGAGGGCGTCGAACTCAGGACCGGTCTCGAAGGGATGTCCGGGCCGGCGTTCGATCTCGGCTTCGGTGAGCTCCACCGCCTCGCTGCCGCAGGACACGAAGCGCACCGCCTTTTCCACGCTCGAGCCCACCTCCGCGAGGCCGAAGTCGATCGCACCGGTGGGGGTGCAGTCGCCGTTCTCGACTGCGCAGACGCAAAGCGCGGGTTCTGCGCCCTGAGCGTTGATGGGCACGGTCACGGAGCTGGCCTGAGTGTCTCCGGAGACGATGACGAGCTCACCGGTGTCGACGTTGCCGTCGGTGGGGGCGTAGCGAATGTCGACGTCGAGCGTCTCGTTGGCGCGGAGCACCAGGCACTGGGCCTCGAGGTCGCAATTGGGCGTGAAGTCGGGAATCTCGGTGGCGGCCGGGGCGCAGAATTCGGTGGAGGCGGAGACCAAGCGAATGGCGCGAAGGTCCAGATCACCCTCTCCGATGTTTCGGACGCTCACCGTTTTCGAGGCGCTCGCCCCTTGGGGGACGGCCCCGAAGGTGACCGCGGCGAGATCGCCGCAGCCGGTCTCGGTGCAGACCTCGATGCGCCCGCGCCCCGCGGTGAGGGCGAAGCGCACCTCCTCCCGATCGGGATCGTCCGATCGCACCACGAGCTCCACTCCGTCCGGCTCGGTGTCGGTGGCCGAATAGCGGGCCACGATGATCAGTCCGGGCGGGGCCGACTCGGAGCTGACGGGGGGCAGCGCCACCGGGAAAGACACCGGATTGCCGGCGCCGTCGGTGATTTCGAGGGTGAACTCGTCGTCGGCTTGGGAGAGCTCGACCGCGTCCACCTGTAGGGAGGTGGTGCCCCGCGACCGCACCTCGAAGCGACGGAAGTCGCGGGATCCGAAGTCTGCGGCGGGCGCACGCCCCTCTTTGAAGTCGTCGGGAATCCGGAGCCGGACCGGCTCGGGAGCACATCCCTCCTCCTCGAGGAAGGTCAGCTCCATCTCCACCGCCGCCCGGACGAGCGACTCTCCGTCCTCGCACGAGCACCGCGGGGTAGCGCTGATCAACAGCGCGAGTGCCCACCACCGAGACCGATTCATCCTTTCAGTCCATTGCAGTGGGGCGAAAGCTCCAATCCGCCGAGCGCCCGTCGGTCGCGGATCGTATGCCGCAGAGATCCGGCAGGACCTGCGGGCGGGTGTCGATGCCTCAACTTGGGTTCCCATGTCCGTGACTCCTCGTCAGAGAGTACAGCCCCGACGGCCAGAGCCGAGTGGTCCCCACAGTCAGGACAGCGATTGATCGCGATCGATCGTGGTTTCTGCGGGAAATGCATGATGAAAAGTGAGACCCACACGCAGGCGCGGGCGTGGTGGATCCTCTGGCCGGTCCTCATCGGGGCCGGGCTCGGCTTGAGCTGGGGGCTTTCGGCGGAGACTCCGCTCGTCCAGGCGATCGGACACACCACCCTGCTGACCGTGGCCCTCGGGCTTGCTCGCTTCACGCCCGCCCCGGGGGCGAGGGAGGGCGAACGCCAAGATGCTCCCCAGACCCACGGGCTCGTGCTTCGAGCTTCGGGTTTTGCCCGAGACGTAGAGGCGGGAGCCCGTGACCTCGACCAAACCTGCGTCGTCCTCAACGCCGCCGCGGAGGAGAGAGAGGCGGCCCTCGGGAATATCCGGGAGGCCATCGCGGAGCTCGAGCGCTCCCTGGCCGAAGAGACGGCTCGCGCTTCCGAGGCGGCTCGCCAGGCCATCGAGATGCGGAGCGAGGTCGATCGAAGCGCCGAGGTCGTGCGGAGCACGCTGACGTTGATGAAGGAGATCGCGGACCGCGTCTCGGTCGTGTCAGAGATTGCGAAGCAGACGAACCTTCTCGCTTTGAATGCCGCCATCGAAGCGGCGAGAGCCAACGAGGCCGGTCGCGGCTTTGCGGTGGTCGCCGACGAGGTGAGAAGGCTCGCCGCCCGCAGCGGAGAAGCAGCCGAAACCATTCTGGACATTACGGAGCGTGGGGTGGGCGCGACCCAAGACAGCTGCTTTCAGATCATGCGCCTCCTCCCCCGCATCCAGGCCACGGCCGAAGAGGTCCAAGCGGTGACTCAGGAAGCGGAAGCCCAGACACGCGGGGTTGCGGTCATCGCTCAAGCGGTTGACCACCTTGACGAGGCTTCTCATGAGGAACGCAACCGTGCCGCCCTGCTCGCGCGCTACGCACGCGGCTTCCACGCCCGATCGCGACAGCTGGACGCCGCGCTGCGTAGTCCCTCAAGCGCTGCGCCGCGCTGACGACCCCTACATTTTCGGTCGTACCTTCGCTGGACGTCTTGCGCTATGGGTGAGTTATGCGGTCCAGCCAGGAGCATCCAGCGGTGTCCTTCGAGCTGGAGGAGCCAGTCGCGCGCGGCCAGCATCATGCCGTACGCACCATCGCCCTCGGGGTCGCGCTCACCTTTTTGGTGTTCATCATCGCGAACTTCGCCACCCGGGGTTGGGACTACACCCTCGCCGAGCTCACGCTGGACGCCTCCACGATGGTGGCGTGCCTGTCCGTTGCGGTGGCGGTGGGCCCGTTCGACCCCAAGACCCCGCTTCGCAGCCGCGAGCTATTTACGGTCGCCCTCGCGGTATTCGCGGTGGCCAACATTTCGTTTTCGGGCCTGGTCCTCAGTCAGCCGTCGAACCTTCTCTACCTCCCCTATGTGCCCATCGCGGCCGGTTCGGTGTGCCTGACTTGGCCGTCCCTGCTTCTCGTTTCGGGGATCTCGTCCATCGTCGGGGTGTCCGGCGCGGCGTGGCTGGGGCGACCTTCGGACCTCGTCCTTCTCGCCGTGAGCCAATGTATCGCCATCGTCGTGGCCGGGACCATCCTCACCTCGAGGCGACTTCAAGGGTCCCAAATCGCGCGTTTTCGTCGTTCGGAGCGGCGGCAGCTCGAAGCTCTAGCCACCGCCAAGGAGCGGTTGGCGGAGGAGCTCCGGGTGCACGAGGCCACCGAAGCGGAGCGACAAAAGCTCGAGGCCGAGCACGCTGAGCTGCGCAACCGGGCCGAGATCTCGCAGCGCCTCGAGGCCCTGGGCACCCTCGCGGGAGGG
>JBCBRU010000272.1:0-10887 GCA_039819565.1 Myxococcota bacterium | reverse complement strand
GGCGCGTGCTGGCGTCCATCCCCACCCTCGATCAGGTCAGGGCCCTCCCCCGGTACCTCACGCGCACGGTTCAGGAGGCCTTCCTGGATCAGAATGGCCACATGAACATCCAGCATTACTTAGCGATGATGGCATCCAGCTTCGTAGCCACGTCGTCCGGGAAGGGAGAGGTGCGACGCGCCTCCAAGTCGGCGTGGCTGGTGACGAACTCGAACACGTTGGAGAGTTCGTCCCGGGTCTCGTTGATGAGGAACCATACGGCGTGGAGCCTCTTCGGGGTGCGGGCCAGGAGCCGTCCGTACACCGCGAGCTCGTCTCCGGCGTGGCACTCCGCGAGATACGAGAGGTGATGCTCGAGGTCGAAGACTCCGAGCTTTCGCTCACTGAAGTAGGCGACGTCGATGCCCACGCTGGAGAAGAAAGGCCACCCTGCTTCGTCGTACATCCCTAAGTAATGCTGGATGTTCATGTGGCCATTCTGATCCAGGAAGGCCTCCTGAACCGTGCGCGTGAGGTACCGGGGGAGGGCCCTGACCTGATCGAGGGTGGGGATGGACGCCAGCACGCGCCCCTCTTATCACGGCTGGCGGGCGCGGAGGCGTCGTCCATCGCCGTCGCGGATCGTGAGGCCTCGCCGATCGAAGCTCTCGAGGAGCGGGATGAGGTACTTCCGAGAGATTCCGAAGGCCTCCTTGACGCGAGCGGTGGTCATGAGACCCTCTTCCTCGGCCAGTCCGACCAGCCGGCGCTGGGCCTCCTCGTAGGCTTGGCGGCCAAAGTAGAGCCCTTTGCCAAGGTGCACCGCGTCGCCGTCACGAGCCAGCGCCGAGAGCACCGTCTTCACCTCGCGCTCTTGGAGTTCGAGGGTGCGCGAGAGCTCGGTGGCCCCCGGTGCTTCGAGTCCTCCCGCTTCGAGGGCGGCCCGAACCGCCTCCTTCGCGGACATGGTCCCGGCGGCTGGTCGAAAGTGCGCATCCTTGACCAACCCGCCCGGGGCCGCGACCAGATCTCCAGCGCGGATCCGCTGCTTGAGGGCGCGCTCCACGAGCTCGGGGAGTCCCCCGACCCGAGTGGCCACCTCGGCCGGAGCGACCCCGGGGGCGAGCGCTTGCTCCGAGTGGAACTGGCGTACGGCGCTGAGGATGGCCGGCTCCAGAGCGTCGACGGCGGCCGAGGTGACGAAGACGTCGGCTCCAGCCAGCCGCACGAGGGACTCTGGGCTCTTCGATGAGAGCTTTTCGAGCCGATTCTGAGACACCCCGAGGCGCCGCGCGAGAGCCCCTCGCTGAGCGCCCCGAGCTCCCGTCTCGCTCACCAGGGCGGCCAGGGCCTCCGCCTTCGCGCTCGCCTCGTCGCTGTCCAGAGCCCCGCACAAGCGGGCCAGGACGCGCTTCGCGGCCGGATCCGCGCGCCGACGGCGCGGGGGCTCAGGGTCCAGGATCTGGCCCCCGCCGAGCGTTCTTCCTGCCTTTCCGGGGGCGTCGAAGCCTCTGATGATGAAGCGCTGGCCGGGGAGACACACGACCGGCTCGCGGAGCCGGCCGAGGGCAAAGCTCTCCTCACCCGGCTCGACCGCGTCCGTTCCGTAGAGCGTGAGGCCCGCTTCCACCGCTCGCGTTCCCACGTGGAGCATCACCCGCGCTCCCGTCTTGAGCGCCTTGGCCCGGCTCGCGAGGTAGCGCAAGCGCAGCGCGATGCGTCGCGTAGGGACCGCCGCCCCCGGGGTGAACAGCGCCTGACCGACCTTGATCTCGTGGCTATCGACGCCGGCCAGCGCGATGGCCGCTCGCTGCCCTCCCGAAACCCGGGTCACCTCTTGGCCAAAAGCCTGCAGGCTCCGAACGCGGGCCCGGGTCTCGCGGCTTCGGCCCGGCCCGTACTCGACCTCGTCGCCGGTAGAGAGCCCTCCGGACAGCGCCGTACCCGTGACCACGGTTCCGAAGCCTTTGACGCTCAGCACGCGGTCTATCGGCTGGAAGAACCGAACCCCACCTCGGGCAGGTTCGGGGCCGTCGAGCGTGGCTTCGAGGGCCTCCCGGAGGCGTTCGAGGCCTTCCCCGGTCCGCGCTGAACACGGAACGATCGGGGCGCCCTCGAGGAAGGTGCCGGCGATCGTCTCCTCCACGTCGGCGGCCGCGAGCTCAGCCAGCTCCGGACCGGCCTTGTCGAGCTTGGTGAGCGCCACCACCCCTCGTCGAACCCCGAGCAACCCGCAGACCTCGAGGTGCTCTCGGGTCTGCGGCATCACCCCTTCGTCGGCGGCCACCACCAGCAGCGCCACGTCGATACCGACGGCGCCCGCCACCATGGTGCGCACGAAGCGCTCGTGCCCCGGGACGTCGACCATCCCGATCTGCCGACCGCTGGGCAGGGTGAGGGGAGCGAAGCCGAGGGCAATGGTGATGCCCCGCTTCTTCTCCTCGGGGAGGCGATCCGTTTCCACGCCCGTCAGCGCGCGAACCAGGCTCGTCTTTCCGTGGTCGATGTGTCCGGCGGTGCCAACCGTCGCGCTCATCTTCCCTACGGCATAGCTCACGATGGTCTCGCGCGCCTCGCTCGGTCTATCCTGGTCGCGATGTCCAACTCGCGGAGCTCGGGGGACGGCGACCCCGACGTTCCTCCCCATCGAAGGTTGACCACCGCCCCGGCCCGCCGGGAGTCCCCTCCCGCTCATCGGGCGGTGCTCGACTCCCGGTCCGAGGCTCCTCCCCCCCGGCCGGGCCCCCCGGAAAGCGGCGCGCGCAGCGAACACCGTGAGCGAAGTGGGGTGGGCGGGATGCTCTCCCGCCCGGGACCCCCGGAAAGCGGCGCGCGCAGCGAACACCGTGAGCGAAGTGGGGTGGGCGGGATGCTCTCCCGCCCGGGACCCCCGGAAGGAGGTTGGATGGCCCGACTCGAGGAGGCTCGGCGTTCGGCTCCAGCGCTTCCTCAGCGGAGATCCGAGTCCACGGCGCCGCCGCCCTCGATGGACACTCCGCCCCCGTTGCCTGAAAAGCCCGCGCACCGCCTGGTGGCCCGATTGGAGTCCTCGGCTCCGCACCGACCGCCCGCTCCCGAGACACCGCCGGTGGAGGAGATCGCGTCCGCACAGATCGCGGTGGCCCCCGTGGTGCCCGTGGTTCCGCGACGAGGATGGCGGGACGCTCTGTGGGTGACCCTCCTCGTAGGTCTCGTGACGGCGGGGATCGTGGCCGCGTATTTGTCAGCCACCGAAGCTCCGGTCCCCGAGGCTCGCGTGGACCCTGAGCTCGAGGCCAAGCGTGCGCGCGCGGGCCGGGCTCGTCAGGCGCTCGAGCGCGGCCTGGCTCTGACGCTGGAGGGTCCAGCCAAGGCCGCGGCCGCGATTCAAGCCTACGAGGAGGCCCTCGCTTTGGCCCCCGAGCTCGCCGCGGCGGAGCGAGGGCTAGCCATCGCCCTGACCGCCAAGGGGGACAAGGCGGCCGCAGCGGAGCACTACCGGCGCTACCTCGAACTCAAGCCCGATGCGAAGGACGCCGCCGAGGTGCGAAGCATCCTGAAAGCCTTCGAGGCTCGGCGTCGACGGTGAACTCGCCGTCGGGGCGGGCCCCGCCTCGGAGCCTCAGTCCGATCGATCGAAGACCTCCCCTTCCGGTTTGACGAGCTCGTCGAGAAGGGCGGTCGCGTAGACCCCTGAGGGAAGTTCGACGTGAAGCTCCCAAGCTTCGTCTCCAAGCGGGCGAATCTCCGTCTCCGGAGACAGCGGGAGCCGCAGCGGTCGACGCGCTCCGGTGCCGAGTCGCGCCTCGAGTGCGGGGTCGATCTGGGCCTCAGCCCTCGCCTGAGCTTCGATTTCGGCGGCTAGCTCCGACACCGCCGGCGTTCTCTTACCGGGAAGACCGCCCGTAGGTGAGATCTCGAGGGCGTCCACTCGAGGCTGCTCCACGCTCGGGTCGTCCACGGCAAACTGACCTCCCGAGACGTGCTTGACCATCCTGTCTCCCCGGATCGCGGTCGTGAGGAGGCCAGACTCGATGCGAAAGGCGAGGATGCGATTGAAGACCTCGGACTGGAGGGCGGAGCACAGGAGGCTCCAAAGTCGGCGATCCCGAGGCCGGCGGGCCTTCCCGGCGAGGATCGCCCGGGCGCGGTCCGCGTTGTCGCCTTCCCGGCCAAAGCGTTGCGGGCCGAACGGGTTCGGCATGCCGGTGACCCGCAGTCGCGCCAGCGCCGCTCGGGCCCGTTCCGTTCCCCCCGGGGGCACATCCCGGATCCGAATCCGGAATCGGTTGGCCTGTACGTGTCCTTTGCGGAGCTTGTGGCGATGTCGATGGGCCGCCAAGACGCCCACCGAACCCGCCTCCAGACTCAGCGTCGTCGGTTCAGGGAGGGGGTTCGCCTCGCGCCACGGGAAGCTCAGCCACTGTCGAGCCACGGCATGTCGATCTTTCATTCCCGCCCAGCCCGCTTCCGGGGGGAGGCGCTCGCCGGGTTGAATGATTCCGAGGTGTTCCGCCACCTGGAGGGCAGCCGCGGACGTGTTCAGTCCCCGTTTCTCGATCAGAACGAACAGGTGGTCGCCGCGACCCTCGGCGGCGTAGGGGAGCCTCTCCTCGACCTCGAAGTCCTCGGGATCTCTACGAAGCCTGCCCCCGGAGCCCGGATAGCGAGCGGTCAAGCGAGGGGAGCGCAATCGCATCCCTCGACCGTCGACCGCGGTCCTGGTGCCCGGTCGATCTTCGCGCTCAGTCGCGTCCGCGCTATGGATCCACTTCGGCCTTCGGGCCTTGGCGAGTTTTCGGGACGGAACCAGCGCTCTGCGCTGTTGCGCCCGGTGACCGCACGCGTCGAAGGGAGCAGCATGGGAATCCTGAGCCGAATCTCGAAGGTCCTCGAGTCCAACGTCAACGCGCTCGTCGATCGGGCCGAGGATCCGGGCAAGATGCTCGACCAGGCCATCGAGGACATGAAGAAAGGCCAGCGCGAAGCGCGCGAGGCCATCATCGAGGCGAAGACGCAAAAGCGTCTCCTCGAGCGCAAGCGCGACAAGGCCCTGGCCGAAGCCGAAGCCTGTGAAAAACGGGCCATCCAGTCTCTCGAGGGCGGGGATGAGCACCAAGCGCGGAAATATCTCGAGCTCAAACTCGCCGCCGAGCAGCGGGTGAACGCCGAGGATGCCGCCATCGGCGAGCAAGATCGGCAGATCGAGCAGCTCGTCATCGCCGAGCGGGAGCTCGAACAGCGGCTCGCCCAGCTCCCGGCCCGAAAGGCGGCGCTGGTGGCCCGCAAGTCGGCCGCTCAAGCCCGCGGTGCCCGCGTCGGGGCCGCCAGTAAGGCCAAAAACTCCGTCGCTGCGGCCATCGATGCTTTCGATCGAATGGAGGAGAAGATCATCCGCGCCGAGGTCGAGGCCGAGGTCGTGGCGGAAGAGCAGGGCGGGACGCCCGAACTGATGTTGCCGTCCGTCACCGATGCCGACCGGGCTCTCGAAGACCTCAAGAAGCAGGTCCGAGGAGAGCTCCCGGCTCGGACCAGTGCGCCTTCGGACGAGGACGATCTCGATGCGGCGGTCGTAGAAGTCGTGTCCGAGGCCGCTCAGCCCGCTTCGTCCGCGGTCGACGACTCTCTCGCCGACCTCAAGGCCAAGCTCGGGGGCTGAGCTTAGATATCTAAGGATGGCCGAACCACCCTTCCCCGAGCCGTCGCAAGCCGAAGACGCCGTCTTCGGTGAGGCAGAGCGTTTCGTTCTTCTTCTCCTGAAGGGGATAAAGAACATTGGCATCTATCGCCACGCCGAAGAGCGCTTTGCGGATTACCTCAAGCCTGCGCATGACGCTCTCGAGAGCATTCTCGAGGAGCAGGGCTCACTGCCCCTGAAGCTCGGTCCCTATACCCTCCACTACAAAAAGCACGTCGTCTACGAAGACGAAGACCGGGAGAACCTCACCTACAAGTTCTTCAAAGACGGGATGCGCTTCATCATTTTTCGCCATGGCATCCCTCTCGAAGAAGTCCTGCGCTTCGTGCTCCTCGCCATGGAGAACTACTCGGAGCGAGCTCTCTTCCATGAGGACATGATCACTCGGTTCTGGAAGGAGGACTTCCAGTTCATTGACGACGTCGTGGTCGATGGTTTCGGCTTCGGAGATCTTTCCGAGGAAGAGGTCGAGGTCGAGGTCGAGAAGATCATCGGCTATCTCCGAAAGCAGCTTGCCGCTCGATCCGACGACATCACTCGTTTCGCCCGTCTGTCGGCGGCCGATCTCGAACTCGAACTCGCGGACGTCGAGCAGGTTCGCGGAGGCATCGTCTCGGGCCGACCGGCTCAAGAGGACGACAAGGCGCGCCTTCAGGAGGAGCTTCTTCACGAGCAACGCACCCGGCTCTTCGCGAAAATGGTTCTGATCCTTTTTCAGGTCATCGAACTTCAGGCTGAGCCCGGTGACGAGGAGATGCTCCTCGAGGCGGTCACCCAAGTGCTCGACCTTCTGCTCGTCTCGGAAGACGTCAAGGGCGCTGTCGCTCTCCTTCAGCGCTTCGAGAAGATCCAAGGACGACAGATGCCTCGGGAGCGAAAGCGCATGGTCACGAGCATGCGCGACGAGTTTCGTCGTCTCATGAATGAGCCCCATCGACTTGCCGCGGTGGGTCAATACTTGGCGCTTTCCAAGACTCTCGACGAACGCGCGGTGCGCGCTTATCTCTCTGCCTGTGGAGAAGACGAGCTCATTCCTCTGGTCGAGATGCTCCAGGGGATGGAGCGGGCGGTCGCTCGGACGCTTCTCATCGAGGTTCTCGCCGTCATTGGACGAAATCATGTCGAGATCTTCGCACGTCGGCTCGAGCACAACTCCTCTAGCGTCGTGAAGGATATGCTCGCGATCATTCACGCCATCAACCCTCCGGGGAAGATCGATATCGTGGCCCGGTGCCTGGATCACCCGAACATCATGATTCGACTCGAAGGACTGAAGACGCTGGCGAAGTCCGACGAGCCCGAGAGCCTCAAGTACATCGAGCGTGCCCTGAGCGACGAAGATATCCAGATGCGGTTAGGGGCGCTGCGCGCGCTCGCGTTGCGGAGCCCCGAGAGGTCCGCCCCTCTCTTCATCAAGCAGATGCAGGCCGGTGATTTCATGCAGCGTGAGTCACGGGAGCGCATTACGATTGCAACCGCGCTCGGCGAGACCAAATCTCCGGCGGCTCTGACCTATCTGTCCGGTGTCTTCACTCAGAAGTCATCGATCTTTGGGAGGGGCAAGGTGAATGAGATGAAGATCCTCGCCGTCACCGGGCTGGCGGCGATGCGCAGCCTGGAGGCGTTTCACGTTCTCGCGCAGGAAGTCCAAAACCGAAACCACTCTATGGAAGTTCTCCAGGCTTGCCGGAAGGCGGCCCTGCGACTGAAGGAGATCCTGGAGAAGGAAAGAGTCTAGTCGATGGCGCGTGACGATACCTCCGGCGGAGGTTCGCGAGATGAGGAAAGCATCCTCGCGGCCTTCGATGAGCAGGGTCAGCTGAACTCATCGAAGCTACGGCGTGGCCTGAAGAGTCAGGCCCTTGGCCGCAAGATGGTCGACACGTTGTATATGCTCGTTCGGAATGTGAAGATCCATGCTCCGGATAATGCCATCTTCCTCAAGCCAATAGACACGCTCCGTGAGGCTATGAACGGCGTGGTGGCCAGCGAACGCCATCTCAATCTTCAGGCTGCCGGGACAACCGTGTATCTCAACGGGAACCAGGTGAAATTCGAGTTCGGGAAGCTCGAGTCTGTTCAGTATCTGACTCGAGAGTTCGAACGGCGCGATATCGGTGGGTTCTCGACGAACCGCCCCGTTACTTCTTCAGAGATCCGCGACTTTCTCTACCTGTTCTCCACGGAGTCTCAGGGGGCGGTCGGAGAAGACGGAATCGAGGGGCATGAGCTCCCGTCGATGCGTCTGGCTCGCTACGCCAAGGTCCGGGAGCTTCTCGATAAGCTAGAGGGTGAGCCAGACCTCGATCAGCAGGTCGACCGGAAGAAGTATCTCCTTACGGTCTACGCGCGGGCTGTGTTCTTCATGCGGAAGTATCTCGAGAGGTTTGCTTCGGATCGAGACAATCTTCCCTTTGCGAAGGCGGGTCGGTTGGTTCAGGACTTCGTAGATCTCTGCTTCGACGTTCGCTCCCACTTCCTCGGGGTCACGACCACGCGTTCCGTCGAAGACTATCTCCCCTATCACTCCGTGAACACCAGTCTGCTGGCCATCGTGTTCGGACAGGAACTCGGACTCGACAAAAAGCAGCAGCACGAGCTGGGGATGGCGGCGCTGTTCTCCAGCGTGGGCATGATGAGGGTCTCCGACGAGATCCTCAGCAAGCCCACCGCTTTGACCGACGAAGAGCGGCAGCTCGTGGATCTACACCCTCTCAGATCAGCTCGGAGCATTCTCGCGAGTCGAGGGCTGGATCGCACGACCATGATGCGGGTTGTCGCGACGTACGAGAGCCGAGTGGACTACGCCATGCCGCGACGAAACCCAAAAGGGGAGGTCGAGCTGGTCATGCCCAAGCTTGGGCTCGGAGCCTTTGGCCGGATCATCGCCATCTGCGATACCTACGACGCGCTGACATCGAAACGCCCCTTCCGAGAAGCCTACGGTCCGGAGATCGCGCTCGCCCTGATGTCGAGCGAGCTCAAGTACCGATTCGACCCCGAGCTCTTGCGCGTGTTCATGAAGGTCATGGCGATCCAGCCGATCAAGATTCTGGGGACCGGAGCGACGCTTCGGATTACCTAAGGGGCGTCTTCGAATTCTCCGCTCCTTACATCGAGGGTGCGTCAGAATTTCCGCCGGGCAGGACAAGGGTCGGGCCGCGGAGCTTCGAAGGTTGGGCGGGGGTGGACGGTCCCGCGCAACAGGCGGACGAGCTTCACTGGCTTCCCGGTCGGTCCTTGGGTAGCACCAGCCCGTGAGCTGGCATGCCGCGGCGGTCCATCTCCCCCTTGCGCTCGGCGTAGTGTGGCCGCTCTTCGATCTCCTGGGTCTTTGGCTCCGCCGGCAGGATGTGAGTCGGGCCGCCATTGGATTGCTGGGGCTGGCTTTGCTGGGAAGCTTCGTGGCGACTGCGACCGGACAGGGTGAGTACGACGCGGCGGTGCGCGCTGGGGTCCCGGCGGACCGTCTGGATCGGCACGCTAGCCTCGCTTCCACCGTGCCCTGGATGTTTATGGCCCTCACCGGGCTCCGCCTCTGGCTGCCGACCCGCTGGTCGCAGGGGGGCGCTTGGGTAGCGATGGTTCTCGGGTTGGCCGGGTCTGGACTCTTGCTGTGGGTGGGGCACACCGGGGGCGAGCTCGTATACGTCCACGGCGTGGGCGTGGCGCACCCCACGGGGAGCCCGTGATTCTCCTTCCTTGCCTCGCGTTGGGCATCCTCGGCGGGGGCCTCGAGCCTTCGGTGCTGTTCATCCCTCTAGAGGCGCGTGCGGCCGCGCCCGGTGCGGCTGAAGCCGCCTCGGTTTCGATCCGCCGAGCCCTCGGTGAGGCCGGGGTTACGGTGCCGTCGGCGGAACGTGTCGACCTCCTCGAACAGGCGCGAGGATGCGACTACGACGTCTTTTGCCTCGTCGAGGTCGCTCGCGTGCTCGACGCAAGTCGAGTGCTGGTGGGCGAGCTCGACGCTAAGGCCGAGGGATGGAGCCTTCGTCTTCTCGCTCTCGACGTCGAACAAGCCACCCTCGACGAGACGGTGGCCATGACCTTCGAGCCTGAGCTCGAGGTCTTGCGCGCGGCGGCGGCGCTGGCCGCCCGGCGTCTCACGCGGCCGCCAAGCCTCTCTGTCGAGCTGAGACTGGAGCCGGCGAATGCGCGGGTGCGTGTTTTCGGTGAGCCTTTGGACCTAGCGCTCGACGGTCCTGCTCGCCTTTGGCCTGGCCGCTGGCGGTTCGAGCTCGAAGCGGAAGGGTGGGCACCTCGCAAGGTTTGGGTGGACCTCCACGCAAAGGCCTCGCCGGTTGTGCTCCGCATGGAGCGAGACCCCCTCGCCGTCGCCCCTCGCCCCGGTCCCTTCGACGAGGAGCCCTTCGGTCGCCCCTCGCGTCGACGGGGCTCGGGCGTAACTGTGGACGACGCGGGCCGACTCGCGGCGGCTCCGCCTCCGCCGCCCTCCCGCTTCCTCAGGCCGCTGCCCTGGGTCGTGGTGGGGCTCGGGGCCGTCGCCGCGGCCGGAGGAGCCGCGCTCATGGTGGACGCTTCCGGCCGGTACGATACGCTGGCGGCTGAGCCGGGCTTCCTACCCGGCAGCGCATCCGCGATGGATGCGAGCGCGCTTCGAGACGACTTGCGGGGGCAGTTTCTCGCCGGCAGTCTGACCGCCTTGGGCGGAGCCCTGACCACGTTGGTGGGGGTCGGGTGGCTGGTCTTGGGCGCCTCGCCGGAGAGCGGCGAAGGTTCACCGTGAGGGTAGGCGCGGTACTCATTGTGCTCCTCAGCGCGGGGGCGGGGTGTGAGCTCCCCGAGCGTGCGGATCTCCTCGTTGGTCGCACCTGTGTCTTTGGTCAGATGAGCGCATGCGACCCGCGGCAGGTCTGCTTGCCCCACGCCTTCGACGAAACACGCCCCATGGACTTTCGCTGTCGCGACACCGCGTCCTTCGCGGTTCGGGAGGGCCGCGAGCCTCCGGTCGCTTACTGCGATCCGGACCTCGGGTGGATCTGTCCGGAAGGCCTCTCGTGCCGCGTCGGGCGGATCCGAGCGGATGTAGGCGTTCGGCGGCCTGAGTGCCGCCCGGTCGATGCCCCTTTTGGACCTCCGGTCGAAGGGACCGGGGGCTGACGGATGTCCCTGGCTCCCGGCGAGCTCGAGACGCTCGCGGTCGCGGGCGGTCTTCTCGTGGTCGCGCTGGTCCTCGCGCTGGCCCGCATCGTATGGCCCCCTTCATGATG
>JBCBRU010000271.1:0-10889 GCA_039819565.1 Myxococcota bacterium | reverse complement strand
GCTCGAGATCAAAAAGAAACGCCATAGCCGCCTGGGGTCTGGATAGGTAGACGCCGTCGACGTGGAAACCGACGTTGGGATCCCCCTGTTCCGTAAAGTTCGTGTTGCCAATGCCCCGAATCGTGAACTGGACGGCCCCCATACCTAGAGTGCGTTGGTCTTGGACCTTGAGGCTGGGCACGAGCTTCTCTAGAGAGAGGCTGTTGGTGACGTTGCGCTGGGCGAGGTTGTCCATCGAAACGGCGGTGACCGCCACCGGGGTGTCGATGAGCCGCGTTTTTCGCCGAGTGGCCGTGACTACAATCTCCTCCACTCCGATCGCGTCCTCCGCGGTCTCGGCTGGAGCCGAGGAATCCCCGGCTTGGGTGGATGTCGTGGTGGGTTGTGCCTCGGCGACCTGCGTGGACAGCAGCGCCGCGACGGTGATCCCGGACCATCCTCGGTGTCTTGTTCTCTTCAACATGTTCTCCTCCCCCATGTCGGAGGCTTTGTGAGCCTCCCGAGCCCTTAGGCTCTTGGATCAGCGATAAATCGTTCGGTGGACGGCGAGCTCCAAGTGCTCCTGGCCCCCGCTCTCGGGTTCCGGCCGAAGGTCTGACTCCACAACCTGTTTGGAGAGGTCGGCCAGACTGCAGTCGCCTCCGAGAGCGTGCCGCCCAAAGTCGGAACTCCAGCCCCGGTAGCGATTCGCGACGAAACTCGACAGGGTACTCTCTTCGATAAGGGCCACCGCACGGCGAAGAGCCAAAGCTAGGGTGTCGATGCCCATAATGTGGGCGGAGAATAGATCTATGGGATCGGTGCTGGCCCGTCGCAGTCTTGCGTCGAAGTTGAAGCCCCCGCTCGAAAACCCTCCGTGGTTCAGGATTTCGTAGAGAGCTAAAGTCATCTCGTCGGTCTGAGCGGGGAACTGGTCGGTGTCCCATCCCAGCTGGGGATCTCCACGGTTTGCATCTACGCTCCCGAAGATGTCGAGGGCGAGAGCCGAAGCGACCTCGTGATGAAAGGAATGCCCCGCCAGGGTGGCATGGTTCACCTCGAGATTGACCTTCATTTCACCCAGGAGACCGAACTCGGAGAGGAAGGAGTGTACCGCAGCGACGTCGTAGTCGTACTGGTGCTTGGTGGGCTCGTGAGGCTTGGGCTCGATGAGTAGCGTGCCGTCGAATCCGAGGGCGTATTTGTGGTCGACCACCAGCCGCATGAATCGACCAAGCTGGCGCCGCTCCTGACGGAGGTCCGTATTGAGGAGGGTCTCGTAGCCCTCTCGTCCGCCCCAAAGTACGTAGTTCTCGCCTCCCAGAGCCTGGGTGGCCTTCATGGCATGCCGCACCTGATGAGCTGCCCAGGCGAAGATCTCGGGGTCGGGACTGGTGGCGGCCCCGTGAAGATATCGGCGATGTCCGAACAGATTTGCGGTCCCCCAAAGAAGACGGACTCCGCCTTCCTCCATCCGGCGGCCGAGGTGCTCGGTCATCTCGGCCATGTAGCTCTCATACTCTTTAGGACTATCGGTAGCGGGGATGACATCTACGTCATGGAAGGAATAGAAGGGGACTCCGAGTTTCCTCACTAGCTCGAACCCAGCGTCGACTTTGGCCTTCTGGCCCTCCATGTCCGACCGGACCAACCAGGGACGGGCGAAGGTATCTTCGCCGAAGATGTCCCGTCCGTTCCAGCACAACGTATGCCAGAAGCATACGGACATTCTCAAATGGTCCTCCATCGTCCTCTTGAGGATGGTCTCTTTGGGGTTGTAGTGCCGAAAGCTCAGCGGGGTATCGCTACGCGGCCCTCCGTAGGGGACCTCGGGTACGGAAGGGAAATACTCCATAGATGTAGACTGTGGCAGCTCAGAGGCGACCACAATTATCTGATGTGTTTTCCGCGTTGCGGATTCTCGTCATCGGCGGCCAGCGTGAGCGGCCGGAGTTGGGCGTAGAGTTGCTGAAAGACTGCGAAGCGCTGGCTGAGCCGCTCCGTCTCAAGGGCGCGAGGCTCGAAGCTTCGGAGCTTCTCGGGTTCGGGAAAGTTAGCCTCAATGGATGAGGTTGCGGGGTCGGCGAGCGAGGCGAGACGAGCGGCGCCGGCCGCCGGGCCAACATCTCCACCCTCACGCACATGCACGTTCAGGGCTAGGGCGTCCGCGATGAGCTGGCACCAGTCCGGGTTCCGAGATCCCCCACCGGTGATCGTGAGGTCGGTGGGTCTGGCCGCGACCTCATGTAGGGCTTCGAAGCCATCGCGAAGGGCGAAGGTCACCCCCTCGAGCACCGCCCAGGTGAGCTCGGCCCGACCCGTGGCGTGGGTCAGGCCGAAGAAAGTCCCGGTCGCGTGGGGATCGTCATGGGGAGTTCTCTCGCCCGCCAAGTAGGGCAGGAACAATGGACCTCGCAAAGGCCTACCTGCGGCTCTCGCCTCCTCGAGTAGGGTGGGAAGGCCTGCCTCTCCGGACGTGCGGTCGAACCAATCGAGGCACACGGCGGCGCTGAGCGTGACCGACATGAGATGCCACATCTCGGGGAGGGCGTGGCAGAAGGCATGCACCGCTCTTCCGGGGTTCGAAGCAAAGCGATCCGTGACGAGGAAATAGGTCCCGGAGGTCCCCAAGGAGAGAATCGCCTGACCAGGTCGAGTGATTCCCATCCCGATGGCTCCTGCGGCGTTGTCTCCGGCTCCGGCCACCACCGGGACGCGCCCGCATCCGAGCTCCTGAGCGAGCGCGTTCGAGAGTCGCCCCGTGACCTGCGGGCCTTCGTAGACTCGAGGCATATGACCCAGGGTGAGATGGCAGGCCTCTAGGGCGGCGGGACTCCACACACGCTGGCCAACGTCCAGCCACATGGTCCCGGAGGCGTCGGAGACGTCGGTGGCGAAGTCGCCCGTCATCCGTAGGCGCAGGTAGTCCTTGGGGAGCAAGACCTTATCCACACGCGAGAAGTTCTCCGGCTCGTGTCGACGCACCCAAAGCAGCTTGGGGGCGGTGAAGCCGGGCATGATGCGATTCCCGAGCTGCTCTCGGCCGTCGCCCAGCCGTACATCCAGCTCGAAGCACTCTGCGTGAGCTCGGCCGTCGTTCCACAGGATGGCCGGCCTCACCGGACTCGACGAAGGGTCGAGGAGCACCGCTCCGTGCATTTGTCCGGTGAGGCCAACCGCTCGCAGCGCGGCCAGGGAGGTCTGGGACCGCAGGGCGAAGAGGGCGCGCCGGGTGGCTTTCCACCAGTCATCAGGATCCTGTTCGGACCAGAGAGGACGGGGGCGGGAGACCGTCAACGGCTCCGACGCGACGTAGAGGGGGCGTCCGTCCTCGGTGGCCAGAACCACCTTCACAGACGAAGTGCCGAGGTCGATACCCAGATACATCAGATGGGGTCCTCAGCCTTCTCGACGTACGAAAAGCGAGAGAAGTCCGCGGCTCGGCTCTGGCCGGTGAGGTCCTGGCAGGCGATGCCTACGAAGGCCCCGGTAAAGTGAGCCCCGGACCCCCCAGAGCCGACCTCGTCTGAGAGGATCGAGTAGTCGAGCTCAGCCACGAAGGACCAGGGGCGTACGCCATCCCGGAAGAACAGACGTACGACGTCGTAGTCGACGTCGGCGCGGAGGGAGATCGAGTCAGAAGGGGATAGGGTGATGGCTCTCGGGATGGGATAGTGAACCTCCTGGTCGGCTTCGGCCATGAGCAGATCGAGGACGCGGCTCCCATCGGCGGAGGTGATATGAAGATAGATGTGCTTGGTCCGATCGTAATAGCAGACCAGCCCCGCCATTTGCTGAAAGCTCCGGGGTTCGAATTCGACCTCGGTCTCGGCGCGGTAGCGGAAGGCCTGTTGTCGTCGGGCTACGAGGGTTTGCTCGAAGGTGCTTCCCAAGGATTCACGACCCTTGAGCCGCAGATAGCCAGGGCGCTCCCGTATTGAGATGAAGGTCTCATTGCGGGCCTGGCGAGGGGTCTGATAGTGAAGAGGAGGGAGGGCGCCACTCTCGAAGTTCAAGTATTCCTCGATGGGAACATGAGCTTCGGCACGTCCTATCTGCCCCGTCTCCACTCTTATTTTAGGCTCGCTCCCGCCTCCGGCGAGGCGCGGCCAGCCATCCTCTGGCCACTCGAGGGCCTGGAGGGCCGTCTCGCGGCCCATGACGCTGCGACCTCTCCCCGGAAGAGGGCGACTACACAGGTGCGCGAGGAACCATCGCCCGTCCGGTGTGGATGCGATGCTGGCGTGCCCGGCGCGGAGGAGAGGACTTTGGGCGGGGTTCGCGGTGAGGACGTATCCGTGCGGATCCGGGACGTAGGGACCCTCAATTCGGCGGCTGCGGGCGAAGAGTGCGGCATGGCCAAGCCCAGTCCCTCCCTCCGCGACGAGGAGGTAGTACCAAGAGCCACGCCGGTACAGATGCGGACCCTCCGTATAACCGCGCGGTCCACGGTGAAAGATTCTGCGCGGCTCGCCGACCAGCGTTCGTTGGCCCGGGTCGTACTCCTGCAGGTCGATGCCTGCGAATCGTACCGTGGCGTCTCCGTCCACTCGGCTCGGGTGCCGTCGATGGTCCCAGACCATGTTCAAGAGCCATTTGCGCCCGTCCGCGTCATGAAAGAGGGAGGGGTCGAAGCCGCTGGCGTTGAGCGGCACGGGCGGGCTCCAGGGGCCTTCGATTGAGGGCGACGACGTCAGGAAGTTCGGCGTATCCTTGAACGATCCCTCTTTTCGCCGCACCACGGTATAGACCAGATGAAAGAGCTTCCCATCGTGAGAAAGGCAGGGCGCCCACACCCCGCCCGAGTCCGGACAGCCGCGCAGATCCAGGAGTGAGGTTCGGTCGAGCGGGGCGCCTTGCAGGGTCCACCGGGCCAAGTCTCGTGAGTGGTACACGAGCACGCCCGGAAACCACTCGAAGGTGGAAGTCGCGATGTAGTAGTCGTCGCCCACACGTAGCAGGGAGGGGTCGGGGTGAAAGCCACGCAAGATGGGATTGACGGCGGTGGCTCCAGGCATGGTGTTAGCTCACCACACCCGGCGTTTCCTTCAATTTCGAAATTCCGTAATCGACTTATGAAAATTGGTCCCGGGCGCCCACGACCTCGATGTCGCGTGATATGCCGGGGGTATGAGCAGCGGAGGTGAGACCCATAGAATCACCCTGCTCTTCAACGCCAACAAGGTCTACGACCGCCGCGTGATCCAGGGCATTGGCGAGTATCTCCACGGGTCGGAATCACGCTGGGATGTGTATCTTGACGAAGACTTTCGGTATCGAGAGCGCACCCTTGAGGTGTGGGCTGGCGATGGCATCATCGCCGATATGGATGATCCTCGGATCGAGGAGGCGGTCGCCGATCTCTCGATTCCGGTGGTGGGGGTGGGGGGCTCCTACGCTGGTCGAGATAAGTATCCTCCGGTGCCCTACGTAGCCACGGACAACGATGGCATCGCCGACGTAGCTTTCGAGCATCTCAAGTCGAAGGGCCTCGAGCACTTCGCGTTCTACGGGCTGCCGGAGAGTCCCTTTCATCGCTGGGCCGCGGAGCGAGAGCGGGCCTTCGTGGAGCGTGTCGACCGGGCGGGATACCGAGCCGCGGTTTATCGGGGCCATCTGACCCGTCCCGACCGCTGGACGGAGGCTCTCGAGGATCTATCTCACTGGCTGCGGAGTCTTCCCCGACCCCTGGGGATCATGGCGGTCACGGATTCGAGGGCGCGACATCTCCTTCAAGTGTGTCGAGGTCCGGGGATGATGGTACCGGACGAGGTCGCGGTCATCGGGGTTGACAACGATGAGGTCGCAAGATTCGTGTCGCCGGTCCCGCTCTCTTCAGTAGAGCAGGCGACCCGCGACATGGGACATCGCGCGGCTCGGCTCCTCCATCGAATGCTGTCCGGATTTCAAATGAAGCGCGAGCCTACGGTGGTGCCGCCTGTGGGCGTGGTCGCGCGTCAGTCCTCCGACTATCAGGCAGCTCAGGACCCCGACGTGATTCAGGCCCTTCATTTCATTCGCCGCCAAGCCTGCCGAGGCATCAAGGTCGAGCACGTACTGACCTTCGTGGGGCGGTCACGCTCCACCTTGGAACGCCGCTTTCGAGCCGAACGCGGCCACTCGATTCATCATGAGATCCACAATCATCGTCTCGAGCAGGCCTGCGAGCTCCTTCGGGCGACTGAGCTCCCGATGGCCGAGGTGGCTGACCGCTGTGGGTTTCCTTCGGTTCAGTATCTCTACACGGTGTTCAAGAAGCACGCGGGGGTGACCCCCCTCGCGTTCCGGCGCGCCGTTCCCCCGGCGGGCGCGCCGTAGCGACCACAGTCGTCCTCAGCGGTCCCGGTCTCGCACGTTGAATTCCAGACGGAACTTACGCTCGCCTTCGGTCGAGGCGCACCACAGCTCGAGGGTACCTACTTCAGTGAGTTTGGCTTGGAGCCGCACGGGAACCAGGGTCCCGGGTTCGAGCCCTTCGGCCTCGATGGTGGCGTGGATGGGAGCGGTCTCTTCCAGGTGGTCGGGCCATGTAAATTCGTCGAGGATGCTCCCGATCGGGTCGTCTTTGCGGGTGTTGGAACTGAGGAACTTGAACTCGGCGGGCTGGCCGACGACGAGGCCCAAGGTCTGACCCGGGACCTCGGCTTCGCTGCCCTCTTCCATGCCGAAAGGCACCACGCATAGTGCCCGCATCGGCGGTGGGAGTCCCGGGACCGAGGGCATGGCGATCTCCATCCCGACCCAATAGCTACGAGCCGTTCCCCCCTTGATCCGCAGACCTCCCCCTTCCCGCACGGCGCCGTACCAGGCCGCGCCCCGTGCCACCGCGAGGTCGTTGTCAGCGCCCTCGAGCACCTTGGGCGCCGTTCCCCACGAGCTCAGGACCTCGAGGAGTCGGTTTCGCAGCACCGAGCCATTGAACACGCCCCCGTTGAACAACACGTGGGTGGGGAGCCTCCCGTCCGCGTGGGTTCCGAGAAACTTGGCGAGATGCCGAGTGACGGCGGCATCGGGGACGAAAGGAAGGCCCAGCTCCATGAAGCCCGTTCGCCGAGCCTCCTGGGGCCGGTCCTCGAGACCACAGGCGGGGAAGAAGCCCTCGAGGAGAATCGTGTCGAGCATGGATCGCGTGAGGTCGACGGTGATCTTGCCCCCGAACAACCGGCTCCCACGCCCGAGGACAGTGAGGGTCTCAGCCTCGAGCTTGGGGTCGGTAAGAAGAGCCTCTTTGGCGCGTCGGGCGCCCAGGACCAACCCTCGTTGCTGAGCTGCGTCCAGCTTCTTGCCGTCGGCGGCGAGGGTCTGGGAAAGAGCGTGGGCCAGGGCCAGGTCCATGTTGTCGCCGCCCAGCAGCAGGTGCTCCCCGACCGCGACGCGCTCCAAGGAGAGCTTCCCCGCTCCATCATCCACAACCTCGATCAGAGAGAAGTCGCTGGTCCCACCGCCGACGTCGCAGACCAGAACGCGGTCCCCTAAGCTCAGAACCTCTCGCCATCCGTCTCCGATCTGGGCGAGCCAGGCGTAGAACGCCGCCAGGGGCTCCTCGAGGAGGGCCACCTCCTGGAGACCGGACTGACGAGCAGCTTGCGCTGTGAGCTCTCGTGCTACGGCGTCGAAGCTCGCGGGGACGGTCAAATACACCGAGTGGCGTCCCAGTGGAGCCTCCGGATGCGCCGCGTCCCAGGCTTCGCGGAGATGCTCGAGGTATCGACGTGCAGCCTCCACGGGGGACACGCGCGTCAACCCTTCCGGCGTTTCAAGGCCAGGGCTGGCGGGGGGAAGAATCGGACCCTCTCGGTCGGCATGGCCGTGGCAAAGCCAGCTCTTGCTCGATGACACCAGCCGGCTGGGCACCTCGGCGCCTCGGCTGCGGGCGGCCTCTCCGACCATGAAGTCGAGGCCCTCGGCCCACGGAAGGTCCAGAGCTCCCTCCGGAAGCTCCGCCGGTCCGGAGAGATACAGGAAGGAGGGGAGGCTGGAGCGGGCCTGGACATCGGCCGGCTTGACCAGCTGGGCGAGGGGGAACACCTCAGGGGGCGCCCAGAGCTCTCCTTCGCTCGTTACTGCGGCGAGGGCGGTGTTCGTGGTGCCCAGGTCGATGCCGATGATGCGGCGCATGGGCTGATGCTAGAGCTCCACTTCGGCCGGGACCATGACTTTCGCGGAGACCCCGGTCCGAATCCGAGGCAGGCGAATTTCCGCGGCACGATACCCGGCGTGGCGTAGCGTTCCCGTGAAAGGTGGCTTGCCCACGACGTTCCCGACGAGGCGGACCTCGCCGGGGTCGAAGTCGGCCCCTAGGGTCACGTTGGCTTCCTCGACTTCGGAGCGGACGGGCTCCACGGTGAAGTGGTCCTCGAGGGCCTTCTTGCACCCCCGATGCACTTCTCGAACGACCTGGCCTACCTCCTCGTCGGAGTAGCTGGCGATGTCTTCGGACAGAAAGTCGAGGAGGCGGCCCTCGGCCTGGAAAAGGCCCACCGTTTGGGCCGCTACGGCCTCTGCGAGGTCGTCGGGTTCGACCTCGGCCGGGGGGGGCGGGGGCGCAGGCTCGGGCTTCCGGGCGTCCTGACCCGGGGCGGCCAGCTTGGGGAGCGCGTCACCGGCGATGAGCCCAGCTAGCCGCATCTCGTCAATGAGCAGGTCATCCGTGGGGTCCGGAATGAGGTCCGCGGGGATCACGGCGAGCGGGAGCCGCCTACCGAAGAGCGCGGCGAAAAAGGCCCGGAAGGCCAGGGCAATCCGCATGGCCCGCGGTTAGGGAGAGCTCCGACGCTTGTCAAGAACGGGCGTCAAGGAGAGCGGCCCCAGCCCGGGCGGACGACGAAGCGTGACCGGACCGGGCGAGGAGGGTAGCACCGTGGGGTGCGCGCCCCTCTTCCGCCGGTGGCTCTGCGGCTCCTGATGTTTACCCCTCCCGTCGTCTACTCGGGGGTCCTGTGGTGGTTTTCGAGCCAACCCCGGATGCTCGGTCCAGAGGTCGACGACAAGCTCGCCCATGTCCTCGCCTATGCGCTCTTGGGGGCCCTGTGGACGCGGGCCTGGTGGTTCACCACCCGCCAGTCGATGAATCAGGTCGCCGCCACCTCGATCGCCCTCTCTGCGGGGTACGGAGTGATCGACGAGGTGCACCAGTCCTTCGTGCCGGGGCGGACCGCTTCGGTCGCGGACGTGCTCGCGGACGGGGTGGGGGCCATCTCCGGCACCCTCTTGCTCCTCGCGATCTACGCCGCGACCCGCGCTTGGGCCGGGCGCTCGGGGCGGGAGTAGAGCCCGCAGGCCTCCATGCATTGAGGGCCTGCGGGGCGGTCGTCAAGAGGCGCGGGCGGTGGCTCCAGCGTTCGTGTAGAGGGCGCGAACCTGCGAGTCGTACTTCTTGGCGATGATGGGGCGCTTCAGCTTGAGGCTCGGAGTGAGCTCCCCGCCTTCGACCGTGAACTCCTCGAAGAGAACCTCGAAGCGTTTGATGGTCTGGTAACGAGCCAGTCCCGAGTTGGCGGCATCGACGCCGTCCTGAAGGTGTTTGAGGAATTTCGGGTCCGCGGCGATGGCGGCGGGGTCGTCGCTCTCGAGGCCGAGGGTGCTCTGCAGCTCAGGAATGGCTTCGCGATCGAGCACGATGAGGGCCACGAGATAGGGCTCGCGATCGCCCATGACGACCGACTGCCCCACGCCCGCGATGGCGTTCAGTTTCACTTCAATCTCCACCGGAGCCACGTTCTTGCCTCCGGCGGTAATGAGGATCTCCTTCTTGCGCCCTGTGATGCTAACGAAGCCCTGCTCGTCGAGCTTGCCGAGGTCGCCGGTGTGCAGCCAGTTTTCGCCGTCGAGGAGCTTCTGCGTCTCGTCCTCGTTCTTATAGTATCCGCGGGTCATGGCGCGACCGCGGAGGAGAATCTCGCCATCTTCGCCGATCTTGACCTCGACGCCAGGAATGGCCTGACCCACGGTGCCGAAGAGGGGACGATTGGTGGGTTGCGAGGTCACCGCGCCCGCCGTCTCCGTCATCCCAAAGCCCTCGTGGATGACGACGCCGAGTGAGGCGAAGAACTCGAGGGTGCGCTTCGAAATCGGGGCCGCGCCCGACGCGCAGAACACGACTCGATCGAGGCCGAGGGCGGCATGGATTTTTCCAATCACGAGCTTGTTGGCGAGGCCTCGGCCAAAGCCACCGGCGGTGCCGCCTCCGATTTCGGTCAACGTGGCCTTCTTCTCGGTGCTGAGCGCCCATCCGGCCAGGGCCTTGCGGAGGCCGGTGGCCGAGCCCAAGCGGGCCTCGAGCGCAGCTTGGAACTTCTCCCAGACGCGGGGTACGCCTACGAAGACGGTGGGCCGGACCTCGGGAAGCATGTCCTTCATCAGATCCAGGGCAGGGCAGAAGTAGACCTGACCGCCATACTCGAGGTGTCCCATAATGGTGAACATCTGCTCGGCGATGTGGGAGAGGGGCAGATAGCTGACGAGTATGTACCCTTCGTCGAGCGTCTTGATCTGGGGGTTGTGCTCACCCACGCCCTTGGCCACGGACATCATGTTGCCGTGGTCGAGCATCACCCCCTTGGGGAGCCCGGTGGTGCCCGAGGTGTAGATCAGCATGCAGACCGTGTCCGCGTCGAGCTTCTCGAGCTGGGCGTCGACCTCGTCGAAGCCGCGCGCCCGTCCGCGGGCACGGAGGTCGGAGAGGTTCATGGTGTCGTCGTCGGGGGCGTCGTCCATGGTGACGATGGTGTCGATGATCCCATCCTTGATGCTCCGCAGCTTGTTGAGGGCGGCGGCGTCTCCGCCGAAGCCCTCAACAAACTGCGGAGCATCAAGGATGGGATCAAAGACACCAACGTCACCAAGGACGAAGCCCCCCACGACGACACCAAGAACCTCACCGACCACCCTGCCCGCCGACGGGCGCGCGG
>JBCBRU010000270.1:0-10948 GCA_039819565.1 Myxococcota bacterium | reverse complement strand
CCCGGATATTTGGCTCGAACTGGATGTCGTTCACACCCGCCGTGCGCTCGACGAGATTCTGGTCAACGCCGCACAAGTCAGCGGGAGCCAAGAGATCGAGGTCCGAGCCTGGCCCGCAAGCTCGCGCCTTCACGTCGAGGTGATCGACGCCGGTCCGGGCATCCCGGAGGACCGACTCGACGTGGTCTTCGAGCCCTTCGTGCAGGTCGATGAAGGAGAGGCCCGCGAGGGCCAAGGACTGGGACTCGGGCTGTCGCTCGCGCGGGCGGCGGTCCAGGGCTTGGGCGGAGACATCACGCTACGGCGTCGAGAGAGCGGGGGGGGACTCGTGGCCTCCGTCGAGGTTCCCGCCGAGCGGATCGCCGCCCCGTCTCGTGCGGCTCCCGTACGAAACGCCCTGATTCTTGTCGTCGACGACGATCGCATCAACCGAACCGTCGTCGAACGGCTCCTCCTTCGCTCCGAGCATGGAGTGGTCCTGGCCGAAGACGGCCGGCAAGCCTTGGCTCGGGTGGCGGAGCAAAGCTTCGACCTCATCCTCATGGACTGCGAGATGCCAGAGCTGGACGGATGGGAAGCGACCCGGGCCCTGCGAAAGTCAGGCTGCAAGACGCCGATCGTCGCGGTGACGGCCTACGTCTCCCAAGCCGACCGACAGCGTTGCCGGGATGCGGGCATGGACGACTTCGTCGCCAAGCCGCTGCGGCCTCGGGTGCTCCAGAACGCTCTCGAACGCTGGCTGTCGGCCTAGCAGCGATGCGCCCGGGTCCGGCCCGGCGGCGAATCTTTCGGCCTTGAGCCGTATCCACGGTTCGGGAGACGAAGTCTCGGGCGACGCGCTCTCCGCCTACGAAGCGGAGTTCGCATCTCGTCAGCCCTTCGAGGCCTGCTCCGACGTCCGGCGCGATGGCTTGCGGGGGCGCATCTAGCTGCGGAGGAGTACTGCTCGGCGCCTCCACGTGAGGTATCGAACGGGGCGGAGCGCTCATGCCTCAAACTTTGCCTTCCCCCGACACGCTCGCCGCATTCAGCACCCAACGGGACTCCGCGGACCGACTCGCTCGGACGCGGCCCCTCACCCTTAGCGATCAGGGCTCGACGGCGGAAGCCGACATCACCGTTTGGATTCGCACGGCCCGACGCTTTCAGACCGTGCAAGGCTTCGGCGGCGCGATCACTGATGCGAGCGCGGAGGTCTTTTCCCGGCTTCGACCAGAGCCGCAGGAAGAGTTGCTCCGTGCCTACTTCGACCCAAAGACGGGCCTCGGGTATTCGATGGCACGAACCTCGATCCACAGCTGCGACTTCAGCTCCGACAGCTACACCTACGTCGATGACGGTGATACCCGCCTCGACTCCTTCGATATTGCTCCCGACCGTCGCCACCGCCTCCCTCTGCTCCATCGGGCCGTGGCTGCCGCTGGGGGCACGCTCCCCGTCTTGGTGAGCCCGTGGAGTCCCCCGGGATTCATGAAGGATACCGGCCAGATGGTCCGCGGAGGAAAGCTGCTCCCCCAGTATCGGGCCGCATGGGCTCAATACTTCGTACGATTCATCGAAGCCTACGAGGCCGAAGGGATTCCCGTCTGGGGCGTGACGGTGCAGAACGAACCGGCCGCCGTCCAAACCTGGGAGTCTCACATTCTCAGCGCGGAGGAGGAGCGAGACTTCCTCCGCGACCATCTCGGTCCGGCCCTGGCTCGGGCAGGGCTCGCCGACAAGAAGATCTTGGTCTGGGACCACAACCGCGACCTCGCCCCGGAGCGAGCCCACGTCATCTATTCGGACCCGGAGGCAGCTCGGTACGCCTGGGGCCTCGGCTATCACTGGTACGAGACCTGGCGAGGAGGCCGGGCCCAGCCCGAGAACCTCATGGAGATCTCCCGCTGCTACCCGAACAAGCAACTCCTCCTGACCGAGGCTTGCGTCGAGGGCTTCGACCCCACGCATCTCGGCGACTGGAGCCACGCGGAGCGCTACGGGGGCCAGATCATCGACGACTTGAACGCGGGCTCGGCCGGTTGGCTCGATTGGAACATACTCCTGGACGAGCGTGGTGGCCCCAACCATGTCGGCAACTTCTGTTTCGCACCGGTTCATCTGGGCCCCTCAGGAGACCTCATCTACACTCCGTCCTTTCATTATCTGGGTCACTTCTCGAAGTTCCTGCGCCCGGGCGCGGAGAGAGTGAGCTGTACGACCAGCTTCAGCGAGCTTCGCGCCACCGCCTTCGTCGACGGCGACCAGGTCGCGATCCTGGTCATGAACGCCACCGACGAGGGCATCGACTATCAGCTGGACGTGGACGGACGTCGGGTAGGCCATCGTGCCCCTCCCCACAGCCTCCAAACGCTCGTGTCCGGGATGTGATGATTCGCTCGGCCGGAGCTTCGAGCTCCTCCGCGGTGGTGGGGCCTCAGCCCCGCAGCACCTTCTCCAACCCGTGCCGGACCGTATCGCAGAGTTCGGACATGAGACGATCCCCTTCGTCGGGCTCGACGGCCAGAGCGAGACGCGCCGTGGCTCCAGCGAGATGAGCGAAGAGAAAGCACGTGGCCTCGAGCTGGGGCTGACGCGCGGCCACGACGAAGGGTCGCAGAGCTTCCGCGATCAGGCGGCCGTTGGCTCGACTGTCTTCGACGTCGAGACGCTGCAGCTGCTTGTCGCCTTGGGTCGAGGCCCAGACGTCACGGCTCCCCGGGTCCGAGAGGAGAAGTCGATAGTAGCCGTCCGTAGCCGCCACGCAGCGATCTAGAGCGTCCTTTTCGCTCGAGATGTCGGCCAAAGCATCCTCCAGGAACAGACGAACGCGGCCCATGAACTCGAGAGCGAGCTCACGGAGCACGGCCGGCTTGTCCGGGAAGTACTGGTAGAGCGAGCCGATCGAGATCCCAGCCCGGGCCGCGAGCTCGCTCATTTTCATCGCGTCGCTCCCCTTCTCCACCACGAGCTCTCGCGCCGCGCTCAGAATGGTAGCCACCCTCAGCCGAGCCCTCGCCTGGCGAGGAACCCGGCGCATGGTCACCCCCGGGGCCAGATCGAGCTCAGCCTTTTTCTTGGATGCCATCGGTCTTGACCTCTCAGTAAAGTGAGGGGTACTCACATTTAAAAGTGAGCATCAATCACGTTTCTGCCCAAAGGCAGCAAAACAAGGAGGACTTGGAGATGCGGATCGATGCAACCGTTTGTGTTGTGGGCGGCGGGCCGGCCGGAATGGCCGCGGCCCGCAGTCTTCTCAACGCGGGCTTGGCTTTTGACGTGTATGAGCGACACACCGACGTGGGGGGCCTTTGGGACCAGTCCAATCCGGGTTCCCCGGTCTACGACTCGGCCCACTTCATCTCATCGAAGACGCAATCTCACTTTCACGACTTTCCCATGCCGGACTACTATCCGGACTATCCCTCCCATCACCAGATCCTCTCCTACATGCGAGACTTTGCCGACGCCTACGACCTTCGCCGGCACGTGCATTTCGGCTGCGGTGTGGCCCGAGCGGAGCGGTGCGAGGACGGATGGCGGATAACTCCCGAGCGGGGGGAGCCGAAGACCTACGGAGCCCTCATCTGCGCTACGGGCACGAACTGGACCCCGTCCATGCCCAGATACCCGGGCGTCTTCTCCGGCGAGATACGTCATTCACAAAGCTACCGCTCTTCGGCGGAGCTCCGGGGGCGACGGGTGCTGGTGGTGGGGGCCGGTAACTCAGGCGTCGACATCGCCTGCGATGCCGCCCACAGCGCCCAGTACGCCACGATCAGCATGCGTCGCGGCTATCACTTCATTCCCAAACACATCTTCGGGGTGCCGGCCGACGCTTTCGCAGCCCATGGACCTCAGCTCCCCATGTGGCTGGAGCAACGGGCCTTCGGTGCCTTGCTGCGACTCCTGACCGGAGATCTGACCCGGCTCGGCCTGCGCAAGCCGGACCATCGGCTCTTTGAAACCCACCCGATCATGAACACCCAGCTCCTACACTATCTGGCGCACGGTGATATCTCCGCGAAGCCCGACATCGAACGGTTCGAAGGAAAGACCGTGCATTTCACGGACGGCACCGCTGAGGACTTCGATCTCATCATCTGCGCCACGGGATATCGGTGGAGCATCCCGTACGTCGACGCCGGCTGCTTCAAGTGGACCGGAGGAAGGCCGGATCTCTACATGAACCTCATGAGTCGAGAGGACCCTCGCCTCTACGCCTTGGGATACATGGAGACGAACGGGGGGGCGTACAAGCTCTTTGACCAGATGGCCGACCTCATCGTCCGCGCCATATCCGTGCGGGCCCAGGGCGGGACCGGCGCGGCGGAGCTCGACGCGCTCGTGGCGGGCCATCGGCCCGACCTCTCGGGGGGTATTCGCTTCGTGGGCTCCGACCGCCACTCCACGTATGTCGAGATCTCGGCGTACCGCCGTGAGATGCGCCGCCTCCGGCGCCGACTAGGCTGGCCCAACCTCAGCGACGGTATGTTCGAGGCGCTCCGAGTCGACGGCAGCCCCTCCCGCGCAGAGCTCTCCGTCGCCCCTCCTCACGCCGGGTCCGGTCAGCAGCCCGGCGCCTCGAGGGAGGAGATCAAGCCCTTCGAATGATAGGCCCCGTCGCGGCGGTAACCTCGCTTCTCGTAGTAGCGACGGGTTCCGACCGCGGAGATGACCGCGAGCTTGTCGAAGCCAGAGCGCTGGGCGCGGGCCTCGGCGGCTTCCAGGAGGGTCCGACCAAGACCCCCGTGCTGCACCTCCTGAAAGTCCTCTTGTCCGTCGAGCGCTACCGCGGGCCCGTAGACGTGCAGCTCACGGATGAGAGCCGCTCCTTCGAGCTCTTCGAAGGGCGGCGGCACCCGACCGTCAGGGAGTGTGAGCCGACAGAAGCCGGCAAGCCGGTCTTCGCCGTCGACAGCCTCGATAAAGACATCGCGTCCCACCGCGCAGGCATACTCCGTGGCCTTGAGCTCGAGGGCCTCGAGCCCCACTCGGCGACCACGAATCTCGCGCGCGCGGATGTCGCGGATGGGAGTGCCGTCCTCGACCAACGTCCGCTCGGCCCGCTCCCGGAAGTTGGGCTCCTTGTTGCCCACCACGATGTCGGTGCTGGGAATGTCGCGAATGACCCGACTGAGGCGGCAGGTACGCGGGGTATGAGCGAGCCCGAAGGTCACCACCGAGAGGAGTTCCTCATCGGAGTAAGGGCGCCACGCCCCGCGTTCGTGAAAGCTCATCAGCTCCGCGCTCTCGATGAGACTCGTAGGGTACAGCTTCAGCTCATCCGGCCGGATGTCGGGATCGTCGAAGAGTCTCAGATAGTCCTCCCGGTCCCGCTCCGGCGTGGAGCCGAGAAGGTTGGCCATCCAGTGCCCTTGGACCTTGAAGCCCGCCGCTCGAAGCCATCCGATGGCCTCGCGGGTTCGGGCCACGTCGTGACCACGCTGGTTGGCGCGCAGAACCTCGTCGTCGAGGCTCTGGATCCCGATCTGGACTTTCGTGGCCCCGAGCTTGCGCAGCTCCCGAACCACGTCGGCATCGATCTCGTCGGGTCGGGTCTCGATGGAGAGGCCCACGCTTCGGCAGCGCGCGTCCTGGTTGAGCTCGAGCGCGCGTTCCAAGCTCTCGTAGCTGCCCTCCGGGTCGCCTGGGGACTCGCTCCGGCGGCGCCAGAAGGCCTGAATGCGGGCGTTGTAGACCCCGGCGTGATCGACCCGAATGACCTCCGGGAGGGCCTCGTAGTCCACGGGAGGGAGCTCGAAGTCGGGAAGCTCCGCGTCGGGGTCGAAGTCGTTGAGGGCTTCGAACATCCTCCGGATGAAGCCGACTCGATAGCTCTCCGGGTAGTGGGTCCACGTGCCGCCGAGGACGATGAGCTCGACCTTGTCGACGACGTGGCCGTTGCGCGCCAGAGCGAACAGCCGCACCGTCACTTGCGCATAGGGGTCGAAACGGAACTGAGCGGCTCGGAGCGCCCCCGGCTCATTAGAGAGGTAGCTCTTGGGCATCCTCAGGTCGTTCGGGCAGAACACGCAGCGCCCCGGACAGGGAAATGGCCGGGTCAGCACCGTCACGGGAAGCACGCCGCTCTGCGAGCGGATGGGCTTTCTTCTCAAACGCGCGCTGAGCTCCTGCACCGGCCATCCCCGCTCCGGGCCCAAGCGTCGGATGATCTGGATCAGCTCGCTCTTGCGAAAGAGCCGACCTCGAGCCCGAGGAAACCGACGAAACAGCCGCAGAAGCTCGGTTTCCGTAAGCGACGGGGAGAGGAGAAGAGCTTCGATGATGCCTTCGGCGGACGCCCGCACCTCGGCGCTGAGACTGGGCTCCGCCTCTAGTGACCGCACAGATGGGTCATGACCGCCGCGACCTTCGGGGAGCAAGCTGAGAGTTCGCGCGGCGGCGTCCAGCCTCGGGGAGCGGCACCGCCTCCGGCGCGAGAATTTCGACTCGGAGAACGCGTCTGAATGCTCTGAGGCATCGAGAGGAGCCTCGTCGATGCGTCGACTCCTCAGACACGGGTCCCGCGGGCCGCGTCTATCTCCGACCGTGAGCGCCATTCGCCCAACCGCGGCGAGCCGCCGTCCCTTCCACCCCGCCGACACGGTTCCCGTGATGAGTGCGCTCCAGACGGCGCTTTGCTAGCGTTGTCCGGTGCATCCGATCGATGCCCGCAACCTGGCGTTCTACGAGCAGGTCGCGGACCGCTTCTCGAGGACGCGCTCTCGTCCGTGGCGCGGCTGGATGGAGATCGACCTGCCCAATCTTCCGGTGGCCAGAGTGCTGGATGTCGGATGCGGCAATGGACGCCTGTATGAGCATCTCCTGGGCCAAAGTCGCGGGGCTCTGGACTATCTGGGCGTCGATTTTAGCCCCGCCCTCCTCGATCACGCGCGTCAAAGAGCGGCACGCCTGCGTCGAGACGAGGATCGAGTGGAGTGGCGGCAACTCGACGTGCACTCCCTCGACCCCACGGAGACTTCGCTCTTCGATCGCATCTATCTTTTCGGCGTCATGCACCACGTCGCCGAGCGGGGGCGGAGGGAGGCGCTCCTCCGCACCCTCGGGCGATGTCTTCAGCCCACCGGGCAGCTGTGGGTGACGCACTGGCGATTCGACGCCGACGATGGCTATCGGCCCCCCTCGGCCGCGCCTCCGCCCCCGTCACCGAATGAGCGAGAAGGCCACTGGCTGTCTTTTGACGGCGTTGGCCAGCGCTTCTGCGTGGCCATAGAGGAGGCAGAGATCGACAGCTATCCCGAGGCTTGCGATCTTGTGGAACGCCGGCGCTTCTTCGCGGACGGGCGCACCGGCCGGATGAATCTCTACGTCATATATGAAAAGCCCCCCCAGCCGTCGCTGGACGGTCATGGGGACGGCGCGTAAGGCTTCGGGTCATGGCCATGGATCACGCCTTTTTGGGAGGCACTGGGGTGCGGGTGTCCAAGCTCGCTTTCGGTACGATGACCTTCGGTCGGGAGGCCGACGAGACCACCAGCGCCAAGCTCTACGCGCAGTGCCGCGACGCCGGGGTCAATGTCTTCGACTGCGCCAACGTCTACGCCGGCGGCCGTTCGGAGGAGATTCTCGGCCAGCTGGTGAAGGGTCATCGGGACGAGGTCTTCGTGACCACGAAGGCCTACTTTCCCACCGGACCCGGACCGAATGAGCGCGGCAGCTCCCGCTACCACCTCGTGCGGGCCGTCGAGGCTAGCTTGCGCCGGCTGGACATGCCGTATGTGGATCTGTTCTTCCTGCACCGCTTCGATGAAGTGATGCGTCTCGAGGAGAGCCTCCGCGCGGTGGAGGACCTCATCCGTCAAGGGAAGGTCCTGTACCTCGGGGTGAGTAACTTCGCGGCTTGGCAGACGATGAAGGCCCTGGGCATCGCGGAGCGCGAGGGCTTCAGCCGCATTGCGTGCCTTCAGCCGATGTACAACCTCGCCAAACGGCAAGCGGAGGTCGAGCTCCTTCCGATGGCTGAGTCCGAGCAACTCGGCGTGTTCTCCTATAGTCCTCTGGCCGGAGGCCTCTTGAGCGGAAAGTACGCCTCGGCGACGCGACCGGACGAAGGTCGACTGACGGACAATAAGATGTACCAGACCCGCTACGGCGACGAGGGCTACTACGCGCTGGCCGAGCGCTTCTCGGCTCTGGCCCGTGACCGAAGGGTGCACCCGGCGGCCCTCGCGGTGGCCTGGGTCGCGGCCCACCCGGGGATCTCAGCCCCTCTCGTGGGAGCGCGCACCCAAAGCCAGCTCGAGACCGTACTGACGGCCGTCGAGGTAGACATGACCGAGGAGCTCTATGCGGAGATCTCGGGGCTGTGGCCGACGCCGCCCCCCGCCACAGACCGGAGCGAAGAACGAACCCCTCACGTATACGGCTCACGCTGACGCGGGTACGGCGGGGGAGGCCCCGCCGGCGACCCCCTCCGCTCGATGTCGTATGATTAGTGTCACATCCGTATTCTAGATCTGCGTCACGCTATGGCGCTCCGCCCGGTTCCCGACCTGCTGCTTGCGGCTCCAAGCCGCTCCCTCATGCCGCTCGATGACGCTCAGATCGACCATTCTCGCTCTGATCGCTCTCTTCTAAGTGGATATCGGAGCGCTCGGGAGCTCAGGTCGGAAGCTCCCCGGGGGCGCCTGAAGAGCGGACCGACGGTCCACTCCAACTGTAACATCGGGGTGTACAGAGGCGGAGCCCACAACAGGGATAGGAGACGGCTCGGGCAAACCCGGGTCTGGCCTCCGAGAGGATGAGACGATGAACAGCCAGAAGATGAAAAGAGGAGCGATTTGGCTCCTCGCGTGGGGCCTGCCTGCGTGCGTCGCCAATGGCGGGGACGGCGTCGAAGTGGAGCCCCCCGGCGGGCAGCCTACGCTGCCTGGTCCGGGCACTCCGGGCGCTCCGGCCAACCCCGGCAACCCAGACCCGGGGACACCAGGTGACCCCAACCCAGGGACCCCGGACCCCACGATGCCGATCGACGGCAACCCAGCCGGACCGGCCGTGGACTGCGAAGTGGACGAGCTCTCCGGCCCCGCGGTGTACGGCGCCAAGCTCAAGACGCTCCTCACGGGCCTGCCCCTGACGTCGGACGAGCTCGCCACGCTCAGCGCCGACGCAAGCCAGCTCGAGACGCTGACCGACGACTGGATGAACACCCCCGAGTTCCGCGACGTCCTCACGCGCTTCTTTCAGGGCGCGTTTCAGCAGGACCAGATCGCCAACGACGCCATCCCTCAGATGCTCCGGCGCAACAACTTCAACTGGGGACGCTTCACCGGCCCCAATGAGGATCTGAGCGCCCTCTTCGTCCAGAACCTGCGGGAGAGCTTCGCGCGGACCGCCCTCCGCATCTCCGAGGCGGGAGAGCCGTGGACCAACGTGCTCACCACGGACACCTTTGAGATGACCACGGCGATGGTCGTGTTCCACTCCTTCCTGGAGGGTCGCTACGTCAACGACCGCAACCAGCTGAGGCAGAGGGCGATGCCCGAAGTGGGCAACTTCACCCTATATCGCAACCAGGCGGACGCTCCCCCGGCCGCGCAGGCCATCAACCCGAACAGCTCCAACTTCCTGCACTTCTATGTGCCGGACTTCGAGGACCTGTGCCTGCCCAACAACCAGAACACCTACGAGGTGGGCCACAACGCCTTCAACGGGAACGACGAGCACTACTTCATCTTCGGCCTGCTGGTGGGTCGCCCCGAGCGGGCCTACAACCGGGACCGCAACAACCAGTGTCGGTCCGGCAACGGCCGCACGACCCCCATCCTCACCCGTGCTGACTTCAGCGATTGGCGCACGGTTCGACTGCGACCGGTGCGCAACAACGAGGAGCCGCGTCGGTTCTACGAGCTGCCGGCCCTCCGCAACGCAAATGAGCTTGCGGTCTACACTGAGCGGGTAGGCTTCTTCACGACGCTCGGTTTCTTCGGGACCTGGCCCACCAATGAGGACAACCAGAACCGAGTAACCCTGAACCAGACCCTGATCACGGCCCTCGGCGAGAGCTTCGATGGGCAGACGGTCACGGATTTCTCGCCGCCGAACCTGGATGCCGAGCACTCAGCCCCAGGGACGGCGTGCTTCGGTTGCCACCAGACCCTGGACCCCATGCGCGAGTTCTTCACGGCATCCTACTCGTATAACTACGGGATCCAGGACAACCAGGACACCATGGACGGGTTGAGCCCGCAGTTCGTCTTTCGAGGCATGAACGAGACCGGGTCCGGGATGCAGGATCTCGGTGCTATCATCGCTCGGCACCCGGACTTCCCGAAGGCTTGGGTTCAGAAGGTCTGCTACTTCGCCAACGCCGCCCCCTGCCCCGAGAACGAGGCGACCTTCGCGAGCATCGTCGACAGCTTCGCGAGCAACCTGGACTTCAAGAAGATGATGGCTGAGGTGCTCACCTCGACCCTCGTCACCAACGACGCCTGTATCGAGGGCGGCACCGGGCACCAGCGCTCGATCAGCCGCCGCAACCAGCTCTGCACAGTGCTGTCCAACCGCCTCGGCGTGGACAACATCTGCGGCATCGGCCTGGTCAACAACCGACGCAGCACCATCCAGCGCGAGGTGGCCGCAGCCGCGGTCTCCATCCCGCAGGACACCTACGCCCGGGGCGAGCCCGAGCCCATCGTCATCACCCAGACCGGCCTCTTCACCCGAGCCACCCGTGAGGTGATGTGCACGGTGGTGGCCGAGCGAGCCTTCAACGCCGCATTCGACAACATGGGCAGCGACGAGGCCATCGAGCGGATGGTGTCGGGCGTCATGGGTCTCCCGGTGGGCGATCCTCGCCACGACGGCGCCCTGACCATTCTCCAGGACCACTACCGCGACGGTCGCGCCGAGGGCGCTTCCGAGCGGGTCGCCCTGCAGTCGGCCCTCGTGGTGGCCTGCATGTCCCCCGGTCTTGCCGGGATGGGTTTCTGAGGAGTTCGAGATG
>JBCBRU010000269.1:0-10959 GCA_039819565.1 Myxococcota bacterium | reverse complement strand
GCCTCGTCTTTTCTTCCTGGGCGCGCCGTCACCGTCACGGAAGACGTCCTTCGGATCTTCAATACCAGCGCGGGATCCGTCACCACGTCGGCTCGCCTCTCCTCGACGCGGCGGGGCGCCGGTTTGGCTCGCACCGTGGCCGGGAGCGTCATCGTGGTCGGAGGCCACGGATCCGACGTGTCCGCTCGCTTCGGAGAGGGCGGAGCCGGAGCCGTGGGACTGACGGTCCTCGGAGGTGAGCCCTTGGGGCCGGCGCGGGCGTGGGCGGTGGGACCGTGGGTGGTTGGGGTCTCGGATGACGGGACCACGGGCAGCGTGCGTCACCTCTTGCGAGGCGAGGCCACTCGCGTCGATGCGCCCGGTCCGCTGCGGCTCGCTCCCCATCCTGACGGAACCCTCCGCGGTGTATCCGATTCTGGGGCTCTCCTGCTCTTTCAGCCAGGTCCTGAAATCCTCAGCCCAGGAGCGCACGGCGAGGGATGGACCCCGAGCGTCCCGGGAGCTTTTCGCGTGGAGGGCGGCGACGTCGTGGCCACCTCGACGCGAGCGGTGGAGACGAACGTACCCACCGCGTGGGCGGTTCTCGGCACCGCCTCGTGGTCCGAAGTGGAGCTCGATCTCGTCGTGGAGGCGGTCGGGGGAGGCCTTCCTTCGGTGCTCTTGGGCTTCGATGGGGAACGCTTCGACGAGGTGCGCCTCGGTACGAGCGCTCTCGTCGGGGCCGGCCCCAGTCGACCTGTCGCCAACTGCGCTTCGGTGACGATTCCGGCTCTGGCGGAACGGGCGGAGGTACGGGTGGTTTACGACGGCGCCGTCGTCACCGTCGATGTGGGCCGGGACGGGAGCCCAGAGCTTCAATGCGATCGGCCGGATCTCCATGGTCACGTGGCCCTCGGCGTTCGCGAGCAAGGAGCGGCGCGCTTCCGCCTCCTTCGTCTCCGCGGCGTCCCTTGAGACGCCGGCGGAGCCGGAAGCGAGGCGACGCTCCTGCGCGTCGGTGCCCAGGACCGTGAATCAATACCCTCGTGATTGAAAGGTGGGGCACGCAGAATTTCGTCATCCGGGTCCCGTCCTGACCGTATCGACCCTGGAGCTTGGGGGGGGGAGAGTCGAGGTTGCGCTCCCCGGAACAGGGCGTCGTGAGGGCTTGACGCCGTGCGCGTCAGCGACGAAAGCCGACACGATGGCCAGTCAAGCTTCCGCGGGGCCTTCTTTCGGCGTCGTCGTCATCGGCCGAAACGAGGGAGAGCGGCTCAAGATCTGTCTTCGGTCGCTGATTGGGGGCGGTCAGCCCATCGTCTACGTCGATTCCGGGTCCACCGACGGGAGCCAAGACTTCGCCCGTTCGCTCGACGTCGAGGTGCTCGACCTCGACATGAGCATTCCCTTCACGGCCGCTCGAGCGCGCAACGCAGGGTTCGAGCGCTTGCTTCAGCGCTACCCCGGCCTCGAGCTCGTGCAGTTCGTCGACGGCGACTGCGAGATCGTAGCGGGGTGGCTCGAGGAGGCGGAATCTCTCCTAGGACGCGATTCCAGTCTCGCCGCGGTCTGCGGGCGTCGTACCGAGCGCTTTCCCGAGAGTACACTCTACAACCAGGCCTGCGATCTCGAGTGGGATACCCCGGTCGGTGATGCGATGGAGTTCGGGGGCGAGGTCATGATGAGGGTGAAGGCCCTCCGCGAAGCGGGCCTATACAATCCTGAGGTCATTGCCGCCGAGGATACGGATCTCGCCATTCGGATGCGGGAGCTCGGGTGGCGCATTCTCCGCGTCGACCGGCATATGAGTATTCACGACGCCGACATTCAGCGCTTCGAGCAGTGGTGGAAGCGCATGGTTCGGGGGGGACATGGGACGGCCGAAAACGATGCCATGCACGGAGAGTCGCCCCACTACCACCGTAAGGGCTGGACCCGGAGCACGATCTTCTGGGGCGCGGTGGTGCCCGCGGGGGGGATGGCTCTCGCTCTCCCCACGCTCGGTCTTTCCGCAATGGGAGCTGCTGCGGGACTCGGAGCGCTCTACCTCAAGACGGAGCGGGCGGCCCTCCGCGACGGGCGCAGCCCGGAACAGGCCCGCGCCTGGGCCGCGAACTGCACGATGGGAAAAATCCCTGAGGCACTGGGCTACTACCGCTTCTGGCGAAACCGGCTCCGCGGTCGGGTCTCGGAGATCATAGAGTACAAATGACCGACGGCGGGTCGTCGTAGGCCTCGGTCGCTTGCACTGATTGACCATCCCTAGGACGCGGCCTCATCTTGCTGGGGTGGACCCCATCGCCCTCTCCATCCCTGCGTTCTTCTTTCTCATGGGCGTCGAGTGGTTCGTCTCGTGGTGGCGAGGCGTCCCTGTGTATCGATTCGGCGACTGGGTGGCGAACCTCGGCTGCGGCATCGTTCAGCAAACCTCCAAGATCGCGCTGGCGCTGGTTACGGGTATTCTCTATGTATACCTGTTTCAGAACCATCGGCTCTACGAGCTGGACGCCGGCAGCGGGTGGGTATGGCTGGCGTGTTTCATTGGCGTCGACTTCTTCTACTACTGGTTTCATCGATTCAGTCACGAGCTGAACTTCATGTGGGCAGCTCACGTGGTTCACCACCAGAGCGAGGAGTACAATCTCGGGGTTGCGCTTCGGCAATCAGCCTTTCAGGGGGGCTTTTCCTGGTTCTTCTACCTCCCCCTTGCCTTTGTGGGTTTCCCTCCCGTCGTCACCGGGACCATTCGGGCCCTCAATGCCCTCTACCAGTTCTGGATTCATACCAAGCTCATTGGCCGCCTCGGACCTCTCGAGTGGGTTCTCAACACCCCCAGCCACCACCGGGTACATCACGGGCAAAATCCCCAGTACATCGACCGCAACCACGCGGGGACGCTGATCATCTGGGATAAAATGTTCGGGACCTTCGAACCGGAAGGGGAAGAGGTCGTGTACGGGGTGACGGAGCCTCCCAACAGCTGGAATCCCATCTTCGCCAACTTCCATCACTGGGCGCTCACGTGGCGCCGCATGGAGGCGGCGAGCAATTGGCGGGACAAGCTGCGCGTCTGGGTGGATCGACCGGGCTACGTGCCTCCCGGAATGGTCGACACTGCGAAGCGCGAAGACCCCATGTCCAAGTACGAGACGACGGTCGTGAAGCCGCTTCTCATCTATGTGTCGGTGCAGTTCGCCTTTCTCACCGCGGCCACCACGGCCTATCTCTTCTACCGGAGGCTCGTAGAGCCCGCTCCGCTCATGGCCTGGGGGATCGCCATTATCCTCACGGCCGGCTCGCTCGGGGCGCTTCTCGATCACCGGAAGTGGGTTCGCCCGCTGGAGACGTTCCGTCCTGCGGTGGTTTCCGCGGTCTTCGCCCTGCTGTTGCCCGAGCAGCTGCTGTCCGCCGGTCCGCTGGCCCTCCTTGCGGCCCTCAGCGTCCTCTCCGGCTGGGGTCTTCATCGAGCCTTGGCGGTCCAGGATGCCCACGCGGCCTCTGAAACCGCCTACGGCGGCGAAGTGGGGGAGCTCTAGCCGCGGCCGGGCTCGGGCGGGTCTTCGGCGGTCTTTCGTTCCGCCCTCGCTTCGCGCAAGAGGCGCACGAGGCGCGGCGTAGGTCGGCCCAAGGCCAGGTCCGCGAGCGCCGCGCCCGCCATGGTCCCCAGCACGTTTCCGTGGCCCGAGTAGGCCCCCGCCCAAAAGACGCCGGGGCCCACCTCGACCGCCTCGTCGGCGAGAGGAAGGTCGTCACTCGAATATCCCACAACCCCTGACCAGCGATGGGTCACGGCCGCGGTGGTGCCGATGGGGTCGGCGAGGAGACCCTCCAGGTGGCTTTGAACGGCTTCCGTTACGCCCAAACGGTCGGTGTCTTCGAGGTCGCCTCCGCGATCGCGTCCGCCCCCGAGCGCGATGCGGCCATCCGGCCGCTGCTGCCAGTAGTCGTAGCCCTGCCGGAAATAGACGGCTCGATGCAGGTCGACGTCGGGCGCGGGGGCGGTGGCTAGCATTTGTAGGCGGAGGCTCCGCACCGCCGGCCGCCGCGGGGTGGCTTCCTTTAAAAGCGGGAAGAGTCGATCGAGGGCCCCGTCCACGCACACCAAAATCGCGTCGGCGCGGACCTCTCCCGCCGCCGTGACCACCCTCTCGGGGGAGACCTCGAGGACCGGGCTGGAGCCGAAGAGCCGGGCGTGATTCGCCACCCCGTTGGCGAGCTCCACACAGCGGCGGGCCGGGTCGAAGGTCCCGTCGCCGGGGACCACCAGGCCCTGTCTCGACTGCCGCCCCACGGGTTCGGTCCGCCACTCCGCCGCAAAGCCGTCCTCGAGGAGGGCGTCGTATTGAGCCCGGATGTCTCGCTCCTCCTCCGCGTCCCCCGGCACCCGGAAGCTGCCGCAAGGCTTCGCCGTGGCTCCCCCGAGGTCGGCGAACATCCGGTCCCGCGCTTCGAGAGTGAGGCCGTAGAGTTCCCGGGCGGGCTCTCGCCCGATCTGCTCGCGAAGTCGGTGGTGAAAGGCGGCAGGTCCGGCGAGCAAAAAGCCGCCATTTCGGCCGGCCGCCCCTGCGGCCACCGTGCCCGCGTCCACCCCGAGGACGCTGCGACCGGCGGCTGTGAGGGCGGCGACGGCGGTGAGACCCGTGCCTCCCAGACCCACCACGCACACCTCGGCGCGGGCGGGACCCACCAGTCGCGGGAGCGTGCGGTCTCCGATCGACCAGAGCGGTTCGCTGCCGGTGCCCTCCCTGGGCACGGAAGCGAGCCCCGCCCTCAAGAGCCCTCCTTCAGGCTGTGCTTTCGCAGGAGGCTCCGGAGGTGCTTTCGGTCCATGCGGGCGTCCCGCGCCGCGGCGCTGATGCTGCCGCCGGCCCGGTTGAGGAGCCATGGCAGGTAGGCCTTCTCGAACTCCGCCTCCCAGGTCTGCTTGTGCTCCGAGAAGCTGAGGTTGGGGTCGAACGGGCGCGCTTCCGGCGTGGGGCCCTCGTCCGCAGCCCCCGAAAAGGCGAGGGTGGGGAGCATGAAACGAACTTCTCCGTCCCCGGTCTGAGCCAGCCACAGCGCTCGCTCGACGGTGTTCTTGAGCTCCCGCACGTTGCCCGGCCAGTCGTGGGTGGCGAGAGACTGCAGCTCGTGGGCGGGAATCTCGCGCGCGACTCCGGTGCGTTCGGCGAAGGCGCGCCGGAAGGTCTCTACGAGAGGAGGGATGTCCTCCCGCCGCTCTCGGAGGGGCGGGAGAGTCAGGGGCACGATGGCCATGCGGAAGTAGAGGTCCCTCCGGAATCGTCCCCGCTGGACCTCTTCCTCCAGGTCGCGCTTGGTGGCCGCGATCAGTCGCACGTCGGCGGGCTCGAGTCGGCTGCCGCCCACGCGCTGCACCCGTTTTTCATCGATGGCGCGCAGTAGCTTCGGCTGTACGTCGAGGGGGAGCTCCCCCACCTCATCGAGGAACAAGGTCCCTCCCGAGGCGGCCTCGAAGGCTCCGGGGTGTTCGGCGTCCGCCCCGGTAAAAGCGCCCCGGACGTGGCCAAAAAGCTCGGACTCGATCAGGCCGGGGGCGATGGCTCCGCAGTCGATGGTGACTAAGGGGCCCTCCCGCCGGGAGGACAGGGCGTGCGTGGCTCGGGCCAGGACATCTTTTCCGGTGCCCGTTTCTCCCAGGAAAAGGACCGTGACGTCGGTGGGGGCGACCGCTTCGAGGACCCCGAAGACCTCGCGCATGGCCAAGCTCCCGCCTCGAGCGTCGCCAAAACGCTCGGCGCTCGACGGCAGCACCCGGAGGGCGTCGGCGCTGTCGAGGCGGAGCTCGACGCCGCCCAGGCCGAGGGTGCCGCCGGGCTCCACCAGCCCATCTTGGACGCACACGCCGTTGAGGAGGGTCGAGCCACCGGAGCGGTCCCGAACCCGGAGTCCGTTGGGATCGAGTTCGAGCTCGGCATGGATAGCCTCGAGGCCCTCGAATACCAGATCGCAGTCCGCAGCGGATCCGATGATCAGGGTGCCTCGGGCGGGCAGGGCGAGTTCCTCTCCCTTGCGGCTCCCGCCGAGGACGACGAGTCGCGGTTGATCGAGCACGATCTCCCGGGTGACGAACTGCGTCTTCGGCGCCTCCACAGGCCCAGACCTACCGCAAACGGAGGTATTGAGGGATAGTGATCGCCGGTGTCCACGTTCAGAGACCCTCCGCGGACCCGTGCGATCGTCCTTTTCACCTTTACCCTCGGCTACATCGCTCTCGCGTCCCCCGCCCGTGTCGTCTGGGTGCAGTCCAGCCTGCCGTGGTGGCTCCCCTTCGTAGTGTGGGGAGGTGTCATCGTCGTTGGGGGGATCTCGGCGAGCTGGTGGGCCCGTGGCGGAAGACCTTGATCTGTGGTGGCTGCTTGGCGCGGCCGCCCTCTATCTCGCCCTCCTGTTTCTGGTCGCAGAAGCCGCCGAGAGGCGCCTGTTCTCCGTCCATCTGACCAAAAACCCCTGGATCTTCAGTCTGTCGCTCGGTGTGTACGCGACCAGCTGGACCTTCTTCGGAAGTGTCGGGATGGCCGACGACCGGGGCTACGCCTTCCTCACCATCTATATGGGCGTAAGCCTAGCTTGCCTCGCCATTCCCGTGCTGTGGCTCCCTCTGCTGCGCATCGTCCGGCAGCATCGACTGGCCAATATCGCGGATCTCTTCGCCTTTCGATATCGCAGCCAGTCCGTCGCGGTGCTCGTGAGCGCGTTTTTGATGGTGGCCAGTATCCCCTACCTGGCGCTTCAGATTCGGGCTCTCAACGACTCCGCGATCATCCTCTCGGGAAGCCCCGAGGCTCGCGCTCCGGCTCTGGCCTTTACGGGCTTGATCACCATCTTTGCCCTCCTTTTCAGCGCTCGCCATCTGACCGGGAGCGATCAGCATCGCGGTCTCGTATTGGCGATCGCCGTGGAGAGCGTGGTGAAGACGCTCGCTCTCGGCGCCATCGGGGCGGCGGCCGTGGTGTCCGGCTTTGGAGACTGGGCCGGCCTGGACGCCTGGACCGCTCAGAACCCCGACGAAGTCGAAGCGCTCTTTTCACCCGTCCGGGAGAGCGGTTTCACGACGTTGCTTCTTCTCTCTTTCAGCGCCGGTTTCCTCCTTCCGAGGCAGTTTCACCTCGCCTTCGCGGAGCGCCCGGACGACGAGGCGATGCTCGGCGCGACCTGGCGTTTTCCGCTTCTCCTATTGCTCCTGTGCCTCGTCGTACCGCCGATACTTTGGGCGGGACATCGCCTCAGTCCGGGCTCGGATCCCGACACCTTCGCTCTGGAGCTCGCGCGGGGCCAGCCGGCGCTCGCGGTGGTCGTGTATGTGGGCGGGCTCGCCGCTTCGAGCGGGATGATGATCGTGAGCTCCGTGGCTTTGGCCTCGATGGCGGTCAATCATCTCCTGCTTCCCTGGTGGCGTCCGCGGGGCGGGGAGCTGCTCGCGACCGTGGCCTGGGCGCGGCGGTTCTTCGTGGGCCTGGTCCTGGCCTTGGCCTACGGCTTCTTCCTTCTCTTTGGACGCAATGAGCGGCTCGCCTCGCTCGGGTTGATCGCCTTCGTGGCGGTGGCGCAGCTCCTTCCGGGCGCGATCTCGGTCCTTTATTACCGAGGCGCCAGCCGTCGAGGTCTTTTCTTGGGCCTCCTGGCTGGCATTGCCGGCTGGACCGTCATGCTCGCGCTCCCCCAGCTGGGGGTTGACGGTCCCGCGCAAGCTGTCTTTTCGCTCGCGCGCACCATCGATCCGACGTGGACCGACCTGTGGACGATCGCAACCGTTGTTTCGCTCGGGCCCAACCTCCTCGCCTTTGCCCTCGGCTCCGTCCTCATGCCCCCGAGCGCCGACGAGTTGGCCGCGGCCGAGGAGTGCGGCCTGGACGTCGAGGCTGGGGCGCGACGCCTCCGGCGCCCGGCTTCTCCGGGGCTCCTCAAGGCCCGTCTAGGCCCTCTACTCGGAGCTCAGACGGCGACCTTACTGGTGGATCGCGCGGCCCGGGAGGTGGATCTCGAGCCGGCCGAGACCAGCCCCGAGAAGCTCCGCCGACTCGAGGAGCAGGTGCAGGCAGCCCTGACCTCACTGCTCGGTCCGCTCCTCGGCCCGGCGGTTCTGGATGGGGTCAACGTGGGGGCGACCTCGCAGCTGGCGGCGCAGGTTCGCTTTCTAGAGGAGCGGCTTCACCGCGCCCCGACCGGAGCCCTGGCGCAGGTCGAGATGGTGCGTCGATACCTCAAAGGGGTGCTCGACGATCTTCCGGTGGGCGTCTGCGCCCTGGGGCCTGACGACGACGTCGTGGTGTGGAACCGGGCTCTCGAACAGCTCTCCGGCCTGTTTGCTCGCGACTGGGTCGGACACGAGCTCGACGAGCTGCCCGCGCCCTTCGGTCCCGCCCTCGCTTCTTGGACCCGCCAGTCGGATCCGCCCGGCGAGGAAGTTCTGGAGATCGACGACGAGCGACGCTCCTTGGCGGTGCGCGTGTCTACGCTCGCCGGGGGAGGAAAGGTCGTCACCCTCGAGGACCTCACGGGAAGGCGACGCCTCGAGCAACAGCTCGTGCACGAGGACCGGCTACGCTCCCTGGGGCAGCTCACCGCCGCCATCGGTCACGAGATCGGCAACCCTCTCACGGGCATCTTGATGCTCTCCCGGAACCTCGCGGCGGAAAAGGAGCCGGAAGACCTCCCCGAGAGGCTCGGCCTGATCGTCTCCGAGTCGGAGAAGATCGAGTCTATCGTAAAGAGCATGACCGCCTTCGCGAGAGCGGGGTCGGACCACGCTCTGGCCGGGGAGCGTCACCGAGAGCGGCCGATCGTCATTCAGGAGGTGATTGAGGACGCCCTTCAGCTCGTACGCATGGGGCGGAAGAACAAGGCCATTCATTGGAGCTACACCTGCGCCGAGGAGATCGTGGCGCTAGGGGATCGGCAGCAGCTCACCCAGGTGCTCGTGAATCTCCTCACCAACGCGTCCGATGCGTCGGCGCCCGGGCAGCCGATCGTGATCGCAGCCCGCCAGCGAGGGACCCGGACTGTCGAGCTCGACGTCACGGATCGAGGAGATGGGATTCCGGAGGCGGTGGCCCAGCGCATCTTCGAACCCTTCTTCACGACTAAGGGACCCGGCGCAGGCACCGGGCTCGGCCTCGCCGTGTCGGAAGGGATCATTCGAGCCCACGGAGGTCGGCTCGAGGTGTACAGCGAACGCGGGGAGGGAACGACGATGCGAGTGGTCTTGCGCAGACCCGTGGAGGAGGTGGCGTCTTGAGTCGAATACTGGTGGTAGAGGATGAGCTCGTCATACGGGCCGAGCTCCGGCGGCTGCTCATGCGGCACGGGCATGAAGTCACGGAGGCGGGTTCCGTGGCCGAAGCCAAGGCGGCCGGTCCGGAGAGCTTCGACCTGATTATCTCGGACCTTCGTTTGCCCGAGGCGAACGGGACCGAGATCCTGGGTCACAACGGCCGCACCCCGGTCCTCATCATGACCGCTTTTGCGACCGTGAAGTCTGCGGTCGAAGCGATGAAGGTGGGAGCGGCCGACTATATATCGAAGCCTTTCGACTCTGAGGAGATGATGGCCCTGGTGGAGCGGCTCACCGTCCCCGAGGTGCCCGCGGCGGCCTCCGCCGGCGGCCGCGATCGCGACACGGGGATGGTGGCGGAGTCGGCCGCAATGAAGGCGGTGCTGGACCGCATCCGCCGAGTGGCGCCCACCCAAGCCACGGTGCTGGTCCTCGGAGAGTCCGGGACCGGCAAAGAACTCGTGGCGCGCGCGATACACGCGCAGAGCGACCGGGAGGATGGGGACTTCGTCGCCGTGAATTGTGCCGCGATTCCCGAGGGGCTGATTGAGTCGGAGTTGTTCGGACACGAAAAGGGGGCGTTTACGGGAGCGGTCACGAAGCACGGCGGTCTGGTCGAGGCGGCCCACGGCGGGACCTTGTTTCTCGATGAGGTGGGGGAGCTCCCTGCTGCCGCGCAGGCTCGATTGCTTCGAGTGCTGCAGGAGAGCGAGGTCCGGCACGTGGGTTCGAGTCAGGTCAGGAAGGTCGACGTCCGCGTCATCGCGGCGACCCATCGGGACCTTCCCGCCATGGTGACCGAGAAGACCTTTCGTGAGGACCTCTACTTTAGGCTCCGGGTGCTCGACATCCGATTGCCCCCGCTCCGTGAGCGGGGCGAGGACCTCGAGGCCCTCGCCCGCCACTTCCTCGGCAAGGTGTGCCAGCGACTGGGGCGACCGCTTATTCGACTTCGCCCGGATGCCCTCGCGGCCATCCGAGCACACGCGTGGCCGGGGAACGTCCGCGAGCTCGAAAACGCCATCGAGAGGGCGGTGATTCTGAGCGACGGGGAAGAGCTCGAAGCCCACGGCCTCGGCATCGAGGTTCCCACCCCGGTCGCCGCGGACGATGGCGAAGGGACCTCCGCCGGCCAGTCGTTGACGGACTACTTCCGTACATTTGTAGAAACCCACCAGTCCGAACTCTCGGAGACCGAGATTGCCAAGCGGCTGGGCATCAGTCGGAAAGCGCTCTGGGAGCGTCGACGCAAGCTGGGCATCCCCCGGCCCAAGTAGTCCCGTGGGGGCGCATTGTGCGTCGCAGCATGTTCCGAGGGGTAACGGTGGGTGTTACGCGCAGCCCCGCCCCCCCCACATGCGCGTCTCTCCCTCTCTGTGATCTCGCTCAATTCCACGTTGGCAGGGGCCTTGCGTAGGAGCGGGACAGCGGCCGGGCCTGCGGGTCCGCGCCGGCTCCGGATCACAGGCCCACCGTGAGGTGGGGAGGGAGGACTTCGTGTCTGATAACGGAAATGCACAGGCCTATTGGCAGGCCAATCTGAGGATCCTTGCGGTGCTCCTCAGCATCTGGTTCATCGTCTCGTATGGCTTCGGGATCTTTCTCGCAGCGCCCCTGAACGCCATCAAGATCTTGGGATTCCCCCTGGGCTTCTGGTTCGCCCAGAACGGCTCAATCTACATCTTCAT
>JBCBRU010000268.1:0-11069 GCA_039819565.1 Myxococcota bacterium | reverse complement strand
GACGGGATTCACTCCCGGCCGGGACCCCGGCAAGCGGAGCGCGCAGTGAGCGCGAGCGAGCGGAGCGGGGTGGACGGGATTCACTCCCGGCCGGGACCACGGGATCCCGTTCTCATTACCGGCGCCACCGGTGGTCTCGGTCGGGCCGCGGCTCTCGCCCTGGCTAAGCGCGGCTGGCCCCTGTGGGTTGGGGGTCGACGGACCGAAGCGGTGCAGGAGGTGGTCGAAGAGGTCCGCGCCCTCGGCGTCGAAGCGCAGCCCTTCGTGGCGGATCTCGGGCGCCTCGGAGAGGTACGGAGCGCCTGCAGGGAGCTGAAGGCCCCCCTGCGCGGCATCGTGTGCAACGCGGGCATCACCACCACCAAGGATGCGCGCAGCGCAGATGGCTTCGAGCTGACTTTCGCGGTGAACGTCCTCGCCCACCAGCTCATCCTCAATGAGCTCGGCCCCCAGTTGCGGGAGGGGGGGCGCGTGGTCATCGTCGCCAGCGGGGTGCACGACCCCGAAAACCGTTTGGCGCGGAGGTTTGGCATCCCCATACCCAAATGGGTCGGGGTGGAGGCGATGGCCCGCCCTGACGACGCGCCGGCTGACCTTCAGATCCCTCCCGGACCGCACCGATACTCCAACTCGAAGCTGGCCAACGTCCTTCAAGCGCGGGCGCTGCAAGACTCCCTGCGGGCCGAGAAAAGGAGCATCGACGTCTTCGCTCTCGACCCAGGGTTGATGGTCGACACCGACCTCGCGCGCGAGGTCCCCGGACCCTTGCGCGGCGTATTTCGGGCGGTGGGTCGTCTCGTGACGCCGTGGGTCGACAATATGCGCCTCTCGACGGTCTCCGCCGAACACGTGGCCGCTCTCGTGGACGATGGGACATGGGCAGGTCGCGGCTTCGCTTACCTCGACGGCGACGAGGCGCGCCCGCCGTCACCCGACGCTCAGCGCGCCGACTACGCCGCTGCGTTATGGCGTGACGCCTCGGAGCTGGTGACCGCCACCTAATTCCCTCCTCTTCAGCCCAAGATGTGCCCATCCGTCCGCGATGGCGGTATTGTCCGCGTATGCGTTTGCTCTCCTCGTTGTGCGCCGCCGCGATCCTCGCCGGCTGCGGCGACATCGGCGCGCTCCAGGTCGACGTCATCTTCCCCAGTGAGGAGGTCGAGCTGAGTACCCGCGCGCTCAGGGTAGTGGTGCGCGAAACGCCGCCCGACGGGACCTCGGGATGCGACGCTCTATGGCGGGATCCTCTCCCCGGTCTCCGCCAGACGGTCGAGGTCACCGCCTTCCCGAACCGCAACGACGTGCTCGCCGCCGCTGTGAGCCTCGACTATCCGGCCCTCAACGTCTTCGTGTACAGCCACCGCGGGATTCGCTCGGTGACTCGGGTGGATCCCGATTCTGGTGAGGAACAGCTGGCGTTCGAGGAAGTGGGCCCGGCTATCGCGGGAGGTTGCGTCACGCGCACGATCGAGGATCCCAACGCCACCGCGCGGATCGAGATCGCGCTCGCGCCCCCTCCGTGAGCCCCCCCGAAGGGCCCTCCGCGGTCCGCGTAGACGGACTCGGCTTCACCTACCCGGGAGCCCACCATCCCGCCATCCAGGGTATGAGCTTCACCATCGAGCGCGGCGAGGTCTTTGGCTTCCTCGGGCCGAGCGGGGCTGGAAAGTCCACAACCCAGAAGATTCTGATCAAACTCCTCACCGGCTGGACCGGACAGGTCGAAGTCTTCGGCCGCCCGCTCCTTGATTGGGGGCCGGACTTCTACGCAGAGATCGGGGTCTCCTTCGAGCTGCCCAACCATTATCTGAAGCTGACCGCCCGCGAGAACCTGGACTACTTCGCTTCGCTCTACCGAGGTCGCGAGGTCGAGTCCGCGGACGCCGTTCTCGATTGGGTGGGGCTGGGGGATGCGGCGGATCAGCGGGTCGATGCGTTCAGCAAGGGGATGAAAAACCGGCTGAACCTCGCCCGGAGTCTCCTCCATCGGCCTCGCCTCCTCTTTCTCGACGAACCCACGTCCGGGCTCGACCCGGTGAGCGCCCGTCGCGTGAGGGAGCTCGTTCAAGAGCGGCGAAAGGCGGGCGTGACGACCTTCTTGACCACCCACGACATGCACACCGCAGACGTCCTCTGCGATCGCGTCGGTTTCGTGGTCGACGGCCGCCTCGACGTCGTCGACGCGCCCCGCGCGCTCCGTCTTCGCCACGGCCGCCGGGAGGTCGAGCTGACCTACCGCGTGGGGGAAGCGGAGCAGCGCCAGCGCTTTCCTCTGGATGGTCTGGGTGACAACTCGACTTTCACAGAGCTCCTCCGCAGCGTTCGCGTCGAAACCTTGCACACGCTGGAGACCTCGCTGGAGGACGTGTTCGTCGAGGTCACGGGAAAGTCCTTGTCGTGAGTCGTCTTCGCTGGCTCCAGAGCCTCGCCCCCATGGTGAGACTCGACACCCGCCTCCAGGCGCGTAGTCAGCTCTATGCGATCGGCCTCTTCATGGCCTTTGCGACCGGAGTGTTCGTGCGACTGGTCATCCCCGAGACCCTCATGGGCCGGGCCCTGCCGGTGTTTTACCTGCTGCCATCGGCGGCACGACCTACATGTTTGGGGCCTCGATGGTTCTATTCGACAAGAGCCAGGGCACCCTCGACGCTTTGCGGGTCAGCCCGTTGAGCACGGAAATCTATCTCGCCAGCAAAGTGCTCACGCTCACCGGCTTCGCTCTCGTCGAGTCGACGGTGGTCGCGGTGGTGGCCGGCGCATGGGGCCACGTGGCGCTGGTTCCGCTTTTCGGAGGGGCTGCCGTCCTCGCGGTCGGCCTCACCCTGGTGGGGCTAGGGCAGGTGGCTGCGCATGACTCCGTGACCTCCTTTCTCATGCCGGGGGCGGTCGGAGTGAGCCTGGTGAGTCAGCTCCCCGCCTTTTGGGTGCTGGGCGTGGGGCCCGCCCTCCTATGGTGGCTGATTCCTACGCAGGGCCCCTTGCGCATCATGCTGTCCGGAGCTCTCCCCCTCTCGGGGACTGAGGCCGGAGGGGCGGCGGCGTCCTGCGTCGTCTTGGTGGGGGGAGGCTGGCTTTACGCGCGTTGGTCCTTCGCGCGGCACATCCGCCTGTCGAAGACGGCGGGGAGGAGGTCCCGTTGAGTCTTCTCATCACTCTGGCCCGGGGCGACGCGCTCCGCGTCGTGAGAGATCGCTTCCTGGCAGGCCTCTTTACATACGTGGCTTTGGTTGCGCTCGCGTTTCGGTTCGGTCTTCCCTGGCTCGAGGACGAGCTCCGCGCCCGCTTTGGATTCGAGCTGACCCCGTACCGGCCTTTGATCGGTAGCTACGGCGCGCTCATCCTCGGCTCCGTCGCTTCGGGGGCGATCGGAGGTTTTCTTCTTCTCGAGACCAAAGAGGAGCACACGCTCGATGCGGTCCTCGTCTCCCCGGTGCCCGCCGGACGCTTCTTGGCGTTGGAAGCGATGCTCACCGCCGCCGTGGCGTTTCCGGCCAGCGTTGTCGCCGGTCTGGTCATCGGTCACGGCCTCCCTCCGTGGCCGATCTTCCTGGCCACGTGCGCCGTCGCTTCCATGATCGCGCCCGCCCTGGCGCTCTTCGTGGTCAGCTTCGCTTCGGACAAGGTGCAGGCCTTCGCGGTGCTCAAGATCGTCGGACTCATCCCGGTGGCGGCCGCCGGTATGTGGTTCGTGCCCGAACCGTGGCGATGGGCGGCCGTCGTTCTTCCCCCTTATGGGCCCTTCGAGGCGTGGTGGCGGGGCGCCGCCGGCGAACCCGGCTGGGCGCTCTTCTTGGTTGCGGGGCTTTGCTCCAGCGGATCGGCCATCGCCTTGAGCTACACCCGTTTCGTGCGCCAAGTGCGTCAGCGAGGGAGTGGGGCCTGAAGGTCTTCCGGACCCTTCACCCCCGTTGCCCCGAGCCTCCTAGAGGTCGTACGCGGACGGTCCCGGCAAGATCGTTGTAGGGTGCCTAAAAGTGGAGAGTTCTGACACCACGGTCGGATCGCTTCTGCGCCGTTGGCGGCGGCGGCGTGGGATGACGCAGCTCGATCTCTCGTTGGAGGCCAACCTTTCCGCCCGACACCTGAGCTTCCTCGAAACGGGTCGTTCGCAGCCGAGCCGAGAGTCCCTCCTGCGGCTTTGCCGGATCTTGGACGTCCCCCTCGGCGAGCGCAACGTGATGTTGGCCGCGGCGGGCTTGTCGCCCTCGTACCGTCGAACCCCATTCTCCGATCCCGCCTTGCGCCAAGTTCGGCGCGCCCTGAGCTTTCTCCTCGAGCGCCACGAGCCCTATCCCGCCATCGCGGTGGATCCAGGCTGGACGGTGCTGATGGCCAATGACGCGTACGTCCGTTTCCTGGAGTGGCTCGGAGACACCAAGCTTGCCGTCGCCGAGGGGCGGAGCGTGCACAGCGAACCGCCGATCGCCGGAAGCAACGCCCTCTTGCCCCTCTTTGATCCCAAAGGACTCCGGAGCCGAGTGGTCAACTTCGATGAGCTGGCGCCCTTGATGCTCGCGCGGCTCTATCGAGAGTCGGTGCATCATCCGGGCGCGAGAGAGCTGCTGGGGCGGCTGCAGGACTTCCCGGGATGCCCCTCACCGTGGGACGGGGACATCGCCGAGACGCAGCTGATCGCTCACCTGGTGCTCGAGCGCGAGACGGTCCGCATCTCCACCTTTTCGACCCTGACCTCGCTGGGAAGCCCCCAGGACCTGACCGCGCATGAGGTTCAGCTCGAGACCTTCTTCCCGGCCGACGAGGCCAGCGAGAGCTTCTTTCGAAGGCACGCATGACCTCCTAGGTAATCGACCCGGGACCGTCCCTATCCTCATCGTCGGGGCGGATCACACCATGTCCCGTACCACCCAACCCTCCGACGCTCTCCTCCGCTTTGGTCTTCGGGCCAACGCCGTGTTCTCCACCGCGTGTGCGGTGGGCCTCCTCCTCAAGGCGCCGACTCTCAGTCTCCACCTCGCGGTCGACGCCTGGGTCCTCCGATCTCTCGCCCTCGCATTGCTTGGCTTCGCCGTCTTCCTCGTTGTGCAAGCGGGCCGTCGAACTCTCCGGCTCTTCGAAGCGGCGATGACATCCCTAGGGGACTTCATGTGGGTGGTCGGCAGTCTGGTCTTTGTCGGTCTCTGGTCTGGGCTCACCGGCTTTGGGACCGCTCTCGTAGCCGGGGTTGCGGCGGGCGTAGGACTCCTCGGCATGGTTCAGATTCTTGGCCTTCGAAAGCTCACGCGGGAGCCCGACGAGACGCGGGGAACCCGGCAGCGCTTCGAGCTTCGCCATGTTGTCCAAGCGCCACCCGCTGCGATGTGGGAAGTCATCTCCGACCTCGGGGGTATCGAACGCTACTCGGATGATCTCACCGAAACCTTCTTGCGCGCGGGAGCGGCGCCCGGGGTTGGCGCGGTTCGCGAATGCGCCAATGTCCGCGGCCAGCGCTGGGCCGAGCGATGCGTAGCGTTTCAGCCGCCGACGTCCTTGGAGCTGGAGTACCACGCCGACGAGCCGGGCTTTCCCTTTCCGATGCGTCGGCTCCAAGGCGGATGGGGGCTCGAGCCGCTGGGCCTCGAGGCCACCGCGATTCGCGTCTGGTGGTCGTTCACGGCCAACCTTCCTGGAACCGGTACCCTGATCGCCGCGGTCATGTCGGAGTCCCTACGCCGCAGCTTCCCCCGAATGCTCGAGCGCATGGGCGAGGACGCGGCTCAGCGCGCAGGACGGACGTGCTCGCTTCAGGAGGAACACCGTGTTTGATCAGCCTCACGACTTCATCGACGTGGGGCTCTTCGCCGTCACGCCGAGACCTTGAGGACGGCGACGACGCGGCTCGGACTCAGCCGGTTCTCGATTCTGGCTCACGATAGCGGCGGGAGCGATCGCGCGCCTGGGCGTACACTATCCCTCGCCGTAAGGGCTTACAGCCAAAACAGAAGGAATGCGAAGAAGCGGCTGAGGATGCTACGGATGTCGGTGCGTCCGGTCTTCTGTTTCTTTTCGAGCTGACCTCGCAGCACCCGCATCTCACTCAGCGCTTTGTGGTAGCGGGGGTCGAGGTCCGAGGCCTTCTTGAAGTACATATAGGCCCGTTCGAGATCTTCGGCGTCCTTGAGGACGCGCCCCAGATAGTAATAGACGTCGGGGTTCTCGGGCTCGTCCTTGAGGGCCTCTTCCAAGAGTCGAATCACTTCCGGCTCCGCCGAGGTGTCTCCGTCGCGCTGGCTCGAATACATGGCCCAGGCGAGGTAGGGCTTGACCCCCTTGGCCTGCGGGTCCAGGTCGAGAGCGCGCTGGAGGTGCTCCCGGGCCTCGGCGAACTGCCGACGCTTGATGTAGTGGAGCGCCTTGGTGGTTTTGATCTGGGCCTCGCGAATCAGATCCTGCCGTCGACCGTCGCCGCGAATGGTGCCGTTGGCGAGACCCCGCTCGTACTCCGCCCGCGCCTCGGGAAACTTCAAGATGTCGTAGGCTGCGTTGACGGCGGAGGAGATAGCTTGAGCCTTTCTGAGGATATCGTCGGGGACGTTCTCGCCGGGAAAGTTGTCGGGGTGAAAGCGCCGCACGAGCTCCAGCTGTCGCTCTCGCAGCCCATCCGAGGAAACGTTGCGTTCGACTTGGAGGACGGCGAAGTGATCCAGACCGTTCTCTAGCTCGGCGTAGAAACGGTCGATCTCGGCGAAGAGGCTTTGGCGCTTGAGCTCCTCATCGCTGCGTGGCTTCGAGGCCGGGCGCGCTCGCCGCTTCGAGGGGGGCGGAGGCGCGGGGGTAGGACTGGGATCCGAGGAGGTCCGGGTCGTCGTCGGTCGGTCCGGCTCGATCACCTCGCTCTGGCCGGTGTCGGGCCCCGGGCGTACGCGCGAGACGGAGGCGATGGGAATGGCTTTTGAAGCAGGATGGGTTTCGAGGAGATCGAGAAGCTCCAGCAGCCTCAGAAGGGATCGGGCTTTGCGGCGACGCAAGGTCCGCTCGAGCTGGTCGGGCTTGCGTGGACGGTCCAGGTAACGAAGCCCGCTGGCCACATCCCGAGGGACGGTCATGAGGGCTTCCAGCTGGCGCAAGCTGCCCTTCATCTTCACGGAGCGGCCCAGCAGGCTGTCCGCGGTGGCGCGCAGCTCCGCGTCGGAGCTCGAGCTGCGAAGACCCCGGAGGAGAAGGGACCACCCGTCAACTTTGACGGCAATGGACTTGATGCGGTCATTCTCGCCGGGCAGGGCGTGGTAGGCCGTGCCCTCGGCCAGGCCGAAGCACGCCTCGAAGCGCCCCTCGCACTGGCGAATCACGGCCTGCTTGAGGTCGGGGCCGGAGAGCCCAAAGCTCTGGACCAGGAAGGTGCCGAGGAGCGGCCGCTCCTCTTGGGGGAGCGCTTGGTGTCGCTCCAGCGCCTCCCGCACCAGATTCGTGGGGAGCAGCCCCAGCTCCGCGACGAGCTGGCCGAGATAGTGACCCTGAAAGCCCAGACCGCCCGCGTGGACCGGGTCTCCGGACCGAAAGAAGAGCGCTCGATCTCCCTGCGCGTCTCGAAGCTGGATCACGCCCGTGAAGCGGGCTTGCAGCGCTGAGTAGAACAAGGTCGAGAACCAGACTCCTGGTCTGAGCTCCCCGCTCTGCTCAAGAGAAAGGTTCACCATCGGGATCCGGGACACTACCAGGCGTCGTCGACGTCGTCATGCTCCCTACGACGAGAGTCGGGGGGCGCCGGCGCGGGCGTCTCAGGGGCGACAGGCTCCGAGGCTTCGACCCGTCACTGCGTCGAGGCGTGCGCGGACCACGGAACACGTTTCGGGGGGTACGCACCCGGCCTGGCTGGAAGGGTCGCACACGGGACGACAAAAGAGCTGCTCGTTCGTCGTGGCCTCGAAGCTCGCGCAAATCAGGGCGCGGCTCCCGTCGGTCTTCTCACACATGCCGTCTTCGGGCTGCGTGCAAATATCGCCCGAGTTGAGAGAGCCCGCCCGGACGCAGGCCGTGATGTCCGTGGTGCCGATGGGGTGACAGATCTCGTCACCGCCGCAGTCCAGAGGCGCAATCTGAAGAGGGTCGCACTCTAGAAAGCAGACCCCGGCGCCGTTGAAGAGGGCGCATCGTTCTCCGGGGTTCGGACAATTGTTGGGATTGTCGCGACACACGCCCTCCGAGCAGACCCCCCCCTTCGAGCTCTCCCAACACGTGGTGCCGGGGTCACACTGGCTAGCGATGGCGGCCCCCGCCGCCGGTCGGGCGTACAACACCGGCGCGCACTGCGGGAGGCAGCGGGGGCCCTGTCCGTTGAGAGCCACGCAGCGGTGACCCGCCGGACAGAGCTCATCGCCGGTGTTGGGGGTGTCTTGGAGGCAGGCTTTGAAAGGCTCCGAGGAGCCCACGGGGAGGCATCGGTCCGAGCTCTCGATGCAGACGAACCCGGGCCCGCAGGGGCAGGGGAGGTCTTCGAGATCGTCGAAGTCGAGAGCGAGGTTACAAGCGGCGAGGGCCCCGGCCGCGCAAGCGACCAGGGGGGCTCGGAAGGACATCATCAGAAGCGGCCTCCGAGCCTCACCACGGCACGCTCCGGACCGACCTGAAGGCCGGCCTGGAAGGGGGAGCGCCGGAAGGCGTCGGAGAAGAGCACCAGGGCCGCGCCGCCCAACACCAGCGCCCCGCCCCCGATGTACAATCCATCTGCGAGATTAGAATAGGTCCGCCCCTGGTTCTGAAGCTCCGAGAGTTCGGAGGAGGCTTGGGGGGTGTTTCGAAAGTCATCATGGGTCACCTGGGCCGCAATCCCGAAGCCCACGCCGGTCAGGAGCGCGGCGCCGCCTACGCCCATCAAAGTCCAGCCCACCAGCACCTCCGCGGGGGTCGACCGCGCGGAAGGGCGCTCGGACAGCGACGGGGGTGAGGCACCCGAAGCGCCCAACCCGAAGGGACCAGACGGGGGCGCCTCAGCCTCCGGGGTCGAAGCCGACGCGACGCCGGAATCGGCCGCGGCGGAGACCACCCGGTCGAGATAGCGTCCGAGGTTTTCGCGATAGTCCGGGGTATCGGTGCTCAAAACCGTGCGCTCGATCGCGGTGCGTGTGCCCGAGGGGCTGTCGAAGACGGTGGTGATGAATGTGGCGTCCCGTCCGCTCTGCGTGCAGGCCACGAGAAGCAGCGTATCGGCTTCGAGGAGACGCGACAGCTCCCGCGCATGCCCCCCCATGGCGTCCGGTCCGGCCGGGCCGGGCGCGCCTGCTCTCGCCTCCCGTTCGGCCCGCGCCGCGAGATCTCTCAGCTCGGCGCCGCGGCCGAGCGATCGGAGGCGCGTCTGCACGGTCGAGGTCCGTTTCGCGGTGACCTTCAAAGTGGCTCCGTGGAGTACGAAGCCCAGCTTCTCGAGGCGGAGGTAGTGCGCGCCGGCGACGATGTCCTCGAGCACGAGCGGGGTGACGCCTTCGAAACGTCCGTCCAAGAAGACGGCCGCCTGAGGAGGGCTGCTGAACAACTCGATCGCTCCCGACGGCGTCGCGTCGAGCCGGGTGGCGGCGCGATTGAAGACCGTCTCGACGGAGGGAGGAAACCCCTCGAGTTCGTGGCCGGGGTCCAAGGTCAAAAGCTCGAGGAAGAGGCTCTCGGCCTCCGCGGCGGAGCCGCGAAGCACCAGCGAGGCGGCGAGGTGCTCGACGGTGGTCTTCAGCTCCGAGAGGTCGCCGAGGAGCGGGCCGGTCTCTCGAAATAGGGTCATCGCCTGTCCGAGCCGAGCGATCGCTTCATCGAGGGCGAGCTTCTCCCAAGCCCGAAGTCCGTCCTGCAGGGCCGCCCGAGCCCGCTCTCGGGTGGCTTCTTCGCGGGTGAGGGGGTCGCCGGACAGCGCTCGGCCCGGCTCCACGAGGCGCAGCGCGGGACTGTCGACGACCCGGGCCCGAAGGAGGGCTTCGGCCATAGCTGAAGCGGTCGCCCCGGAGGCGTCCGGGGCCACGGCGATCACGCCGGTGGCGTGAATCTCGGGCGCGGCCGCCGCCACGAGCGCCGCCGCGGCCGCGCCCAGCGCAGTGAGGTCCGGCATGGCGGCGGGACCTTAGCAAGGGTTGCGCATCGCGTCGCCCGTCCCCTTCGTTCGCGCTAGCCTGTCGCCATGGCAGGTCCGTGGGCGCCGATCGCCCTGGCTGTGTGTTGCGCGGCCCTCGCGCCGAGAGCCTACGCTCGGCCGGTCACGAGCGATCGCGCCGAAGCGGCCCTGGAGCTGGCCCTGGCCGCAGAGATCGCAGGCGACGCGGAGGGGGCCGAGGCCGCCATCCGGGGGCTGGTCCGAGACGCCGAGTCTCGCGACGAAGCGGTGGCGCGCCAGGTGCTCCAGGATTGGCTGAGGGCTCGGTCCCGCCGTGTCCCGGGCCTCGCCGCCGGTGCATCGGCGGGCGCCCGGGCCGCCACCTGGTCCAGCCTGGAGCCATTCTCCTCGAGCCTGCACACGCAGGCGTGGACGCATTGGACAGGACAGAACGCCCAGCTTGGAGCTCCTCTTCCTCGGCTCAGGGTGCGGCTGGATCGGGTCTTGGGGGTGCCGCGCGGGGAGTTTCGCGGCCTGCTCGATGCGGCCCTCGACCGTCAAGCGCTCCGGCGCGGGGAGGGGCCGCTCGAACTCGCAGTGACCCTCGACGCCAGCGACGAGACCACCCGCGGACGCTGGGTGGAAGTCAGAGCGCAACTGGAGTTCGTGCTGAGCTCGACGGCGGCGTTAGGGGGGACGCCCCTGGCTCGATTCTCTCGAGCGCGCACGGAACGTCGCCGGGAGGGCGCGCGAGCCGCGCGCTTCGCGGCCCGACGGATCGCCCAGGATGCGGCGGCGCGGGTCCTGTTCGTGCTTCGACAGGAGAGATTGCGACAGCGAGCCGCGGGGGCGAGGACTACTCCGCCTGAAACTGAACCAGAGCCACGGTGATGTTGTCCGTGCCCCCGCGTTTGTTGGCGGCATCGACGAGCCGCTCGCACGCGCGCTCGAGAGAATCGAGCCAGGGGCGTCCCCCCTAACGCCGCCGTCGAGCTCAGCACGAACTCCAGTTGCGCTCTGACTTCCACCCAGCGTCCGCGGGTGGTCTCGTCGCTGGCGT